>JAOTUU010000088.1 GCA_029863705.1 Gammaproteobacteria bacterium
GAAATCAAGCCCTCGTTCGACAAAGGCGCCTCCAAGCCAAGAGCCCAGCGGAATAAGCAGGTATAGCGTAAAACGAACCAGAGTAGAACTATCGAAGGGCCAGTTTCTTATGTTCTCGATCATAATCTTGTATGCCATGATTTCAGCTATCGACTGCTGCCCAACAGCACCAGACTTCAGAGCCTCTCTTGAAGTCCTGAGGCTCTGTGTGCACCAATCAAGCTCCTGGTTCTTGGCAGCTCTGATCTTTGTGCGAATGCCGCGTAATGGCAACATCATCCCGACCCATGCCACTACAATAAACGTTATCCAAGATCCCACAAGTAACGGCCCATATCGAGATTCGATGCCCAATAGCGACAGTACAGATACCATGCCAAACACCAATAGCGCATTGGTCAACCCCTGCCGGATCAACGGTTGGTAGGGACGCATGTCAAGAAGATCCAGAGATCCGATGCGGTCCGACAATCGCGACAGTCGCGCAGACTCCACCACTGTCACGTAGCAAAAACATCCGATCCACCACACGAACATTACTGTCGTGGCGCGATGCCAGTAAATGTCGTAATCCCAGCTTTGCCATTCCCATGGATTCGCGGGCGCAGGCGTGGTCGCATTGGTGACGGCCACGCCCACGACGAGGTAACTTGCGGCTCCTACAACGAGCATGATCCACCACGGGTGCTTACCAGAACGATCCACAATCTCTTGCCAATGCGGTACGTATCGAGCAACCGGCGACAGGTCAAGTGTTGTCTTGCGCACACTTAGTAGCAGATAGGCATACGCAGAGGCGCTGTATGCCGTCATCAATATGTGTGTGACAGCCACCCGAAGGTTGTCCGGTGTGGAGCTTTCGGCGCCGTCGAAAATAGCTCTACCGACGAAAAATATTAGGAGCAGGCCAATTGTGAAAACAATGCCTATCCAAATCGGATTGCCCGGTAGCGCCTCGTAAGCCTTCACTGTCCAAGGTTTGGTATAAGACCTGGCCAAGGCTGTGCTAGTACTGTTCATAGTCGCTATAAACCAGCCGAAAAATTAGCCACAACAAAATTAGACATCCCTACAGGAGTTTATCCTCTCTGAACTCGTGATGTTATTGCAGGGATGAAAAAGACGAGGAAAAAAGCTATTGGCAATGTCGGTTTCGGGTCAGTAGCCGCCCTTAAGTACCAGTTTAGCCCGATGTCAGCTTCTGGGGGTAAGCGGTCGTTCAATCAGTGAATTTCGGAGACCGGATTCTGAATGTCTGCTTTCATCGAGAGCGGTCATCCGCCTCCTCAAAATCAACCGGATTTGCAGGGCAGCTAACAACCACAAGCGGTCTTCTCAGCCCTGGAAAAATGTAACTACCAACCAAGCTGCAGCTAACATGGCCGTAACAGTCGTCCAATCCATACCGATGACTCGAGCATTGAAAGTTCAGGGTCACGCTAACAACAGGTGCGACAGTCGGAATCATTGCTTACGGAGGTGATTCGAACCTCAGAGTGATCCGAGCTCCGAAGACTTCTTCCTGCGGCTCGAAGCGCCACTGCTTCACTGCTTTCACTGCGCTGGACACAAATACATCGTCAGGCTCAGCACGCAAAACATCTATAGCGTCCGTTCTTCCGTCAATGTTGATGTTGAAACGGACTTCGACCAGGCCCGAAAGACCGCGAAGGCGTGCGCTGCGCGGGAAGACCGGCGCAACATATCTCTTGATTCCAAATTGCTCAACGCTCTGCACTTGTCGCGGTGGCGATTCATCGACCGCCGCGGCAGCGACAATGGTATCCGAAGCTGGTTCCCGCTCCCGGGATGCCTGCGGCAAATTGGCGACGGCAGCCACGGACGTATTTTCGCTATCCGTGGTGATTGCGAGTTCCACGTCCGCGACAGCGGCCGCTGCAAGAACTGGTGACGTCAAATCGCTGCCCGGTTCTTCCAGTAACACACTTACCGGCGCCTCTTGTGTCTCGGATCCGTCAATGGCGACCAGCATCGACTCGCGCGCAGATATGACCTCCGGCGATAGAACACCGAGTGTGTCGACGGCATCGAGCAGCTCGGTCGCCTCCGTGAAGCGTCCAGTGGCTGCCGCGAAAGCCGCACGAGTCAAGAGACGCTCCCCAAGCCGTTGCATCGAATCGAGCAATCGCAGATCATCACCATGGACCTGATGCAGCTCAACGAGTGCCGCATGAGCATTATCATCGGCCGGAGCGGTTAGTCTGCCGGCTGCGATGAGCGCGTTCGCATTCGCGAGACTGTCGAGAAACTGTCTGTCTTGCGCAAATCGCGCGATTTGCTGCCGGATTGACTGGATCGCATCCGGATCGATGTGCCTGTATCGCTCTGCACGGGACAAAAGTGTGGCAGCGGTCTCAAAGTCCGCTATCGCAACTGCCGTGCGGGAATCGGCAAGTACGCCATCACCTTGTGCGACAATTATCTGTTCAACAATCTCAATAGCCGGATTTGCTGCATCCGTTTCCGCGGCGATGGCGACGGCACTATAAGCCTGGTTAAGGTCATCAGCACGTACCGCCTCATTCGCCCGCCGCACAAACTCGTCGCTTATAGCCCGCAGACCCCGAAGCGCAGTGGGGTTCGCAGGCTCGATGCCCATCACCTGGCTATAAAAGAACCGCGCACTGGCGTCGTCGGGCGAAACCAAACGCTGCTCGTTCATCGCTTGAGACGCATTACCCAGAAGGGACTCGATCTCAGCCGGCGTGGTCCTGTCCGCGGTCTCTGCAGCGCTTGCTTCTTCACCGGCCTGTGTGGCGGCGGGTGGCACGAGTTCGTTTTGGGGTTCCCCTTTCAACAACCACAAGAATCCGGCAATTGCCGCGATCGCACCTGCTACGGCCATCAAGCGCCAAGGCGACTTTTCGCGGGCAAACCATGGGCTACTTCTTCCGACTGCACTCGTGCCCTGCCTATCTCGCAAGAATCCGCTGACCGATTTGGGGCGATCCTCGCGCTTATACGATAAAGCCTGACGCAAAAACTTCCAGTCCTCTTCTGCGAGCCCCGGTATTGGTTCCACCATTAGTTGTTTCTTTTCGGCGACGATTGACGGCGAGCCGCCGAATGGATGGGAGCCTTTCAATAGTCGGTAAGCGACACAAGCAAGGGAGAAGACGTCGTCTTCGAAAACTGGCGTTTCCTCGGACAAGACCTCGGGGCTCGCATACGTTGGCGTCACCCAGGAGAAGCGTTCGTAAGTTTCGTCCTGTTCCGGCACACCACAATTTCTGGCGACACCAAAATCCAGTAACTTGATCTCGTCATCGTCTGTAATGAAGATATTCGACGGATTGATATCGGCGTGCACGATGTTGTTCGAGTGCGCATATTGCAGACCAGTTGCAGCTCCTGCGATCAACGGCCAGGCAAATTCCTGCGCAAGTTGCAGACCCCGCGTGCGCCGCAGCAAATCATTGACAGACTCTCCTTGCAACCATTCCATCACCAGGAAAAACTTTCCTTCGTGCTCGGCGCAATCGAAGATATTGATGATGTTTGGATGCGCAAGAGACTGTGCCCGAGATGCCTCTCGTTCGAGTGCGAGGCGCAGCTTCTCTGGCGCGGCCAATGACTGACGCAGAATCTTTATCGCTACGTATGCCTTGTCAGCGCCGTCAGCAATCCGCTGGCGATCTACAGCTTTGTAGATAAGCCCCATGCCGCCGGTATTTATGAGTTCGATTATTTCGTAACGGTCGTTAAGATGAAGGCCCGACTCCAGAAAGAAATCGTCATCCAGATCGATGCGCGTCGATAGCTCAATGTTCGTAGCTATTACGTCGTGCAGCTGATCCGCCGCTTCGTCATCATCGAAGAATCTCGACAATGCCTCCGGAATTTCAGAGGTTACAGCGTCGTCAAATTCATTGCTCTTACGATGGCGATCATCTGTACCACGAATTCCGTCATTCAGTGGGCCTTCATTCTTCATTGTATTCTTGCGCCATGGCTCGAAGCCTTATTTCTTCTTGAGCGGCATATTCTGAGTATTTCGGGCTTTATGCTCTCCCAGTCGAGTATGCATGATTCGGCTGGTTTAGAGCAATTTAGCAGTCCCGGTTCGGGTCATATTCTGCCCTGCTCACCGACAGCGGCCGCTTATCCCCGAACAGTGTTGATCAGCTGGGCGGCAACCCTGACCTTGTTGCCTGAACTGCGGACACTCCCTTCCAGGATATTGTCCATGCCGACGGTCAACCTCGTAGTCGCGCTTAAGCCCGTCCGGCGTGAGTTCAAACGTCCAAGCAAAGATAATTGCAACCGGCAAGGCGACAGTCGCTTCTCTACATCAAGAGCAGTGATTGAAGGTAGCACTTTACTGATGGACTTTCTAAGGGAACGGGACCTTCTCGACCGCCTCGATGTAGTAGCTCTGCGTGGCGCCAACTGTGTCTTCGGCAAACACCGCGAGGTAGTAGGTAACGCCGGCGTTTATGCTGACGTCCTGGTAATTACCAGCTGCGGTATCCGCTTGGGAACTCAGTAGAAGCACTCCGTTCTGATCCTGTACCTCAAAGTACGCAACAGACGTATCAATGGTATCGTTCGTGCTGAATGGACTACACGGTACGTAACTGTCGTTTATGGATGGGCACATTTGAATCGTAAATACGTGCGCACGCGAAGCGGTAAACACAAAATAATCCTCCGGATCGGCTGTATCGTTTACGGCCCCAATGACGGAGAAGCCAACGTAGTCCGCATCGTCTCCATGCGCGGGCATTGTGTGCGCGTCAGCCTCGGCTAAGCTGTTGTTAGGCTCGATCTCGCTACGTCCAGTGACGCGCACCGTAATCTCACCGCCGATCGGCGGTGACCCTCCAGGAAATCGAGGATTATTCCCATCACCGCCGCCACCGCATGCAGCGAGGATCAGTAAAAAGGTATAGATACATTTCCTCATGACTCAGCAGCGACGAGATAATCAGTCGCTTGTCCGACAAACCAATTATTACGGGCGCTATTCATTGTTACCGAGAAGCCAGAGGCACTGATCACGGATGCGGTCGAGTCCCAAAGGGGCCGCCCTAAACGCTGGCGTATCCCAAAGCTCCGCATCAGCCCAGCCCATGGACGTCATCGCGAGAATAGTTGACAGGCGCCTATCCAATGAATGGACACGAATTGACGCTTGGGACCAAAGCTGTGAAATCTTCGCTTCGCGATTTCGGTTGCGCCGACCGCCATCTCGCAGATCAGCTTTATACGCTGTTGTCTCATTCACCGCGGCAAGCAATGCCTTTAAGGCCCTCGCACGAATACGTTCCTTTTGAACTTTGGCCTGGCTTTGTCGCCCCGTCCAGCGTTCGATAAGCTCCAGTGCTTTTACGACAAAATTGACTTTATCGACCACTCAAGTCCCCTTGCTCTGATGCGTGACCGCGACTATTGCGAATACACGATGCGGTACGGCGAGAACACTCGATGGAAACCGAGCAGAAAGCAACTCTTTATGGTCCAGCAGACCGACATTGAACTCGGCAAGCCGATCAAAAATCGAATCAGGAAATCCGGCCCGAAAAGTGCCGTAATCTTCTGCCGCTTTTCCAGAATTGGTGCCCGATACCGTCATGTTTCGCTATTCCTTTGCGATACGAATAGTCGCATATTCGGGCGAGGCCTGAGCCTACGCTTCTATTCCCCTGGCGTTTTATTGCCGAAGCCGAAGTCCGAGATCTCAGTGCCCCCGTGCTTATCCAGCTCGGTGTAGAGATCGGCGAATAGAGCGTTCTGAGATCGGAATGGCCTGCAGCCGGGCTGAGCCATGAACTGCGCTGCTTCTCGAGCAAAAATGCTCCACTCAGTGACTGGCAGGCTGCCCCTCTCATGCAGCTTGAATAGTTTCCACCATTGATTTGCGTAGCAACGAAGCAAGAAATTGAACTGCACCACGTCTTCGGAATTCAAAGCGGTCGGATTTTGGCAACCGCGATCGAGCAGGGAGGCAAGTGCCGGATCGCTTGCAACGACGATGTTGATGTCATTAAACCCCGTCATGACACTTTCGTAGGTGGATGTCGCAACTGCAGCTGTGTTCTGCCTGATCTGAACAGCCAGGTAGATAAAAGTAATCATGACCGCGGTGACTCCCACCAGCTCACTGACGGCAGATATGGCCTCCCAATTCATGATTTGTGACTCCTGCTGCTAATTGGCGATTATCGTACGAAAGTGCCACATATCGTAATGCGTTACTTAATTTGTTAGTAGCCGCTTTAGGTCAATAGCCTCCGATCCGGCGTTTAATTGTCGTTGGTATTCGTCATCGTCCAGGTGACCGAGCGATTCGAGGATCAGCCCATCTTCGTCCACGGTCCATAGCTCGTAGCCTTTGAGATCAACTGCATTCCCGGTGCCGCCGGGGCCAGTATTTGTTCCAGTCCAGTGCCAGTGAAATTCTACGTGATCGCCTGTTTGGCGAAGCTCGACCAGTCGAACGACCATATCGGGAAAAGCCCCCATGAAACTTCGCGCAGTCTCCATTACAGCATCGCGTCCTATAGATGGTTCGCCATCATTGATGCGCAATGACCCGTTCTCCGCGTAGAACGAGGCGAAAGCGGCGGGGTCTTGACCACTCCACGCAGCCGCATAGCGTGTTGCGAAATCCGTAACGTCCATGATGTCACCCCGATCCTCTTCTGGTAGGCAACCAGCCAGTAAGGTCAAAGATGCAATGGTCATAGCAAGCAAACCACACGATTGTTTCCACATATTGGCCACTACAGGTCTAAGTGGATTCTTTATTTTTGCGGGTTTTCTTTTGCGCGTACATTCGCTCATCAGCGGCGCTCAGCAAGCCCTCGATACCCTGGTGAACGCCGGGATCAAATTTGGCCCTGCCCACGCTCCAGTCTACGTGCTGGCTTAACCTCGATTCTTTCTCTTTGCCCAGCGTTCGCATTCTCGATAACGCGGGATCGGAAGATACACGCTGGCCTGCAATCAGGACAGCAAACTCATCTCCGCCAAGTCGCGCGATGACGTCGGACTCGCGAAAACTCTTGAGCAGCAGTTTGGCAAACATTTGCAAAGCTTCATCGCCCGCCTTGTGCCCGAATGTGTCGTTAAGCGCTTTGAAGCCGTCGAGATCAAAGAACAGTAACTCGACATCCAGCTTGTTACGTTCACATAGTGGTAACAAATGGCACGCGACCTGCAGAAAACCACGCCGATTAGCGACTTTTGTTAATTCATCGACATTGATTTCCGCCGAAGAAGCGAGCTCATCGTCAACCAGCGCCGCAAAGTCTTTGAGCGTCTGTTCCTCGCTCGCTGAAAATCTCCGCGGCTCCTTGTCGATCAGACATAGAGTTCCGATACGATGACCATCTGTCGTGTGCACCGGATAGCCTGCGTAAAAACGTACGTTCGGATTGCCTGTGACGAGTGGGTTGTCAGCGAAACGCTCATCGGCATGCGCGTCCTCAACGACAAACGCTTGCTCTTCCAAAATCGCGTGGCCGCAGAATGATACTTCTCGCGGCGTCTGACAGGCATCGAGCCCTTGTTTTGACTTAAACCACTGGCGATCCGAATCGACGAGGCTAACCAAACAGATATCGACGTCGAATACTCGCTTCGCCATGCGTGTGACCCGATCAAAGCGCTCCTCGGGTGCAGAATCCAGGATCCGCAGCGAGTGCAGACTCAACAGACGTACAGTTTCGTCTAGAGGTACTTCCGGTGTTTTCATTTACGTCGGCCCTGCCCGCTCGATGATCGGGCGAGTTACAGATGGCAGAATTTTAGCAAAAGAAACGTCGTGCGTTGTTAAATTGTTCACAATTGGCGGCCATCAGCCGTCTGGCAGACAATCATTAGATGTTCGCTTTGAATCACAAGCAGCCCCAGGATCTGTTCAATTCTGTTTTTTGGACGCAGCCAGTGCCCAGAACCCCAAAACGGTCGTGATAATCGTCCTGAGAGTTAGAAACACCACCGCCGGTAAGAACACAAAGAAAAAATTCAGCAAGTCATTCCACAGCCAGGAATATAGCCACTCTTTGATGAAATATATGGCAGATAGTTGTTCTCTCCAGAAAGCGTCAAAAGAGAGACCCCACAAAGACCAGTCGCTGATTGCTATGTATACCAAAACCCAAAAAAGGACGAGTAGCTCCAAAGTACTTACGACGAGCAAGAAATACCCGAGACCGCTGAGAAATTGTCTGGATAGAGAATCCACGTTGCTTACGAGCAAGAAGATAACCAACCCAAGAAAAACAAGTCCTGCCATTCCCGCTACTAGCATAGCCATTCTTGCTCCATTGCCCGCGTCTGTGTAAGCGTGCGTTTCGCCCAGTTTGGTGATTTATCGCACATCATTCTGGGTATTCTTCTTCTAACAGTGCAATTAACTCTGTAGCGCTCGTTGCCAGCCGCGGCATTTCGATTTTGGCTCGAGGCCTGATTCCGTAATAGCCACCAAGAACCAGATAACTGTTGACGGCAACTTTGACGTCTTCCATGTCGTCGGTCAGCAGTGAGAGATTCGTATCCTTGTATGCTGAATGAAACTCGGATTCGGGAAACGAAAATGCATAGGTGATGGCTTCGGCCCTAAAAATTTCATGTACGTTCGGGTAATTCATGTCGACTACCTTGCCCGCCAACGCCACCGAACGGGCTCCGACGGAGCGGTCAAAATCGAAGTCTCCGTCCAGATGATTTGTGAATGCTTCATAAGCCGCAATTTTCTCAGCCAGTACTTGATTCTTCATCTGCCGCAACGCGCCCGAACTCTTGATCTGCTCGAGCGCGGTCCGGTTCCAGGAATACGGGCGGTAGAATGGCGCCCGCATGAGATAGTAAAGATCGATATTCCTCACCTCCTCAATGGGCTTGTCCTTTATGTACGCAGCCAAGGCGTCAATCTTGTCAATTAGCACACCAACCTCGGCCTGAATGACCGCGGCCATAGCCAAATCTCGCTCAAGGTCCTTAATGAGGGCATGGGCATAATCGGCAATCTGCCGTTGCTCAATACGTTCCTCATTCCAGTTATTGATCTGTAATGCAATGAGAATGCCCAGCACCACCAGAATGAGCTCCCCAATGGCATAGCCGAGGTACCTGCGAGTCTTCTTGCCGATCAATATCTCTTCCCTGATCTTTCGGAATAAGCGGAACATAGACAATCAGTACTCCGCACAAGGCATTCGCAGCTGATCACACAATTCGATGAATCGCGGTTCGGAGCGAAGTGCGTCAAAGTCGGGGTAGTTAAGATTGAAAATGAAGCTGTCAAACTCATCGACCGCTACGTAAAGCCACTCAATGGCCTCGTCATATTCGCCAAGGTGGGTGTGGACGATGGCAATAGTGCCCGGTGAGACAAACTTCGAGTCGCGCTGCGCCATTGCCTGCTGCAGCAGCTTTCGCGCCTCAGCCTCATTGCCCAGTTGGGCATGCTGTCCGGCAAGCATCAGGTCAATATTTGGGTCTCCCGCGGCGAGTCGGGCGGCCTGCCTGCCGTATTCAAGGGCTTCAGCGGACATACCTTTCGCCGCATAGAAAGATCCAACCCAGGCGAGCATGAGCGGATCGTCGGGCTGCATTTCCAGCATGACCAGGACCTGCTCAAGGCCGGCGTCATATTCCTGTTTTTTAAAATAGGTTGCTGCCTGCCCATTGCGGCTCCAGATCATCATCGGATCAAGCTCGAACACCCTTTCCGACGCCGCCAATGCCTCGTCCAGCCGTCCGCCCGCCTGTAACGCATATGAAAGGCCGTTGTAGCCGATGAAATTGCTCGGCGCCAACTCGATGGCACGACGAAATTCCTTTGCGGCCTCTTCCCAATCGAATTGATAGGAAAGCGCCAGCCAACCCATTACGGCATGCGCCTCCGGCGAGCTGTCATCAAGTGCGACCGCAGTAGATGCAGATTCGTATGCTGATGGATATACCTCTTCAGGCGGAAGGTGCCGGAAGTTTCCCAGCGACGTTTCGGTAAGCGAAAGCAATGCGTGAGCCTGTGCAAACTCGGGGTCGAGTTCAACGGCTTCGGCAAAGTACTTCCTGGCTGCGAGGAAATCGTCGCGGCCCCATCCTTGCCTCATGAAGTGCCATCCGCGCAAGTACTTGTCGAATGCTTCCTCGATTTCGGTCGGGCGCGCAGAACGGATGGGGTTAACGAGATTCAACTGTAGCTCGTTGACAATCTCTGTCGCTATCTCCCCCTGAACCGCAAAGGTATCCAGCACTTCACGGTCATAGGTTTCTGACCAGAGGTGTTTGTCTGTCTGAGCGTCTATGAGTTGTGCCGTGATCCTCACATTGTTGCCAATTCTTCGTACGCTTCCCTCGAGAATATGGCGCACCGCCAATTTGGCGGCGATCTCAGTGAGCGGCACATCCCGTCCGGCAAAGTGAAATGAGGAAGTGCGCGATGACACCTTCAAGCCTGGTATGCGCGCCAAAACGTTCAACAATTCCTCTGACATACCGTGGCTGAAATAGGTATTGTCTTCGTCGCCGCTCATATTCACGAATGGCAATACCGCAATGGACTTCGGATTGATGTCGACGAGTTGCAGGGCAGCCGTGTCAGGCGTCATAGACGGATTCGGTATCACCCAGATCAGCAAAGCGACCAACACCGCAGCCATAGCGCCAGCCGCAACAACGCGCCGAGACCGCATTCCCAAATCTCGCGTCCATGCCAGGTACATGGCTACCGGGAAGCCGGCGATGAACAGGATTGCGAGGTATTTCCTGACCGGTCCGGCCGCTTGCTCCCCTTGCAGGGCGTCAATAAGGAAAACCAAGATTTCCGTGCCGCCCCAGGCGATGGCGACGTACATGGCCGCGGCTCGGATCACGCCGCGGCGAGTCAGTTCCTTGAGGATGTCCATTTCAGGTTCTTCGAACTGAAGTTGAAGATCCGATTATAGACGACGTGTGACTTGCGGGCACATGCCGACTTCATTCAACTGCTTGAGGGCCTTCAGAGAGCCCGCCGCTCGCTAAGATATTCTCCAGGCTTTTTGGTCAGCGTTTGCTATACGAGATAACACCTGCCATCTGAAACGAGAATGAGAAGTCTCTAAAATCAACCGCACCGATATCCACGCCACCACCCGATGCGAATGTGAACCGGCCAGTACCACCGTCATGGAACGTAAAGTAGTCCATGAATTGGATAACGGGCGGTCCGGAGAGCGACTCCCCAAAGATGCAAGCGCCCACGCTACCTTGCCCGTCGGCGTATCAGTACATCGGGCTGCCACATCGTTCGGATCCTCATTGAAATGGAGAACCCAACCGCGTGACCGTTGCGTTAAAAGGCAGTTCCGTCAATTGCCCCTTACCGGCTTCCAGCGGCGTTGCAAAAGTCATTCCAAGGACGAATGCAACTGATAATACTAGTAACTTACGCATCGCTTTCTCCTTATGTTGTTCTGGCGCATTCGCGCTGAAAGGAGAGTCGCGTCAATTCTGGGTTGTACGTAGTATCCGTTTTACGAAGACGGCGTGGCCGCGGAAGGCCGGTTTCCGTACTAGTTAGATGGCAGCATCAATACGTCGAAGGTCGTGCCGGGCTCGCCGTAAACCTTTACATAGCAGGTACCCCAGTCATCCGGATTGTATCGGAAAGCCGCTATCGAATTCGCGATCGAGAATCGCTAGTCTGATCCTGCTGGCCACATACAGAATCGGGATTCACTCAGAAATGAAACACCTTGCTCGTGAACGATTGACCATCTCAAAGATGATCGGCATCTACTGCTCGGATCACCATGACACTTCGGATGGCATTCTGTGTGCAACGTGTCAGGATTTTATGGACTATGTTGATGTGCGACTCCGGAAATGTCCGTACGGGGACGACAAGCCGACATGCACGAACTGCCCCGTTCACTGCTTCA
>JAOTUU010000369.1 GCA_029863705.1 Gammaproteobacteria bacterium
GTCTTAGCCTTGACGGTAGCGCAAGATCAGGTGTCGGCCACTTGTCGCTTGCCGGCACGACCACACTAAGTTCCACCGATGGCATACGCACGCAAATAACGCTCAAGGGGGAAGAGTTCGCGCTCCTGCGTCTTCCCGAGTGGCAGGTAACGGCGTCACCGGCCATTGATGTCATTCTCGATGATCGAGCTACTCGGATCAGCGGCGAGCTCGGTATCCCCGATGCCAGTATCACGATTCATGAGTTGCCGGAAACCGCCGAGCAGCCCTCGGCCGATGTGGTTGTTCATCGCGACGACGAGGCGCAGGACACCGTTCGCCGAGAACTTTTCGTCGACGTGCGAACTGTTCTTGGAGAAGCCGTTTCACTCTCGGCCTTTGGCCTGACAACCGGTATCGAGGGCGCCGTTCGCATCACCGGCGGCAGCAAGTCCCCGTATCTTGGATCCGGTCGACTAATCTTGCGGGACGGTCGCTACAAGGCTTACGGGCAAGACCTGCAGATCGAACGCGGTGAGCTGGTTTTCAATGGTCCGCTGGATAACCCCTTGCTCGACATCCGTGCAACGCGCACGGCCAGTGACGGCGTTGTTGCCGGACTTCATTTGAGCGGCACACCGGCGCAGCCGCGATCTGCCGTTTTCAGCGATCCAATTCTCGGTGATGCTGAATCGTTGTCGTACTTGCTCACGGGTCGACCGCTGGTCAGCGCCAATGCCGAGCAGGGAGACATGCTTAACCAGGCCGCCTTCGCGCTCGGCCTCAGCACCGCAGGAAGTGTCGTGTCGCGGATCAGTAATCAACTCGGCCTTGATACGCTTGCGGTTAAAGGTGGCTCGGGCGGCCAGCAACTTGTCGCTGGCAAGCGCTTTGGAAGCCGCCTGTTGGTCGAGTACGCCTATGGAATCGTCGACAACCTCGGCACATTGCTGTTGCGCTATCAGCTGAACAATCGAATGGTTCTCGAGTCACGCTCAGGTTCGGTCAACAACGTCGACGTTGTCTACAGCGTCAAAAAGGACTGAGCCAGCTCACCTGATATGGCCGAATGGATTGTCCATTCGCAGGTGCACGGTTACCGGCTTCCTGCTGTCATCACTATTAGCGGATACTAATTTTGGTCGGTGGAGTCGGTTATTCGTTTTTATCCAGAGACCATATGCCGGATCCACGGCACGCAATGTGCAAGAAAATCAGGCTGTAGAGAATTGCGGCATCGCCACCGTTGATAGCAGGAAAAAACTCCGGACCAAATTGAAAATTCCAATGAAACTGAACGTAGGCAACCGCCATGGTGCCACTGGCGAGAAATGCCGCCCAGCGTGTCTGAAGACCGATCACAATCAGAACACCGCATATCAACTCAATCATGCCTCCAATCCATAGTTGCGTGCCAATTGCGGGTTGGAATTCCGCCATAACACCAAAAATCTTCTGCACGCCATGAAATGTGAAAATTGCGCCAGAAACGATTCGTAGCAAGGCGTATGTGTGATCGTTGTACTTTGACAGAAAGTTCATCGGAAAAGCCCCTCGATTGTAATTTTAAATTTGCGACCCGATAATCCAAGACTCAGGAGAAATACAGATGCAAGGTGCTGTATTGATAAGTCGGTGATTCGGGATCTACCAGTATTCAGTTGTGACGATTGAGAGTGGAGCAACGACCGTCCGCTTCGGGTCAGTAGCAGCCCTTTTCGTTTCGCTCAATACTAGCATTTGAACGGCTGTTTGTGGTGCGCAGCAGCCAGTCGCCATACCCCGAAAGCGGCCGTTCGTGAGCGGCAAGTTTCTGGGGTCGCCGCGAACGCGTGATAGTCTCAGCAATATTACGTAGCTGACTACTACTATTGGAGAAACGAAGGTGAATGGCGTTTCAACACAAATTTTCGGCGTGTTGATTGTGGCCATTGGAGTCTGGATAATTCACCTTGGCCGGAAGAGTGCTGTCAAGCTAAGACAGGCAGAACATTGGCCAACAACGCAAGCGAAGATCATCAAATCGGAAGTCCGCAAGAGACCCGGCGCGAATGCGAAGTTTCGCTTCAAGATAAAATATCAATACGAAGTGCAAGATAAGCAGTACACCAATAACGACATTGCCATCGGCGGGGAAATCAGATCGGGCAGGATTCTCGCTGAAAAACAACAAGCAAAGTACCCAGAGGGCTCGACACAAACTGTTTTCTATAACCCGGACGATGCGCGAGAAGCCTACCTTGAACCGGTAGTTGAAGGGGGCGGACGACTGGAATTATTTGGCGGGATCGGAGCTATTTTTATTGGAGTGCTTTTGGTTACCGGCCTGATTGGGCAATAGAAGAATGTGGGCACACACTCGACGGCGTCAATAGCTGTTGGCAAGGTAGTTACTTGCGGCAAGAAACAATAGGCCGAGTCGCACGATGTTATGCTGTCCTTCCGACGATCTCAGAATCGGTTCGCAAAATCATGTCCGAAATGCTGCCCATTCTTATCTTGACGCTCATCGTGATCGTAATCTTGCCGAGCTCGATCAAGATTGCGGGAGAAAGTGAGCGTTTCGCCGTCTTTATTTTAGGCCGGTTTCAAGCATTCAAGGGACCGGGCCTGGTTCTGATTGCTCCCTATACTCAGAAAGTGCACCGACTTAGGATTGGCGATATCGGGCTGCTAGAGAGTGCTGAATTTGCACGATTTGCTGAAGTCGACATTCCGATTG
>JAOTUU010000089.1 GCA_029863705.1 Gammaproteobacteria bacterium
TACCGCGTTGCCGGCGCGCGTCACTTCAAAGGCGCCGTCCTGCAGGCCAATTTCGCCGACGAATTCGGGCGCAGCCATACTGCCTGACACATCGACCCTGCCGTTGATGCGGCCGGCGGTTTTCGTGATATCGGGATACAGGAATGACAGCAGCGACAAATCGCTGACCTCGAGAGCCGCGCCGCCTGTCAATTGCGATTGCTCGTCGAGGACGTCCACGAGCTCGATATTCGCACTTGCGCGGGCCGACTTATCGGTCGCGGTCAGCTGCAGGTCGGCGTTGAGGCGGTTATCGACAATGGATGCATTTACTGTGGCTACGTCGAAATCCGCCGCAAGTTCCTCGTCTTCGTAGACCGCGCGGAGGCCGAGATTCAGGACATTTAGATTGGCAGTTGCCCGCAGGCGTTGGTCCAGAAACTCACCGTCGGCTTCAGCCTCAATAGTGCCCATAATGCTCGAGGCTTCCGGAAGGCTAATCGGTAATGCGCTCAGCGGCAGGCCGCTGATCGAAGTCTTGAATCGCAGTGGTCCTTCGGTCTCGACATCCATTTCGATGCAGGCAGTGCCCTCGGGCGCGACGGCGACGAGACAGGTGCGTCCGAGATTTACGACCGCGGCGGAGACCAGCAGATCGGTCTCCTGTTGCAGCACCCACTCGCCAAGCGCTTCACCTCGCGTTGTCAGTGATTTGACTGACCCCGACCAAAGTTCGTCGACATATCGGCCACGGACTCGGACTTCAGTGCGGCCAATTGGACTATCGATAGTCGCGAATAACTCATTCGACCGGGCCGAACCGGTGCCATCGAGCGATACAGTCTCGAACAAGACGTCGCTGATCTGAGCCTTTTGAGCGCGCAGGAAGATCGTACCGGCACCAACCGTTGGCAGGTCAAAGCGAGTCTCGAGATGGTCAACGGCGTAGTCCTGCCACACCAGCGATGTTGCATCCAGGGCGCCGCTCAACGCGACGCGATCAGGCTCGGATTCAAGCTGCACTTCGCCGCTAACCGAGCCGGCCGCATCGGGAAGCAATTGGTTTATATCGGCTAATTGCAGAGCCGCACGCAGATTGAGCCTGGTACCGTAGCTGCCATCGAGCGTCGCATGATTAGTGCCCACGTTGATACGAGCATTCTTGAATCGGAGCAGCTCGTCGTCATAAGACAGCGACCCGGAGCCTGTGACCGGATAGCCGTTCAGCTCGCCCGCCAGGCTGTCTACTGCTGCGCTGGCACTGATGTTCTGGTCGACGATGCGACCGGCCGAACTTCCTCGCAACTGGAGTTGGCCGGTGAGGGCCGGATCGGCGAGCGCAGGATCGATGTCGTAGAACTCATGCAGTAGATCCCAGGTTGGTTCCGGCGCGATGGTCACTGTGCCGCGCGTGAGCGATCGGCCCCAGTCATTCCCAATGGACAGCGCCGCAACGTTGAATCGATTCATGTCGCTGTCGCCGTTTACCGAAACGGCGAGTGACGGTATGTCCGTGGTATCGATCGTTGCGGTCCCGTCAAATTCGAACTGTTTGGCGGTGCCGGCCACGTGCAGCAATCCGTTACTGGCGCGTACGCTGCGATCATCCGCCATGGATAGAATCACACTTTCCCAATTGTTCTCGATATCGGCCCAAATCTCGCCATCCGTAATGGTGAACCAGCCTTTGGTGGTAATTGCATGTGGCGCAGTCAGGACATGCTGAATGTCGTACCGTGACATATCCCCGCGTAACTCGATTCGACCGGCCAGCGATGGCTGCTCGGCCATGCGGAGGGCCCACGTGCCTTCCGCAGAAGCCTCGTACGCATGGGCAAGGCGCACATTTCCAGATAAGTCGAGATCGCCGAGATCGCTTGCAATGCTGAACTCCGACAGGTCAAGGTCAGGCCCCGATAGACGACCAGCTAACTTGACCTGATCAAGCACGTATTCATCATTATCGAACGCAACGCGAATATTCTGAATGGATGCCGCATCAAGCGACACCGTAATTGGCAAATCAAGAGCGAACGGTGGCTCATCAACGTTACTCTCGGGTTGAACGCCAATCGCCACGTCCACGTTTTGCACGTCGAGAACGGAGACCTTAAGGTTGCGTCGCAGTAGTGGCAGCATTTCGAATTGCGTACGAACACTTTTTACGTAAACAACTGTTGTTTCGTCGTCCCATCGAACAGAACTGAGATGCAGGCTGCGCAACAGCGTGCCGTCGACGTCGGCAATGCTCATTTCACTTGGTAGCAGTGGCGATACTTGAGCCAATAACCAACGCGCGCCATTTTCCGTCGCGACAAGCCAAAAGAATGCAGCTGCAACGAACAGTAGAACGATCGCTGCCACGCCGAGAGACCATCGCCCGATACGCCGAATCACAGGTCCGCTCCAAGGCGAACATGCAAGCGGACGCTGCGATCGACCTTGTTCAGAGGATGCGCCAGGTAGATGCGCAAAGGGCCAACCGGAGACAGCCACTTTATGCCCAGTCCCGCGCCCGCTGCAGGATCGACATCAGTACCGTTGAAGGCGTTGCCTGCGTCAACGAACACTGCGCCGTACCAGTCACCACGCAGTCGATGTTCGTACTCTATGCTCGCAACAAGCAGATTGTCGCCACCAATGACGTTGCCGTCGACATCTTCAGGGCCGAGCGTGTTGTAGCCGAAGCCGCGCACGGACTCGTCGCCGCCTGCAAAAAAACGCGCTGACGGCGGCAGCTCGTCGAAATCCGATGTGCTCGTGACGCCAAACGAAGCACGTGCCAGAACCCGACTGTTGTCGGTGATCGATCGAACCCATCGGGCCCAGGCGGATAACTGCAGAAACGATGTATCAGAACCAATAGTCCGACCGGAGCCACGAACCTCGAATCCGAAGCGTCGACCACGCGTCGGGAATATCTGGCGATCCGAGCGCCTGTGATCGAACGCGATGGCCGGCAACATTAGCGTGCTGCTATCAGTTTCATCGCCGATGTCGAAGCGATCGTAGTGGAAATCGAGTGACAACGTCCGCATCCATTCAGGTCTAACCCGCTTGGACCGTCTGAGGCCGAAACGGGCCGTGTCATTATTAAATGTGTCAGTGTCTTCAGAGGTAAGTGCGGCCGTGTAGCTCATCCATTCGCTGCGCGGATCTGCCAGTGGCTTGCGATACTCCGCCGTAATGCCCTGGATAACAGCGGCAATGCTGGTATCGATGTTAAGACGATGACCTTTATCGTTGATACGCCGATTGTGGTAGCCAGCTCGCGCTCTCGGACCCATGTCCGTCGAGAAACCTGCGCCAATCGTGTATTCGATGCGGTTCGCCGGTTCGAGCTGCAGCCGAATGGGAACCCGATTATCCTGTGCCTGTTCGGTTTCCGGTAACAGCTCGATGCGACGGAAATAGCCGCTGGCGGATAAATCTGAATAGGCGCGGGCGAGCAGTTGCGAGTCGAAAGGTGTTCCGCTCTCGAAATCGAGGTATGCGGCGACGAGGTCCGGATCGAGAAAAGCTTGCTCCTGCCTTATTGCCCCGAAATCGTAGCGGGGGCCGCTCACGAAATTCAACGATACGTCCGCGGCATATTCCTCAGGCCATACGTCGACCGCATTCCTGGTGAACTCGGCTTCCAGGTAGCCGCGCTCGGCGGCTTGCACGTGCAGAGACTTCTTTAGTAACTCGTAGTCGGCGTGCCGCAGCTGTGCGCCGGCAATGACGTGCTTCGGCGACAAGAATCCAGCAAAGGCCGGGTCGTCATATGCCGGCCCTGACACGGTGATGTCGACGTTACGCAAGTTGACCGGTTTACCCGCATCGATCTCCAGCGTCGCACGCCAGCAATCGTCAGTTTGATCAAGGCTTGACTTGATAACTGGCGAGTAATAGCCGTAAGGCTCCAGTGCACTTTTTACTTCCGTCTCGATCGTGCGAAATCGTCGCCGGATTCGCCACGGCTCAGCGTCGCACGCCTCAGTTGCCAGCGTAACGTAACTTCGAATATTTCGAGCCAGTTCATCGTCAATGCCATTGATTTGCAGGTCCGCGACGCCTTCTGAAGGCAGGAGCAGGCAAGCCAGCACAAACACGCCTGGCCGCTGGCGGTCGACCAGGTTTTGCACGAAAGTGCTCATTTACGCATGATTTCGAGGGGCCCGCGGTTGCGGGCGTCAAAACCACTTTTTCCAGCGAAAGAATACGATGAGCCCGATGGCAGCGCCCACCATGCAGACAACGGACCACACGAAGCCCATCTGGTTATCCAATCCGGGCAGCCCGCCGACATTCATACCGAGGAGCCCGGTACCAAAAGTCAGTGGCAAGAACACGGCCGCAACCACTGACAATACGTACATGCGTGCATTCTGCTCCTGTGCGATCTGGCTGAGCAGCTCTTCTTGTAAGACGATTGCGCGTTCCTTGGCGAGGTCAAGATCTTCGAGATAGCGGGTAATACGATCTGCTTCCTGCCTCAAGGCGTGTGCATCAAGCTCGGAAAGCCACTCGCAATTCTGTCGGTTCAAACGATCGAGCGCGTCACGCTGCGGTGCAAGAAAACGCCGCACATGTGCGATCTGCCGGCGCAGCGCCGAAAGCCGCTGACGAAACCCCGCAGTCCTGCCGGATGCGATTTCTTCTTCGGCGCCATCCATGCGATCTTCAATCGAATCGACAAAATCGCCGATCCGGTCGGCCAGTCGTTCGACCAACTCACCCAAAAAATTACCGCTGGATTTAGGTCCCTCACCGGACGCCAGTGATTTTCTGACATCCTGAATTGAGAGTAATTTGCGCCGTTGCGACGTAAGAATGCGGTTGGCGTCTATCCAGACTCGAACTGAAACCATGTCTTCCGGGTCAGCACCGGGGTTTGTGTTGACTCCTCGCAACACAATCAACAAACCGTTTTCAGTAAACGTAGAACGCGGCCGGGTTTCTCCTGCCAGCAACGCCTCTGCCGCCGCGGCCGGAAGACCGCTTTGTTTGCCGAGCCAATCGCCGCTGCCGCTGTCGGCCACATCCATATGTACCCACAGAACACCTTGATCGCGGGACCATCGCGCAACACTGGCGCTATCAATTTCTTCGCCGGAACCCTTGCCATCGAAAATCGTGGCATGCAGAAAATTCGGTTTTGCTGCAGTCATTTGATTTCTTCCTCTTTAAATTTGGTCATTTGCGCGAAATTGCCAATCCTGTTGTAAGCTGTCCGGATGATCACTTTTGCCGGTGTTTTACTTGGCGTACTTCTGCTGATTGGTGGCGGCGTGCTTCTCGTACGCGGCGCCTCTGAAATAGCTTTAGAGTACGGCGTTTCGCCGATGGTCATTGGGCTGACCATCGTCGGCTTCGGTACGAGCGCTCCGGAACTCATTGTCAACATTGTCGGCGCATTGCGCGGGGAAACTGCGCTGGCATTCGGCAACGTCATCGGATCCAATATCAGTAACCTCGGTCTGGTCCTGGGGCTCGCAGCGATTGTGACACCGATCACTATCCAGGGAGACCTCGTTCGCCGCGAGCTGCCTTTGCTTTTGCTGGCCACGACTATGATGGTGGTGTTGGCGCTCGACGGGCCGTTAGAGGGGATGCCCGCAGTGGTGGGTCGAACAGATTCGATCGTCCTGATATTGATGTTTTGTATCTTCATCTATTTCACCGCCCATGACTTTCTTGCCACGAAGAAAACAGAAGCACTGTTCGCCGACATCAAGGAGCACCCGAAGATATTGACCGCTTCCAGCAGTCGAGCGCGATGGCTGCTGCTACTTGCAGGATTCGTACTGCTCTTCGTTGGCGGAGAAATTACCGTCCGTAACGGTGTGGCCTTGGCGATGCAATTTGGAACCTCCTCGACAATTATTGGCTTATTCGTCATTGCGATCGGCACAAGCATGCCGGAACTCGCGACATCAATTGTCGCGGCCATACGGGGAGAGTCGGATCTTGCAATGGGTAATGTCATTGGTTCAAATATTTTCAATTCGCTGCTGGTGTTGCCGACTAGCGGTCTGATAAGCCAGATTCCTGTGCCGACAGGCGGCGTTGGCGACCTTGCGGTGTCCTGGCTACTTGCCGCAGTGCTTGTCCCCGTGTTCTTCATCGGCAAAGCACGAATAGGACGATTCACCGGGGCCATTATTCTCGCGGCTTACTGCTTATATGCTCTGGTTCGTATTTTCACTGGATTCTCTTAAGGCCCGGTTAGAGATTTCTCTATTGCGCTTAGGATTAGACGTGCGATATTGTGACCTTATCTACTCGCCGACCATTCATTTTCGTGACGATAAATTTATGGTCTGCATCCTCAAATTGATCGCCTTCTTTGGGCAGGTGTCCAAGACGGTCCATAACCCAGCCACCAAGTGTTGTTACGCCTGATTGCGGGGCCAGATTCCGCTTCAATACCGACTCAACCTGTTTAAGTGACACTTGACCACTCACGTTCCAGCCAGTCGCAGTCTCCACAATGGGCGCCTCGACCTGTTCTGTATCCCACTCGTCCTCTATTTCTCCGACGATCTCCTCTAACATATCTTCCAGAGATACGATTCCGATGTAGTTACCGTGTTCATCAATGACGATCGCCAGCCGCGTTCGTGTGGAACGTATCATTTCGAGCAATGAGGAAATTAACAACGATTTTGGTACGACTAGCGGCGGTCGGACCCGACTCTCCATAGATTTCCATATGTCTTTTTCCTCACCAAGCAACGCAGCTATCAAATCCTTGGTCGCGAGAATACCGACGACGTCGCCGACCGCATCAATGACGGGGAATCGACTATGCTGCGTTTCGAGAATGATTGTCTTGGTGGCCGATTGATCCGCAGACAGATTCAGCGTCGCGACGTTTGTCCACGGGACCATAACTTCATGTACGGTCTGGTCGTCAAATCGAAAAGCCTTGCGGATAATGTCAGCTGTTTGCTCTTCAATTTCACCATGTGCTTCCGAATTATCGACGATTGAGCTGATTTCGTCCTCTGAAATTATTTCATGGTGTGGGGCTTCTGCCACGCCGATGAGTTTCAGGATGCCAGCGTTCGCGCGGTCCAATAACCAGTTGAGCGGAAACACCAACCAGTAAAACCAAAGCAATGGATAGGCGAGATAGAGCGTAACCGGCTGCGCCTTACGGATGGCATAGGTCTTGGGAACCTGTTCGCCGATTACGATATGCAACGATGAGAACAGCAGAAAACCAGCGAGAAACGAGATCGTATGCAGAGATTGTTCAGACACACCGAATCTTGACAGGGTTGGTTCGAGCAGTGCGGCCACCGCCGGTTCCCCAACCCAGCCAAGGCCCAGCGACGCCATGGTAATGCCGAGTTGGCAAGCAGCCAGATACGCGTCGAGGTTGCGGTGCATGCGAATGCTCAATGCTGCCGCATGTCGTCCATCTGCAAGAGCCTCATTCAGCTGGAAGCGACGCACCTTCACCAGTGCGAATTCAGCGGCCACAAAAAAGGCGTTTGCCGCCAGCAAGAACAGGACTGCAACGAGTGAATATCCGATGGTATGCATGTCTAGTTCCTGCGGTCTGAGTCTTTGTTAGCTGTTTCTTCGCCCGTCGGCATAAGTTGAATTCGTAGCGGATCCCTGGCATCCAAATGTACGTCGCGTTGAGGGAAGGCAACTACGATGCCGTTCTTTTCAAAGAGATCAGCAATACGAAACCGAATCTCACTGCGAAATTGGCGCAGGACCCGATCGCCTGATACATCACACCAGAAGTACGCATCGAAGACCAAGGCGTTGTCACCAAAGTCTTCAAAAATGACGCTTGGAGCCGGATTTGATTTGACTTCCGGTTGCTTCGTAATCGCTTCCATAATCAGGTCGGCAACTTTTCGCACAGGTGAGCCGTAGGCGACGCCGACAGTTACGGTGGTGCGAATCTCCTGATCAACCAGCGTCCAGTTAACGACGGTATTCTCCAGGAGGAAACTGTTCGGAACGAGCAAATGCACTCCGTCAGTACGCCGTATGCGCGTCGATCGATTGCCGATGCGTTCGACGGTACCCTGCGCTGTATCAAGTTCAATGTAATCGTCAATGCGGATAGGGCGCTCAGCCATGAGGATCCAACCGCTGATGAAATTATTAATGATGTTTTGCGCGCCAAAGCCGACGCCAATGGCAATCGCGCCGGTCGCGAATGCAAACGCTGCCAGTGGAATTCCAAGTAATCCCAGCGCCGTGATGACGACCAACACCAAAATAACGAAAAACACGAGTCGTTTGACAATGTGAACAACGTCGGGTCGTAGCTTGGTCGTCGTGAGCCGCCGAGCGATCAAAAAACCGACAAAGCGACTGCCGAAATAACCGAAAACCAGCAGCAACACAACGCTGGCCAGCTGCCCTACGGTAATCGTCTGGCCACTCGGCGCAGTCACTAATACGTAGCCCCAGATTTCTCTCACCATTTCAATCATTCTTGAATACTCGACGTATGTAATCTTGGAAGGTTAAGGACTAACCTCTGCCACGCGTCCGCGTCCCGCCTTTTCGCGCGTTCTTCTCGATGAACTCGATAATCATGCCAGCCACATCCTTGCCGGTTGCGTTTTCAATGCCTTCGAGCCCGGGGCTGGAGTTCACTTCCATTACAACTGGGCCGTGATTGGAGCGGAGTAAATCGACTCCAGCGACATTCAGCCCCATCACTTTGGCGGAGCGTACTGCGGTCGAACGCTCTTCGGGCGTGAGCTTGATCAGGGTAGCGGACCCGCCGCGATGCAGGTTGGAACGAAACTCACCCTCTTTGCCCTGTCGCTTCATTGCAGCAACGACCTTGTCACCGATCACGAGACAGCGTATATCGGCACCGCCAGCTTCGGCGATAAACTCCTGCACCATAAAGTTGGCCTTCAGGCCGCGAAATGCCTCGACGACACTTTCAGCAGCTTTCTTCGTCTCAGCGAGGACGACTCCTACACCCTGCGTACCCTCCAACAGCTTTATGACAACAGGCGCACCGCCGGCAATCTTTAACAGGTCTTGCGTATCATCAGGCGAGTTGGCAAATCCGGTAACCGGCAGGCCGATACCTTTTCGCGCCAAGAGTTGCGACGCGCGCAACTTGTCACGGGATCGCGTGATGGCAACTGACTCGTTTACCGAGTAGACCTCCATCATCTCGAACTGCCGGACGACTGCCGTGCCGTAAAATGAAATCGATGCACCGATACGGGGGATGATCGCGTCAAGGCCCGTGATTGATTCACCTTTCAAATGAACACTTGGGTTGTGGCTGGTGATATTCATGTAACAATGCTTGTGATTGATCACCGGCATGTCATGACCACGTTCACTGCCGGCCTCGACCAACCGCTTGGTAGAATATAATTTCTTGTTGGTTGAAAGAATTCCGATTTTCATAATTTTTTCCCGTGAAGCCAGTCATTGGCAGGCTTAATGCTGTTCAAACCGTTCCGATATCATCGTCATGTGTTGCGACGAATGTCTCCAAAATGTCCTCTGCCCTGGGCATGCTCTTGAATCCACCCAAATGAAACAGCGCGTCTCCCTCATGCGAAAGTGGCGAGTTGCTACAGCCGATTACGATACCGTCAAATGGTGCAACAACACTTATTTCTTCGTTACCGAGCGGATCGCCAACGATTGCAAGCCGTTGCCCGGCGGTTACGCTACTGCCAATTTTGACCCTCGCACTGACGATGCCGCTTCGTGGTGCGCGTACCCAGCTTGTGGACCTCGCGATCACTGCTCCGGCAACCGTCTTCTCCTTCTTCAGGCGCGGCAACATGCCGATCAGGCGCATCGCGTTCAGTATGCCGCGCAAGCCGGCCCGTATACTGACTTCGTCAAAGCGCAATGCTTCACCGGCTTCGTAAGTAAGAACCGGCATACCGAGATTGGCCGCACAAGCTCGGAGTGACCCGTCGCGAGTATTCGAATTGATGATGACCGGAGCACCGAACGCGTTCGCGAACTCCAGAGTTTTCTCATCGTCGAGATTTGCCCGTATCTGTGGGAGATTGGATCGGTTTAGAGCACCAGTGTGCAGATCGATTCCGTAGTCTGCTTTCGAAACAATTTGCGTGATAAATAAATTAGCCAGCCGTGCCGCGATTGATCCTTTGGAACTACCCGGAAAAGTCCGATTCAGGTCGCGTCTGTCGGGCAGGTACCGCGACTGGTTCAGAAAGCCGTGAACATTGACGATGGGGACGGCAAGCAGTGTTCCGCGAATAGAGCGGAGCGATTTTCGTTTCAATAGTCGCCGAATGATCTCGACACCATTTAGTTCGTCTCCATGAATTGCGGCAGAAATAAACAACACGGGACCGGCACTGCGGCCACAGATTATCTGCACTGGCATATGCAGTGATTCCGACGTGTACAAGTCGGCGACGGGAAGGTCGACGTTGACTCTTTCACCAGGGGAAATCGTAATCCCGCCGATTTCTATCGAGTTGTTTCGTGCCATTAGCTACTAAGTTCCTTTTTTCCGCCGCCTCTTGCCGACGATATACGAACGCGCCGGATTCACCTGGGCATGTCCCTTTAATGCAGTTCGGCCCAGCAACATGCGGAATAACATGTCATCTCGCGATGTGAGCGTGGCGTCTATCGGCCATGAATGTGCGCCGATTGACAGCGTTGTGCGGATGGCGAAGCGTTCTTCTTTGTGCCCGCCGGAATCAGTAACTGTGCGGATGTCCAGGACATCAGCGACGCAGGTGACGATGGTTTCATTGTCTTTTTGCAAAGGGTGCATGCGGAATTCAACGCGGTCGCGGCCGTTTTCGGAGTATGGCCGCACTTCAAACGCATGCAATGCAGATGTGCGTGCGCCGGTATCGATTTTCGCCTTTATCATTGGTATTCCAAGGTCGGGCAGGCTGACCCATTCGCGCCAGCCAAACGTTAGTAATTTGTCAGATTGCTTCATCGGATTGTCTCTGCTGGCTCAAAATGCCCAGTGGAATCTTACGCCCGCTACGACCGCGGAGGAACTCGCAGTTGATCCTGATGCGTCGAATCCGGGGTTTTCAACGTACTGAAAAGACGGGGTGATGTGGCCATTATCCTGCCCAAGCGGGATACGATAAAAAACCTCAGCGGCAGACGTATTCTCCAGGTCGCCCTGACGAAAGTTATTGGCAATGACCGTCCTGGCCACACCTATGCCCAACAAACCGGAGCGAATTTCGCGCTGGTAGGCGATCGCAGCGAATCGCGTGGCCACCGACACATCTTCATTGGCCAGACCCAGGCGAATATTCACGGCATTCGCGGCCCTTTGCCAACCAAGCACACCATAAACACCGTAGTTTTTTTCGCTGTCGTCAGGATTTCCGGCGACGGCGTGATCATCGCTTCGCAGCCACGCGCCAACGCGCAGAGAGGTACTGTCACGCAACCAACTGGCGCCGATGCCTAGAAATGCTCCGCGCTCGTCGGCGGTGAGCTTCAGTAAATCCTGGTACGAACGATCGGGCAGGTCGGCCTTACCATCGGAGCTTGATATCACCAGGGAAACTTCGGGTCGCGATTTTGATCCGGGCCATCGGAAAACACTGCCGAATGTGTAGTCGGGAAAATCGATGGTTGCATTGTTTTTGAAGCTTCCATTCAGATAGTAATTGTTTTCATCGTTTGCGATTCTACTTCTGTCCAGCCACGCAGACGGGTTGATTAGCCCCACCATCAAACTGCGATCATCCTTTAGCCGGAATGTGTAGTTGAGCTCTGATATTTGAATGCCACCGTCATCATCTTCGTTCAGCACAGAGCCCGCGTCGGCATTGGCTGTCGGGTAGACCGCAGAAACACCATTTTTGTCAGGGGAAGTGCTGCCCTCGATGTAGATGAGCCACTCTCCCGCCGTTCTC
>JAOTUU010000370.1 GCA_029863705.1 Gammaproteobacteria bacterium
TCGCTTCGGGCGGTAAGGAAAGTGCATGGGATGATCCTGTCGACAGATCGTTACAAGATGAATTTTGGGAGGCGGGATTCGCCTATCGGAACGGCGATAAACTGAGTGCCGAATTTGCCGCAGGCGATCGCGGCTTCGGTTCGTCGTGGCGCGGAGAACTGGACTTTTCTTTCCAACGTGGTGAGTTGGCATTCAGTTATGCAGAAACACCGACTACCGTCGGATGGGATCGCTATAGTCCCGGAAATTTACTGGATCCCGAGGAACCGATTGATTTGCTGGCTCAGCCTGGTAATGCGGAGCGCTACATATCCAAGCGCGGGCAAGCGAGCTTGAATATGAATTTTCGTAGGACAGAGCTCAGTCTTGTTATTTTCGACGAGGAAAGGACGGGCCGTTACAGGGCGGACGGAACACCACTGGACGATGAAACACAGAACGGTGCTTCTGCTTCGTTTACCTGGCAAGCCGGCGCGAGAACAGAGATTGCCGCGAGAGCTTCGATCTACGACCGCGATGCGGAGGTAGCCGCTAAGACTGAGTTTCGCAGGGCGACCGTGTCAGCTAGCTACCAAGTCGGATCGAGCGTGTTTCTAACGCTCAGCTACGATTACTCGAAACAAGAATCTGTAGATACGACAACCGGTCAAGACTACGTAGCGAAGGTCGCGTCGTTTTTCGTTTCATACCAATTCTGATATCGCGTCATGAGCTTGTGGAAGGTGATACAGGACGGATCTCCGATCCATGCGATGACGTGCGACGTAGAGGACTACTTTCAAGTTTCGGCGTTCAACGATCACGTCAGCCGGAGTGACTGGGAGAATTTCGATTGCCGAATTCCACAGAACACCGACCTGATTCTCGAGCGTTTTGCGGCCAACGACGTCAAAGCGACGTTTTTTACACTGGGTTGGGTGGCAAAGCGGCATCCTGGAGTTGTTCGTAAAATCGCAGCAGCAGGACATGAGATCGCGAGCCATGGCATGCAACATACGCGCGTATGGCAACAGAGTGCGGCGGAATTCAAACAGGATGTACAAGACTCGCGCCGGCTTCTCGAAGATACAGCAGGTGTACCCGTTGTTGGTTACCGGGCGGCCAGTTGGTCCATCGACGAGCGAACGCCGTGGGCGCACGACGTATTGTCAAATGCTGGCTACAAGTACAGTTCGAGTATTTATCCTATCAAGCATGATCATTTCGGCATGCCAGATGCGCCTACCGAGCCGCACATCGCAGGGGGCGGCGGCATTCTCGAGATACCAGCTAGCGTTGCGTCAATACTTGGCCGAAATGTGCCGGCAGCAGGTGGTGGTTACTTTCGCTTATATCCGCTGCAGTTCTCGCTCTGGCTTATTCGGAAATTCGAGTCGCCTGCCGGTTATCCTCTTGTATTCTATTTTCATCCTTGGGAAATGGATCCTGATCAGCCTAGAGTTAGCAGCGCCTCCTTTAAGGCTCGGTTCCGTCACTATCTGAACCTTCGAAAATTCGAACCGCGTCTGCAAGTATTACTGGAGCAGTTCAAGTGGGGTCGCTTGGACGAGATATTTCTCGGCAAGGATTTGTCGTGAATAAAGCAACATTGACTGTATCGCTTGCGACAGATGCTGATCATCGCGACTGGAATCAATTGGTTGAGTCATCCGACAGTGCCGAAATCTACCATCACTATGAGTGGAAAAATCTGTTCGAAAGTGTTTTCGGCCACGATTGTTACTACTTGCTGGTTCGCGATGAGAATTCGGAAGCGCGCGGGCTGTTGCCTCTGGTTCACCTGAAGAGTCGTGTCTTTGGTAACTTTCTCGTTTCGACACCATGCTTCAATTACTGCGGGATTCTGGCTAATGATGCGGCGAATCGTACGGCGTTACTGGGCAAGGCATCGACGCTGGCAACCGAGATTGGTGCGAGTCATGTTGAATTACGACACAGAGCCGATATCGAATTGGATCTTCCGTCTCGCCAGGACAAGGTTTCAATGCAACTTACGCTTCCGAAGTCGGAGGACGATCTCTGGAAAGGGTTCTCGTCCAAGCTACGGGCACAGATCCGGCGACCGCAAAAAGAGGGAGCGACCTGCGAGGAAGGGGGTATCGAGTTGTTGGATGCTTTCTACGCAGTTTTCTCCCGCAACATGCGGGACTTGGGGACACCTGTGTTTCCGCGAGATATGTTCGCTGAGATCTGCGACCGATTTTCTGAGCGCGTGCGCGTATTTGTCGTACGACTAAACGAGGAGCCGGTAGCTGCCGGTTACACGCTAGGGCATAGGGGTATGCTCGAAATACCATCGGCCTCGTCACTACGCAAGTTCAATCGCTACTCGCCCAACATGTTTTTGTATTGGTCAGTACTCCAATATGCAATTCGTCATGGCTACAAGATCTTCGACTTCGGCAGGACGTCGGTCGACTCGGGCCCATATCGGTTTAAGAAGCAGTGGGGGGCAGAGCCACAGAATCTCACCTGGCATTACATTTTGAAGGAGGGCAACGAGCTTCCGAGAATAAATCCGGACAACCCGAAGTATCGTCTGGCGGTAAATATCTGGCGACACCTGCCAATGCCGATCGCCAACGTTCTTGGCCCCCAGGTCGTAAAGCACCTGCCATAACGATCATGTGTGGAATCGTAGGAATCGCTCAGCAGAATGGCCGGCGTAGCTACG
>JAOTUU010000371.1 GCA_029863705.1 Gammaproteobacteria bacterium
CAACTCAAGGAGTCGCTGAATCTGAGCCGTTGTCACCGGCCGCAAGGATAGGCCTTATCATTGCCGGAGTACTGGTCTTAGCGGGTGGTGGCGGTGGCGGTGGAGGCGGCGGGTCGCCAACCACCAGCGAGTGACGGCCGACAACGGTCGCACATAGGATTGCTGGGTTGGGTTACATCGCACGGCTGAACAAAGCGGCCGACCTATTCTAGTTTTTCCTCACGCTTTCGTCTTTTGGATGGGGGTTCCCGAGTTGTCCTTGCCGTTTCGCTCTTTTCTGTTGGCGGTTGTAGCTCTGCAAGTCTTTTCTGCACCACAAATTGCGCGCGGAGAGGCGAGCACGATAGGGCAGACAGGCCTTATAAACATGCCCAGTGCGCGAATTGAAGAAGAAGGTACCCTTCGAATTGGTTTCAGCAATTACGATCCCTACAAAGCCCTCTGGGCTAGCATTAGCTTATTCCCTTGGCTCGAGCTTTCGGGACGCCACACCATAATTGACGGTGTTCAAGCGTTCGAAGACAAACCGGAATTCGGTGATTACAGAGACAAAGCATTCGATGCAAAACTTCGATTGTTGCGCGAATCATCGTACTTTCCTGAGATAACGATTGGGACCCAGGATTACATAGGCACGAACATATTTGGAGCGCATTTCATAACCTTTAACAAGCGTCTTGGAGACATTGATGTAACCCTGGGATACGGAGATAAACGAATCGACGGCGCTTTTGGCGGGTTTCGATATAACCCGTCTTGGAACCGTAATCTTGGGCTGGTCCTCGAGCACGACGCCACTGATTATCGTAACGACTTCGGAGCGGCGCTCTCCGGCGCGGATCGGCGCGAGGGCGGAACAACCTATGCGCTCGAGTACAAGTTTGGTTGGATCGGAACCCAGTTGTCGTATCAACACGGTGAGGTCGGTGCCAATCTGTACGTCTCGATCCCGCTGATGCGCCGCGAATTCATCCCAAAGACTCATGAGCCGAAACCCTATTCCAAGATCACACCGCAGCCTACGCTGGCGCAATGGCGAACCGAGCCGGCGTATGTTGCCGCGCTGACCCGCGAGTTAAACCAGCAGGGATTCAAGAACGTCAAAATTCAGTCGGAAGGAGCCATAGTTAAAGCGCAGCTGTCACACACACGCATCTCGCTCATGGGCCGTGCGATTGGGCGAGCGGCACGCACTATGTTGTTGCTCGGACCCGCGGAAATCAAGTCAATCCAAATCACGTACACAGTTAATGAGTTGCCATTGGTCACATACACGCTGGAAGATGCCGATCGGTTCCGGCGATATTTTGCCAGCGAATTACCGTGGGATAACGTGAAGGACCATGTATCGATTGAGTTCACTGATCCCATGTATGTCAAGCAGTTCAAGAACGATGATATTGCCATGCCGATCGAGCGCCAGGAACGCAGCGAACTTAAGACCGTTTACGGCGACGAGGGGTACGTGGTCAGTATCAAGCAAGAAGACCAATCGCTATCCAGGTTTCGAATCATTCCAGCTAATCTACGTATTTACTACAATGATCCAAGCGGTGCATTTCGCTACGATACATTCGCACTACTTACTTATAGAAAACAATTTGAAGATGGCTATTTTCTTGATACCTCGGCAAGACTTACGCTATTTGAGGACGTGAGTAAACTGTCGACGCCGTCGAATAGTTTATTGCCCCATGTGCGCACAGATATTAATGAATATCTAAGAGAAGACCCTCGGCTCAAAGTGAACTCCTTGTTGTTGAGTCGGTACTTCAAACCAGCGCAACGTGTCTACGGAAGAGTATCGGCGGGCTATTACGAGAGTATGTATGCGGGACTGGGTGGTCAGGTGATGTACCTGTCTGAAAGGAGCAGTTGGGCGACCGATTTGAGTGTCGACTGGTTACGACAGCGTGAGCCGGGATCGGACTTTGGATTCCGGGATTATTCGGTCGTTACCATTTTAGGTGCCCTGCACTATCCATTTCCGACATCGGGAGTCACTGCCACAGCAAGAGTTGGCAAATTTCTTGCGAAAGATGAAGGAGTGCGTTTTGAACTTAAGCGGCGTTTTCGGTCGGGGACTGAGATAGGTGCGTGGTACACCTACACAAACGAAAAGGACATTACCAATCCCGGCTCGCCCGAACGCCCCTATTACGATAAGGGTGTCTTCATCTCGATTCCACTGAGTTCGATGCTTACGAAGGACACGCAACAGCGCGCAACGTTGTCGGTATCGGACTACACGCGCGACGTGGGGCAAATGGTCGAATACCCGGGCGATCTTTACCGTCTGGTGGAACGGCCGCTCATGCTTGACAGTCAGGAACACAACCCACTGACAGATTTCGCAAAATAGCAACAAGCACATGCGCTTGTATCTGGATAGAAATATCGCACAGAACAACGCTAATGCCGCACAGGTTCGGGCTCTTCTATCATGGCGTCCTGGGGATTTTGGCTTGTCATGTGTCGGGATCGGCCGGTAATATGCATAACGCTGAAATGATAAGACGTTAGAATCATAAAGACACACGAGGGTAGCATGGCAATTCCGTTGTATCGCTGGGGCGCTGTTCTTCTTGTTTCATTCCTTTGGTATCCCCCTGCGTCCTATCCCGCCGGCCCGGCTCCCACGAAGGAACAATTGCAGCAGTATCAGCAATTGC
>JAOTUU010000372.1 GCA_029863705.1 Gammaproteobacteria bacterium
GACAATCCGAATATGAGTACCACGGGCAATAGCATGTTCCACGCAAACGAGGCCTTGTCGCGAAGAAATTCGCGATTGCGGCCTCGAAAAATTGCGTATATTCGTTCGAGCATCGGGTCAGGCCCGCAGTGAATGACCGGTCAGGTCAAGAAAGAGGTCTTCGAGATTGGGTTGTCGAATCTTGATGCGGTTCAGGTTCGTAACATGAGGTGAGAGCTGCTGCAGGCTCGCGCTGACGTCGCTGGTGACAATTTCGACAATGCCCAGGTTTTCGTACATCGTGTGTTCTATCTGCCGAAGTTCGTCTGTCAGGTCGCTAATCGGCAGTTCGATGATCAGGCCCTTGTAGCGTTCGCGCAGCAGCTCATCCGGCGAGCCCTGTGTGATGATCTTGCCCGCGTCCATGATTGCAATGTCATCGCACAGCACCTGTGCTTCGTCCATGTAATGGGTTGTCAGCACGATCGATGCGCCTTGTGCACGGATGTTTTGCACGAGATCCCAGAAATTTCGGCGAGCCTGTGGATCAAGCCCGGTGGTCGGTTCATCGAGAAAAATGAGTCGCGGTCGGTTAACGAGCGCGACAGCCAGGAGCAGCCGTTGGCGCTGGCCGCCCGACAGCTTTCGATTGTCCCGGTCGAGCAGGTCCTCCAGGGAACACTGCTCGATGAGTGCGTCGAGATCGGCCTTTTGATGGTAGAGCGCCCGGAACATCTCGATGGTCTCGCGAACCGTCAGGAAATCCTGCAGCGCCGTATTCTGGAACTGGATACCGGCTTCCTGGCGAAACCGGGCACCAGCCGGCTCTCCGTAGTAACGGACCTCGCCCGAGGTGGCCGATATCACGCCTTCGATAATCTCGACAGTGGTCGTCTTGCCAGCGCCGTTGGGTCCCAGCAGCCCGAAACACATTCCCTCGGATACAGAAAAGCTGACACCATTGACAGCGGTGAGGCCAGGGTATTGCTTGACCAGGTCACGGGCTTCGAGGACGGTTTGCATCGCGGCCAAGGGTACCGGACCTTGCTTTGGGCAGCCACCTTGCAACCAAACGGCGATTCGCGGTATCTAAGTAATAAGAACGGGAACAGGGGTCGAGAAAATGTCCAGAACGGTCACAAAAGCAGCTTTTACGATCGGATTGTTGATAATGCTGATGGCGGTACCAGCGATGGGAGCCTCGGTGAACAAGAGCGTCAAGATTGAAGCCGATAGCGAAGCTGGCGGTGCGTCGTCGGTCAATGGCAGCATCACCGTTGGCGAGAATGCCGTTGTAACGGGCAACGTAAAGACGGTAAATGGCACAATTCGCGTCGATGAGGGAGCCTCTATCGAAGCGGCATCGACGGTAAACGGTGGAGTCAGGCTCGCCGACAGAGTCAAAAGTGAGAGCCTGAATACGGTCAACGGTTCGATCAAGGTCGGTGAGAATGCGTCAGTGGATGGCGCGATAAAGGCCGTCAATGGGCGCATCAGCGTTGACGCTGGCAGCACCGTCAAAGACGACGTCAGCAATGTAAACGGACAGATTGAGCTTGCCGGGACCGAAGTTGGCGGGGACCTCAAGACAGTCAACGGTGACATCACGCTCGAAGAGGGATCGGTCGTGAAAGGCGATCTCATCGTCGAAAAGAACAGTGGTTGGGGCTGGGGTAAGTCCAAGAAACGCAAACCGCGCATTGTCATCGGCCCCGATTCACGCGTTGAGGGCAAGATCATACTCAAACGTGAGGTCGAGTTGTTCATTAGCGATACTGCCGAGGTGGGTGGTGTCGAGGGCAAGATGACCATGGATGATGCCGTTCGCTTCAGCGGCAAGCGTCCATAGGTTCAGGTCCATAAATCCAGACCCGTAGATTCGGGCCGGGGGAATTCAGTAGAATGGGCGCTGTGCCAAGCGCTGCAATACAATTACCGCTGTTCTCAGAAGTTGATGAGCCCGACTCCTTGTCGGGCTTTTCTGTACGCGAGAGCGGCCGGGCCCGCCGCCTGTCGATAAAAGTATTCCCTCGCGGGCGAGTGGAAGTAGTAGTACCCCGGCGCACGCGTCCGGCCGATGTTCGTGAGTTCGTGGAAGCGCATCGGGACTGGATTCGAAAGGCCAGGGCCTCATTTGCGGCGGATCATGCGCCTGAGCCCTTCGCATTGCCCGAGCTTGTGACACTCGACGGCGTCGAACAACAATTCGCTGTGCGCTACGAGCCCGAACAGGGCGCAAAGACCGTAAAATATCGGAGTCGCGGCAGTGACGTCGTGCTTTCCGGCGGTACGAGCAATGAAACCCTCTGCGTGCAGGCGCTGAAACGCTGGTTGACCCAACTCGCAAAGCGCGAATATGCGCCACGATTGCGGGCTCTGTCCGGGCTGACGGGTAATTCTTTCAAGAAAATGCACGTGCGAGGTCAGCGAACTTGCTGGGGCAGTCATTCGAGCTCTGGCACGATCTCCCTGAACTATTGCCTGCTGTTCCTCGATCCCGGACACCTGCGCTACGTCATGATTCACGAGCTTTGCCATGCAAGGCACATGAATCATTCGAGACGATTCTGGAGCCTGGTTGCTCAGTTCGAGCCAGACTACCGACAACTGGACAAAGACCTGAACGGCAGCTGGAAGCGGATACCGACCTGGGTCGGCATTTATTAA
>JAOTUU010000007.1 GCA_029863705.1 Gammaproteobacteria bacterium
CCCACTTGTTGTCGTTAGCGGTTTTACGTTTGGCATGTCCATGAAACTTGTAATGCCGCCTGCCGCAGCGGCAGCCGATTCCGTCGCGAGATCGCCTTTTGCTGTCAAACCCGGCTCGCGAAAATGTACCTGGTCATCAATCATTCCGGGAATCAGGTAAAAGCCTCGCGCATCGATTACGTCAACATTGTCTGTTGCGGCAATACTACCGGCGATCTTGTCAATTCTGTCGCCGCTAATCAGCACGTCGGCATCACGTATCTCGCCTTCATTGATCAGGCGGGCATTGGTAATCAATAACTTGTTCATATGACGATTATGAGAGGGTCGCGCGACAAAAGCCATGCAAGGTCATGTTGAACAAGGCGCTCACTTGTCGTGCTGCCACAGATTTGAAGCTACGAGGCGAAATTTTGCGAGTGGCGGCCGGGTGTGCGATAACCGCCCTTGCATGACAAAAACGAGCGACAGATGAGCGATATCAGCTACCCGGAGCGAATTCGAAATGCGCCAGTTTATGACGTGGCCATCGAGTCGCCGCTCGATTTTGCGCGCAATTTGTCGGCTCGTCTGAATAACCGCATCTGGCTGAAGCGCGAGGACCTGCAACCGGTCTTCTCGTTCAAGTTACGCGGTGCTTACGCCAAACTCGCCTCGTTATCCGATAACGAGCTGGCCAACGGTGTCATCTGCAGCTCCGCCGGCAACCACGCGCAAGGCGTCGCGCTCGCCGCTCAGCGTCGCGGCGTTCGAGCGGTCATCGTCATGCCCGTCACGACGCCATCCATCAAGGTAGACGCCGTGCGTTCTCTGGATGGTGAGGTCGTCTTGTACGGCGATAATTACGACGATGCCTATACACGCGGGCGAGAACTGGAACAGCAACTCGGCCTGGTTTTCATTCATCCGTTTGACGACCCGGACGTTATTGCCGGCCAGGGCACGATTGCCGTGGAGATCCTCGGGCAAGCCAAGGAAAATATCGATGCCATCTTTGTCCCGATAGGCGGCGGAGGTCTTATTGCTGGCATTGCCACATACATCAAGTCTGTGAATCCGGACATTCGCATCGTCGGCGTCGAACCCGCCGACTCGGCAGCGATGCGCGATTCGCTGCAGGCGGGCTACCCGGTTGTTTTGGATCACGTTGGCATTTTTGCGGACGGCGTCGCCGTACGACGCGTGGGCGATGAGACATTTCGACTATGCCAGAAATCGGTGGATGAGATCGTCACCGTCGACACCGACCAGATCTGCGCGGCCATTCGCGATATCTTTGAGGACACACGATCTATCGTGGAGCCTGCGGGTGGCCTCGCTGTAGCCGGCGTTAAGAAATACATCGCTCACAACAAGCTCGAGAATCAGTCGATCATCACGATCAATTGCGGTGCTAATGTGAATTTCGATCGCCTTCGGCATATTGCCGAGCGCGCTGCAGTTGGTGAACAGACAGAAATGTTGCTCGCCGCCGAAATTCCGGAAGAACCAGGCAGCTTTCGCAACTTTTGCGAAATCATTGGGCGTCGCGGCATTACCGAATTCAACTACCGCTACAGCGACACCAGCACGGCGCACATATTTGTCGGCGTTCAGCTACGGCATGGCCTCGAAGAACGCCATCAACTTTTGGCCGAGTTAAGAGATGCTGCTTATCCTGTCGAGGATCTCAGCGATAATGAAATGGTGAAACTGCATGTACGCCATATGGTGGGTGGTCGCTCAACCGGGGTAGCCCACGAACGTCTATTTCGCTTTGAATTTCCGGAACGACCGGGCGCACTCCTCGATTTCCTGAACGCGATAGGCACCAACTGGAATATCAGCTTGTTCCACTACCGCAACCATGGCTCGGATTACGGCCGAATCCTCGCAGGCATAGACGTGCCCGAAGAGGAAACTGCGGAACTGGAAGCGCATCTTGCCGACCTCGGCTACCCGTACTGGGAAGAAAGCGACAACCCTGCTTACGCCATATTCCTGTCCTGACGTCGTCTTCCAGCACGCTGTTTTCGGTATATGCGCTGCCATTATTCCATTTTCATCGCAACCAATCGGCCCCGCCGGGCATCAGAGGTATGTAACAACGCCACGGTGAAGACGAGATTCGCGTAACAAACTAATTAAATCCCTTATGCTGTTTGTTTCGTAATATTTGGCGGTGACCTCACAGTCACCGCCATTTTTTTACCACATTTCGCGCAACCGGGTAGCAACATCCAGCTGCTTGCCGGAAACAACCACTCGCTGACTGACACCTGCCTCAGCGCGTCCATGAAAACAGGTGACCAGTGTTTTTAACATCCCGTCTGTAAGAAAACGGCTGCGCGCACCATAGACATGCTTGTCACCATCGCGCCGTTGCTGCGTGACGTGATACTTGAGAGGTGCAATCAGGGCGAGCGACTGTTTGGCGCGCGTCATCGCAACGTACAAGAGGCGCCGCTCCTCTTCGATCATCTCGGGTTTTCCTGTTGCGAATTCCGAAGGAAAAACGCCGTCTGAAACATTCAGGATATAGACGGCATCCCACTCCTGCCCCTTGGCGGAGTGCACGGTCGATAACACCAGGTAGTCTTCGTCCAGCAAAGGGTCGCCGGCCAGATCGCCCGCCGCACTTGGCGGATCGAGTGTCAATTCAGTCAGGAATCGCTCACGCGTCGGATAGCGACCGGAAATCTGCTCGAGTTGTTCGAGGTCCGCCTCACGAGTGTCGAGACCGTCATACAGACGTTCGAGCTGCGGCTGATACCACCGCCGAACCTGTGTGAACTGTGCTTGCCAGCCGCTATCGCTGGTCTCCGCCGCCGACAACGATTCCATCAACTGGCAAAAGCCCTGCCAGTCATTGCGGGTTGCCGACGGTGGGCGGAATTCACGCAGTGAGCAGAAACTGAATTCATTGAGCGCCAGATATTCGTAGCCGCGGGAGGCGTAGGCCGGTCCCATACCTGGCAGTAATTTCAGAACCCGAAACGCCGCCACTTCATTTTTCGGGTTCTCGGCCCACTTGAGAACGGATAGAACGTCTTTTACGTGCCCGGCCTCAAGGAACTTCAGACCGCCATATTTCACGTAAGGGATTTTTCGCCGCACAAGTTCGAGCTCGAGCCTGTCACTGTGATGTGAACCACGAAACAAGACGGCCTGATCCATGAGCTGCATTCCCATCTCACGATTTTCAAGAATCGACTCTACAACGTACTCAGCTTCGGCATCGCTGTCTTCGACCGTGACATAGTGCGGCTTGTCGCCATGCTTGCTGTTGGAATACAGGTTCTTGCGATATTGCCGCTCACTTTCGGCAATCAGAAAGTTTGCGGAGTCGAGAATGGGCTGGCTGGATCGATAATTTTCTTCGAGCGAAACAACTTGCGCTGTTGGCATGAACTGATCAGGGAAGCCGAGGATGTTCTCCACCTCTGCTGCCCGAAATGAGTAAATCGACTGCGCATCGTCTCCAACAACCGTGACACCTGTGCCGTCCGGCTTCAGGGCCCGTAGTATTTGCGCTTGCACCAGATTGGTGTCCTGGTATTCGTCCACAAGCACATGGTCAAACCAGGATCCAATCTCCGCTGCAAATTCGTCATCCGCGACGAGGTGGCTCCAGTACAGCAGCAAGTCGTCATAATCGAGTGCCTGGATATTTTGCTTGCGCTCGACGTAGTGACGAAACAGCTCCCGTAACTCCGGCTCCCAGTCCGCACACCACGGGTAGGTTTCATTCAAAACATCGAGCAGTGGCTTCTGCGAATTAACACATCGCGAGTAAATTGCCAGGCAAGTGTCTTTCTTGGGAAAACGGCGCGACTTTTTTGAAAGTGCCAGCTCATGCCTGGCAACATCGATCAGGTCTGCTGCATCGCCTCTGTCGAGCACCGAAAAACCGGGATCGAGATTGAGGTTGGCCGCAAATTGCCGGAGCAGGCGATTCGCGACGGAGTGAAACGTGCCAGACCATGGAAGTACGCCAGCCGCGACAAGTTTCGTCCTGCCGCCATCAAGCATTCGCCGGACAATGCTATCGACACGACGCGTCATCTCCTGCGCTGCCCGCCGAGTAAACGTCAGCAGCAGAATGCGTTCGGGGCTCACGCCCTGGATGACCAGATGCGCCACGCGATGCGCAAGCGTCATGGTCTTGCCGGTGCCTGCTCCGGCAATAATAAGGAGAGGACCCGCTTGAAAGGAGCTGTCAGCTGGCTTTACGCCGTATGCAGCCGCCTGGCGCTGTGCCGGGTTCAGCAAATCCAGATAGTCATCAGTACGCTCAGCTGCTTGCACGCCCGCACTCCACCCTAAAGATATGTATTTTTATACAGTACTGGATGTATTTACAAGGGTCGGATGCCTGTTGATGAAAGTCGAACGGGTATCACCCCGGCCATGCAGACGAAAAAAAACATCGGATCGGCCGACTTTTCCTATTCATTGATCGAATAGTCGACACCACGAACGCGCAGACGAACGACTCGTCGCAGTCGGATAGCCTGATAGACATCAGTGACTGTGATCACGCCCACAACGAGCTAACACGGGTACAGTGTAGTCTGTTTGTATAGAATCCCGCATACTCCGACTGCTTTTCTACCAATCAAAATGGCTGCATGACGTACGACATCGCACTTGTCCTTGGCATTCTTGTCGTCTCGCTGATTCTGTTTATCAGCGAAGTCATCCGCATGGATCTTGTCGCCTTGCTTGTGCTCGGCGCGCTGGCTATTACCGGACTCGTTGACTCCAATCAGGCTTTCGCGGGTTTCTCGAATAGCGCCGTCATCACCGTCTGGGCAATGTTCATCCTCAGCGAAGGCCTCACCCGAACCGGTATCGCGGACATCATAGGCCGCCAGGTCATGCGCATTGCAGGGCGCCGCGAGTTCGCGATGATCCTGGTTATCATGATTACCGGCGCCGTGCTTTCCGCCTTCATGAATAACATTGGCGTTGCGGCACTGATGTTGCCGGTCGTCGTCGAAGTGTCGCGACGCACCCGAATTCCTGCCTCCAGGCTGCTGATGCCACTTGCGTACTCAACATTACTGGGCGGCCTCACAACCCTGATTGGCACACCGCCAAACCTGCTCATCAGCGAATCCCTGGTGCTGGGTGGATACGCACCGTTCAAGCTATTCGATTTCACGCCCATGGGCGGCGCCGTCATGGTTATTGGTGTGTTGTTTGTCGCACTATTCGGCAGATTCTTGCTGCCGAAGAAACGGGCAGAGCACGGCAAACACGTCAGTCAGCGCAGCTTACGTGCGCGTTACAAGCTGCACGAACGGACGTTCATGCTGCGAGTACCGACAAGCTCAATACTTGTGGGCAAGACCCTTGCCGACAGCCGCATTGGCACCTCGACCGGCCTGATTATCCTCGCGGTTGTTCGACAGGGTCGTAGCAAACCCTTGCCCGGCAGGCAGACGGTTCTGCGCGGTGGTGATGGCATCCTTGTGCAAGGCCGCATCGATCAGTTTCGTGAGTTGCGGCGCTGGTCAGATCTCGTCATCGAACGCGAAGCGCCAGTTTTGAAGTCTATGGTCGCTGAGAAGCTCGCCTACGCTGAAGTGACGATTACCGACACCTCACCACTCGTATCTGAGCTCGTACGCCACGCAAATTTTCGTTCGCGCTTCAACGTCTCTGTTGTCGGCGTAAGGCGCAGAGATCAGTACCGCCTCACGAACCTTGCCTATGTCCCATTGCGCAAGGGCGAACGAGTATTGGTCCACGGAGAAGTCGACGCGGTCGCGCAGCTGGAGAAGTTTTCGGATTTCTCGGAAGTTGAGATCCTCTCACCTGAGCGGCTTGATGAGGTCTACCGTACCGACGAGCGGATGTTTGTTGTGCGCCTGCCCAAGGAGAGCGAACTCGCCAATGCCACTTTAAGCAAGCGCCGCTTGTCCGATGTTTTCGATTTTCGCGTGGTGGCCGTTTTCCGCGAGGGTTCGCTTACGGTCATGCCACAAGCGGATGACGATCTCCTGGGCGGAGACCTGATACTCATTGAGGGTCAGCCGACAGACCTGGATGTATTGCGCGGGCTGCAGGAACTTGAGATAGAGACCAGTGTTTCACCGAACCTCGGAGCGCTCGAGTCCGAGCGCCTGACACTGATGGATGCAACGTTGGATCCGCGCACGAGCCTGGCCGGTCGAACAGTCGGTGAACTTAATTTTCGGGAGCGTTACGGCATCGAGCTCGCAGGCATCTGGCGCGAAGGTGAAACCGTCGGCACCGAGTTAGCCGATGAACGTTTACAAATTGGCGATGCGTTACTCTTGCTGGGTCCCCGTGACCGTTTGCAATTGCTGTCCGCTGAATCCGACTTTCTTATTCTGACCCCACTGGGTCAGGAGCCACCCGACACGCGGCGCGCTCCCCTCGCAGCGGCCATAATGCTGGGCGTTGTGCTCGCGGTGATGCTCGGCTATGCACCCATTGCAGTGGCCGCTGTCATCGGTGGCACCGTCATGGTGTTAACCGGCTGCCTCAATATGGAACAGGCTTATCGCGCCATCGACTGGCGAGCGATATTCCTCATAGCCGGTATGTTGCCATTGGGCACCGCGATGCAGGATTCCGGCGCGGCAATGTACCTTGCAAACCAGGTGATGGCATTCCTTGGCGACGCTGGTCCGTGGCCGGTTATTATGGGTCTGTATATCCTGACGGCTATGGCGACAATGATCATTCCTACTGCCGCACTGGTTGTACTGATGTCGCCTATCGTGCTCTCAGCGATGGGCGATATGGGGCTGCAACCCGAGACCGCGATGATGGCCGTTGCGATGGCTGCCTCGGCAAGTTTCACGAGCCCAATATCACATCCGGCTAACATTCTTGTAATGGGTCCCGGTGGCTACCGCTTCGTAGATTATCTCAAGGTCGGTGTGCCGCTGACCATTGTCGTATTTATTGCGGTCATGTTTCTGTTGCCCATAATATGGCCGCTGCAGGCCATTCAGTAGGACGACTCCAGCGTGACAGAAACCATTGCGATCGTCGGTGCCGGCCACGCGGCGGGCCAGGCCATTGCAACGCTAATTCAAAAAAAGTTCGACGGGCGAATTGTACTCATTGGGGACGAGCCGTACTTGCCGTACCAGCGTCCTCCGCTATCGAAAAAGTATCTTGCGGGTGAGCTAGCGACCGAACGCCTGTACGTAAAACCCGCGGCCTTTTATGACGATGCGCAAATTGAGTTGCGATTGAATACGCATGTTTGCAACATAGACCGCGGCGCACGACAGCTAACGACCAATGACGATGGCGAAGTCGCCTACGACAAACTCATCCTGGCACTGGGTTCGCGTGTTCGAAAATTGCAAGTCAAGGGCAGCGAGCTCGAGGGCATTCACTATCTGCGGGGTATAGCTGATGTCGATGCAATCCGTGCGGCTGCATCCACAGGTGAGCGTGTTGTAATCGTGGGCGCTGGTTATATCGGCCTGGAGGTGGCCGCCGTGTGTCGTCAGCGGGGTCTGGACGTCACTGTAATAGAAATGGCTGAGCGTGTAATGAGCCGCGTTGTGTCGTCGGAGGTATCGGACTTTTATCAAAAAACGCACAACAGTCATGGCGTCAAACTGATGCTCTCAACTGGCCTCAGCAGCTTCCATGGCAATGGCAAGGTGCACTCCGTCATGACCAGCGATGGACAAACATTGGCAGCCGATTTTGTCGTCATTGGTGTTGGCATTTTGCCCAATGTCGAGCTCGCCGAATCCGCCGGTCTCGAGGTTAACGACGGTATCGTCGTTGACGACCAATGCCGAACGTCGGATTCGAACATCTATGCTGTTGGTGATTGCACTTCACACCCTAACGCAATTTACGATATGCAATTGCGACTTGAGTCGGTGCACAACGCCCTTGAACAAGCGAAAACCGCCGCCAGCAATATTTGCGGTGTGGAAAAGCACTACTCACAGGTGCCGTGGTTCTGGTCCGACCAGTACGAGCTCAAGCTTCAGATCGCAGGGCTATCTCAGGGTTACGATAGGGCGATTTTGCGAGGTGACCCCGAAAGCGAGAGTTTCTCTTGTTTGTATCTGAAGGACGGCATACTCATCGCGGTCGACGCCATCAATGCGCCGAAGGACTTTCTGCAGTCAAAAGTGTTGATCGCCGAACGCGCACGAATCGACCCTCAACTATTGGCCAACGCTGACGTCGCGCTCAAGGATCTGAGCTAGCCTCCAGTTCCGCGCGCGGAATTTCGATCGACAATTCGCCGTCGACGGCGACCGGCCCAAGCTCCACCGAATACGCTTTCGCACTGAGCGCCTCGACTCCTTCAGACCTGAGCCCTGCGAATTCGCCGCTGCCGCCGGCCACGCTTGCCGTTCCCAGCGCACCGGGTCCCGCCGTAACATCGCCTCGCCATATTCCACGCCAGCTGTCGGCTGAGCTCCAGTACGCAGGAATAACGATTTCACGGAAGTAACTCCAGAGGTTCTCGCTCTGTGCGACGAACAAGCTGCCGCGCTCGGGCATGTAGATATGCCAAACGCTGTCAACAATCGCCTGCCCGTTCAGGATGTTCGTACTTTCCGAGTCAGACGAGAACTTGATGCCGATTCCGGCAGCTTGTCCACGACTATCAGTCAGGACTGTCGCTAACGCCCGGGTCTTGCGAATCGGCGCTTCCCACAATTGCAAAACCTTGGCTGGGTGAGGATCGATTCTCGACTCACCGTCATTGGTATAAATGAGCATATCTTGTACAGCGGCCGAATAACCGAGCTTGACGACATCGTTGTCGGTCACCGTTATTGGCGACAAGCGCTGCTGCGCCATGAACGGGTTGAAGTACAGCAAGCCAAGGAATACAACTGCTCCGACGGCCATCCCGACTATCAATGCGAACAAGTACTTAATCACAATTCTTCCCGCTGGGCGACGAGAGCCGTGATGAGCTCGATGCGGCCTGCCGGGGCATCGACAGATTCCGTCGTGTCCGCTACCCAGCGTTCGGATATTGCACCGCGCATAAGGTCAAATTCACGAGTGCCCGACTGCAACGTCCCGACTCGATTGCCACCCTCTTGAGGCTCCGGCTGCATCGAAACGTAAATCGAACCACGAGCCGGCAGGTGAAGGACCCATTCAATCACGTCGCCCGGAATATCGTCATTAGCCGCCATTCTGCTGGCAACGCCTACGACAACGTCCTTGGTATTGCGGATCTTGAAAAGCTCGACGCGCAGATTGGCAAATTCTTCGTCGTCCGGCCACTGCAACCCTGGTGGCAACGGAGTCTGTTGCGATGGCGCGCCTATCAGAATGCGATCCATGGGCACGTTGGCATAGAAAGTCTCGGTGTTGCCCTGATTCGGCTGCACAACGACCAGCGATTGTTCCCGGCTCTGGTCAACCACGGGCACATAGTACAGGCCAGCAGCTGCAGCCACGATGCCCAGCAAGATTCCTGCAATAAAAGTCTTAAACATATTGAGGAGTTTAGTTAAATTGGCGTTACGGTCATACTCCTCACTACCAATTTGTGACAGACCGCACAACACAAGGCCTCGAATACGGCATCAAAATGACAAAACCGATATGCCTATGGTCAGGGCCGCGTAATGTATCGACGGCTTTGATGTACAGTTTCGCGCAACTTGAGGACGTACAAGTGGTCGACGAGCCTCTTTACGGCCACTATTTGCGTGTCAGTGGTGCCGATCATCCAGGACGAGATGAGATACTGGAGAAGATGAACTGCGATGGCGACGCGGTCATGCGCGACATGCTCGATATTGCTGGTTCAGACTGCGCAAAACACCTGGTTATCAAGCATATGGCGCACCATCTCATCGCTATCGACCTGGGTTTTTTGCAGCGCACGGAGAACGTTCTTCTTATCCGGGATCCACGGGAGATGTTGCCATCACTAACCGTGCAACTACCACATGCCCGGTTAGCCGATACCGGCCTGGAGCAGCAGTGGCATCTGTTTGAAGACCTGGTCTCATCGGGTCAACAACCGGCTGTTCTCGATTCACGAGAGTTGTTGTTAGATCCGGCGGGTGTATTAAAACAGTTGTGCGGCCACCTCGAAATCGGATTCAGCAAAGAGATGTTGCATTGGCCGGTTGGGCCGCGCGCCGAAGACGGCGTTTGGGCGCCACATTGGTATCATGCAGTACACGAAAGTACGGGCTTCGCGCCATATAAAGCAAAGACCGATTTTCCCCCACACCTCGAGCCCCTGCTCAATGAGTGTGCCCCCTGGTACGACCGCTTGTTTGAGCAAGCCTTTCGCGCGAACACCGAAGGAGACGCACAATGAATCTACCCGATCCACGTAACCGGGACATCGTGATCTTTGTCGGCGATAAACTTCTTCCACGCGACGAAGCGAGGGTATCGGTATTCGACAGCGTAGTTCAGGGTGGCGATGCGGTGTGGGAAGGACTGCGGGTTTACAGAGGCCGGATTGCGGCGCTCGAGGAACATCTCGAACGTCTGCAGAACTCTGCAAAGACACTCGCGTTTAGTGCAGTGCCACCATCCAGTGAGATACGTGATGCCATCTTTCGGACGCTCGAAGCGAACGGCATGAGTGACGACGTGCATATTCGCCTGACGCTAACTCGAGGCGAGAAAATAACATCCGGCATGAACCCAAATTTTAACCAGTCAGGATGCACGCTGATCGTGCTTGCGGAATGGAAGCCTCCTGTCTATTCCGATTCGGGAATACGGGTCATCACTGCCTCAACGCGACGCAACACGCCTCAATGTCTCGACTCCAAGATTCACCACAACAATTTGCTGAACAACATTCTCGCGGCCATTGAGGCAAACGTTGCCGGGGTCGACAGCGCGATCATGCTCGACATTAATGGCTTTGTGTCGGAGACCAATGACACGAACATCTTTATTGTAAGCAAAGGAGTTGTCTATACACCCTTTGCAGATGCCTGTTTGCCCGGCTTAACGCGGCGCATGATTTTGGATATCTGCCAAACGAATAAAATTCCCGCCGAAGAGCGCAACTTATCGCTGACAGAGCTGTACACAGCAAGTGAAGTTTTCACCAGCGGCACAATGGGTGAGTTAACGCCAATTCTCGAAGCTGACGGCCGGGTTATCGGGGACGGCACGGTAGGAGAAAAAACCAGTGCGTTGCAGAAACTTCACCGCGCTTTCGCGTATGAGCATGGCACGCCATTGCCATTCGCCGATGCCTAATCTGAACTAAAGTAACTCTCCAGATACTCGTCGAGGCTGATTTCGTCGCTTTCCTCGATTGCGCGTTGGCGCTCCACGGACTGTGCCGTTTCTTGTTCGAACTCAACTACACGATCATCGGATAGCGGCGTGATCTCAGACCAGTAATCGCGATGGTTACTCGCCAGTGAGAGCGCATATTCAAAAAAGCTGCAGTCTTCTTTGCGCAATTCTGCGAGCAGGCGAGCCGACGGTGTAGTCTCCACATCGTTCACCATGTCAAGCATGAGGCGAGTTGCCTGCGCATAGCTTTCACCGCCTTCTTCGCGGTCGATGAGTTCCGCAATCGCGCTGATCTTGTCCAGTATTTCGCGCGCCCAGACTGCAAGCTCTACCTCTCGGCCGTCTCGATGCAGACGAAACTCCGGGTCGCGCCCGTGTTTCGCCGTCTGTGTCTGGTTGCGCTTTGTCTCGTTCAGAGACGCATCGTCAAACGGCGCACTATCCTCCAGCAAACAATAGATCAGGAACGCCTCGATAAATCGCATCGTATTCTGGTTAATACCAGCAGGGTCATTAAAATTGATATCGAGCGATCGAATCTCTACATACTCAATGCCGCCTCGTCGCAGAGCGGCCGTTGGCCGCTCGCCACTAACGGCCACTCTTTTCGGCCGTACTGAGCTGTAGTACTCATTCTCGATCTGAAGTTGATTGACACTTAGCTGCCTGTACTTGCCGTCAACCTTGACGCCAATTTTTTCGTAGTCCGGCTCTGGCGTTCTGATCGCGCTACTGAGATCACGAATGTAGCTGTCCAGGCTATTCAGGGAGATATTGATACGCGACTGATTCTGGTTGCTGTAACCAAGATCACTCATGCGCAGCGATGTTCCGTATGGTTCGTACCACGTTTCTGCGTTGAGTGATGGCATGTCGAACTCATCTTCTCTAGCGAAGGACTTGCACATTGCAGGTGATGCACCGAATAGATAGAGAACCAGCCAACCGAAACGCCGAAAGTTTCGTATCAGGCGCAGGTAATGATCAGAGCGAAATTCATCTTCTCTCCGATCGTCGCCGATAATTTGCTGATAGCGAGGCCAGAAAGACTCCGCGAGGGAATAGTTAAAATGCACGCCCGCTATCGTCTGCATCTGTCTGCCGTAGCGCAGCCCCAGCCCCCGCCGATAAATTGTCTTCATCTGACCCACATTCGACGTGCCGTATTTCGCCAGCGGTATTTCCATATCGCCCGGAATGCGGCATGGCATGCTGGCAACCCAGAGCATTTCGTCGCCGAGGCGATCATAAGTAAATTGGTGAATGTCGCAGAGAAAGTGCAGTGCTTCCCAGGTACTTGAGAAAGCGGGCGTTACGAATTCGAGCAGCGCCTCGGAAAAATCCGTCGTGATGTAGCGATGACTCAATGCGGATCCAAGTCGAACGGGATGCGGAGTACGTGACAGATAGCCATCACTGCCTATGCGTAGAGATTCCTTCTCAACGCCGCGGAGGCTACCTGCGAACAAAACCCCAGCCGCATTGGTCAGTTCGCTATGTCGTTTGTCGAATCCCTGGCTCAATCTAATGGTCTCTATTATGTTTGGATTCCTGGCGGTGCTCACGAGGCCGACCGCCAAGCTCGCTTGTTTTACCACAAGCGCGCCCTCTTCGCGTATTTGCGAGGTGACTTCAATGCGTCGGAAAAAGCCATCTACAGCTGACAAATCCTGCTTTCAATAGGTACTATGCAACTCTTCCATGCAAATCCAGTCTGCAAAGGTATAACCTCCATGAACGACTCCCGATTGCGCCGGTTGCGCGACCTCAAATCCGATTCCGCGACACTCATCAGTGAAGGTTGCAAAATATCGGGTCTAATCACCGGCAGCGGCGATTTCCTGATCAATGGAGAAATAGAAGGTGACTGCGACCTCAGCGGCACGGTGACTCTAGCCGCCAACGGTTTGTGGAAGGGCTCCATCAAAGCAGGCAATGTAATCGTGGCCGGCCATGTCGAGGGCGATATCGCTGCCGATGGCAAAGTCGAGATTACCGACAGCGCACGCATCACCGGAACGGTAGCGGCAGCAGCAATCGCCGTAGCGGAAGGAGCCGTCGTTGAAGGCGTCATGAACACGACTGGCTCGGCCAAACCAGTGGAATTTGTTGAAAAGCGCCAAGGCGACTAAACGCTCATTTCTACTGCAATTGTGCGATTTCGACCATTTATTATATTTGTTGTCCTGAGTCGCCCCATTATTTGGTCCGCTCTGGAAATAATCTTTGCCTGTCTTGCCCGGTGCTACACTGGTACGGAGAAACGGCCTAACAACAATAATAAAAGGTCTGTAGGCAAGTTGTGCAGAACAGAAAACAAATGATCGGCAGCAGAATACCGCGATATCTACGGTTTGTACTGACGCTGGGCACAGCCGTTGCGGTCATCATGCTGTCAATGTTTTACGGCCAATACCGCTGGCTCGCAAAAGAAATTACCACAGCCAGCGCGGCAGCGCACAGCACACTTCTGCGAGAAAGTTACGAACGCCGTGCACGTGCGCAATTACATGCCATAGCGGACGACCTCACTTCGATCGATGAATCCTCAAATGACCTCTCGGTATTGCCGATTCTCAATCGGGCAATCAAGCAGCACGATTCATTAGCAGGTCTGCGGTTCGTCAGCAGTGATTCCGATGTCCAGCAAACGGGGAGCATTCCAGTAAGCCAGGCGTCAGACCCGGTTGTCTGGTTGCCCGACCATTTATTGATTTCATACAAGGTGGTTCACCACGATCAGTACATGGGCGTATTGTCCGGTTCGTTCGAATTGCTGTCATTGCAAGCAGAGTCACAGAAGTTCGCTGTCGGGTTGCTCGCCAAAGAGTCAGAAAGCCGACATCTGACTTATTTCTGGATTGGTGCAGGCACGCTGATTACGCTGCTGGTTTGTGCCGTTTTTGTCTGGCTGATCGTTCGCAGCCATACCTCGAGAATCCGCGAGCTTTGTTTGCAAGCCGAAAAATTGAGTGAGGCTGACTTCGGAGAACCATTGGCCATCGTGCGCGGCGATTCGCTCGGCGAACTTGCCACCGTATTCAACGACATGCGCGACAAGTTACGCTCGACCACAATATCGCGCGACTATCTTGATAATGTGTTGTCAGGAATGAGCGAGGCGATCGTTATTACTTCACTCGATGGAACCATAGAGAGAATAAACAAGGCAACAGCCCGGCTCCTCGACTATGAGGAAGGAGAACTGCAGGGCAAATCCATTGATTTTATCCTCGATCGGAAGAAAACCAAGACTCTAATTGAAGGCGAGCCCTCCGACTTGCCCAAGGAAGCTTTTTTCGAAAACAAATTCGGCGACTCAATTCCGGTTTCTTACACCTGCTCTGTTGTTCCCGGCAAGGATCGACAATCAGATCGAATTTACGCAGCACAAAATATAACCGAGAGACGACGAGCCGAGCAACGCATTCGCTACCTGGCTCGCATCGACGCGCTCACCAAAGTTCCAAATCGCATGCAATTCCAACACCTTTTGCAACGCGCGATAGCGAGGGCGAGGCGCGCTGGCAAACCATTGTGTCTGTTCTATATTGATATCGATCACTTCAAGGAGATCAACGATACGTTCGGACACCTGGCCGGCGATGCAACTCTTGAAACCGTTGCAGAAAGGCTAACGTTGGCCATGCCGGAAAGTTCCGTAATCGGCCGGCTCGCGGGCGACGAGTTCGCGGTTATTGTGAACGACCTTGGTCCCGATTCTGCGGGAAAGGCTGATACGAACCAACTTGCCAAGGTGCTGCTCAATCGACTCGCGGATCCGTTTTATGTGCAGGGTCACGAAGTGTTCATGACCGCGAGCATGGGTATTGCATACTACCCTGCCGATGCGCCGAATGTAATCGACCTTATTCGTAATGCGGACGCCGCTTTATATAGCTCCAAGAAAGCTGGTGGCAACGTCTTTTCCTATTACAAACCGCAGATGAATGAGGCGGCGGTTGAGAGGCTCATGACCAAGAGCAGACTCAAACGTTCGTTTGAGCGCGATGAGCTACTTGTCCACTACCAGCCAAAGTACAACCTCAGGACCGGTGAAATATTCGGTGCCGAAGCGCTTGTTCGTTGGGAACTTCCGGACCGTGGCCTGATTCTGCCTGCTGATTTCATTCCAATCGCAGAAGATTCCAACCTGATTATCGAAATCGGCGAGTGGGTACTCGACAAGGTTTGCGAAGATTTTCGTCTTTGGCAAAGGTCAGTTTCATCACCGGGACGCGTATCGGTCAATCTTTCGCTGAAGCAACTGAGGCAACCCAACTTCACAAAACGTATCAGTTCTATCATGCGCGGCCATGAGGTTTCACCGACATCTCTCGAGCTTGAAATTACCGAGACGACCTTAATGGAAGACCCGGAGCGCACGATCAAACTACTCGATCAGCTGTACTCATTGGGGTTGCACCTGGCGGTTGACGATTTTGGTACGGGATACTCTTCACTGAGCTCGTTGCAGCAGTTTCCGATCAGCACCTTGAAAATCGATAAGTCTTTTGTCCGTGACATCGCCAGCAATCCGGACGATGCGACTCTTGTTAGCACGATCATCCAGATGGGTCAGAACTTGAATCTGGATGTCGTCGCGGAAGGTGTTGAAACTGAAGACCAACTTAATTTCCTGCAAAGCCTTCACTGTACTCAAGTACAGGGTCTGCTGTTTGGTAATCCGATGAGTTCGGACAACTATCTCGAACTGCTTATTTCCCAGGCGGAGGGGACAGATACGCACAGAGCACTGTTCGCCTGACAGCTTCACTAGAGCCGGGCAACATGATTTAATAGCCGCACGTCACCTAAGCTGGAATTCCCGAAACTCGTTTTCGGCCAGCACAAACAGAAGCTGAACTTATGAACAAGTTTTTTCGACCCGCGCTAGGCGCAATCCTCGTTCTCGCGTCCTTTACGGTATTTGCATGTGATTATCCGGAACGGCCATTTATTCCGGATGGGGCAACAGCCTCAAAAGAAGAATTGCTGGCCGCCAAAAATGGCGTTCAGACCTTTCTTGCATCAGTAGATGAGTATCTGCAGTGCGTCGAGCTAGAGGAACTGGCGGCATTAGCATCAATGGACGAACCGACGCCGGAGGAGCGTGCGGAGCGGGATAAATCGCTGAATAGGAAGTTCGATGCGGCCAACGAGGAAAAGGTGATGGTTGGTGAGCAATTCAATGAGCAGGTTCGTGCTTACAACGCGGAGAGAAAGGCTGCGAAGGAGTCAAAGCCTGAGTCGTGAGGTTTTGATTGGCGATCGCTGAGCCGGAGCCAACTACAGCTTATTTATTTCGTGCCGCAAGTCGTATTTGTTCTCCGTAACTATGCGCTCGAGAACTCGAATTCGTTCTTCGAGCTTATCGATCTGCGCCAACGCTTCTTCGAGCTCCGGACTATCGTCTTTGTTCGCAGTACGCGCTACGATGAATTTCTGCAAAGTCTGTGCTCCCATGACGATGGCGACAATAACAATAACGAAAACGAGTGTGCCATTCATCGGTGACTCCCTTGGTTTGAGTAGTTCATTTCTCAGAGATTTCTGAATTCCCGGTCGAGATTGTAACGGGAAGACGTCACATATTTCTCCAAATGTGCCATCCGTTTATCGAGTGATTGGCAACGACGCCGAATATCGCTCACCGTTGTTGATGGCACCGGTCGCGGTGGCGCTGAACGCGTTCTGCGCCGGCGTTTCCGATCAGCTCGGTTCGCTGGCCGACTTGAATCCGCAGGAACGAGAAACACTATCGCCAGGTAGGTAATGACAGCCATCGGCATAGCCATTAAGAAAGCAATAAACGCAAGCAGGCGAGTGACGCGCAGGTTGAACCCGAAGTAATCCGCAAACCCTGCACAAACACCGCCAAGCAACGCCCGATCTGTGCGCCGACAAAATCGTCTCTCGTACATTCTCTCGTACATCGATGCTTCAACGGTCATGGGCGACTCCAGTTATCACGGCGGGTGCGGCGCCAGAATTCGAATTCGGAATAATTGCCGGAGTAGATCAGCGGTTTGTCCCGAATGATGAGCGTCGCTGCAATGTATATTGCAACGGTCATCCAAAAGAACAGTAAAAGACAAATAACTGCGATTACCCGAATAGTCCCCGGTCGAAAATTGAATCGATCCGCAAGACCCGCGCAAACGCCGAAAATCCATCCGCTTTCACGATCTCGATAAAGACCGCGCAGCGGCCCGTAGTCGATATTCCAGGTACGTTGAGTCATTTATCCTTCCGCAGCGCTACTGTTTTCACCAGCCACCCTTGCCTTCAGGGCATCCAACTCTTCTTTGACCGCATCTTCAGCCTCAAGGCTCGCAAACTGATGATTGAGGTCCTTGGGCAGGCCAAGATCATAAGCTTCGACACGGCCTTCCACATCATCGATACGGCGGGTGTACTGCTCGAAGCGAATCATCGCGTCATCAATCTGGTAGTCATAAATCTTTTTTCTTGCTGCCAGACGGCTACTTGCTGTCTTGTGCCGTGCAAGCAACGATTTCTGACGTGTCTTGGCATCCTCCAGCTTGCCTTCCAACCGTGCTATATCTTCATTCAGCTTACTGAGACCCTCGTCGACGGCCAGGTAGTCCTGTTTTAGCACCTCGGTGGCAGACGCTACGCGAGACTTCTCGATTAAAGCCGCCTTGGCCAGGTCTTCACGTCCTTTTCGAATAGCCAACTCGGCTTTTTCATCCCAATCGCGCAACTCGCGGTCAAGTGACTCGAGTTTGCGATTCAGGTCTTTCTTGTCCGCAATAGACCGAGCTGCTGCCGAACGAACTTCAACCAGCGTGTCTTCCATTTCCTGGATCATCAAACGCACGATCTTCTCGGGATCTTCCGCTTTGTCGAGAATTGCGTTGATGTTTGAGTTCACGATGTCGCTGAATCTCGTGAATATGCCCATGGCCCTTTCCTCGTAATTGGTGAAACTCATGATTAGTACTGCAGCATCCGTGCCAACTCGTATCTGGGCTGATAACTATTTGTATTTGAAAGTAAAAAAATAATATTCGATCCGTTGGCTGGCTACTAATTATGGCGATAATAACTAATGTCTGGCTTTTTTTACTATTCTCTGGTGAAATTAGCCAATGTCTGTACGTACACCTGGCCAGCAAATAATCGGGGAGGCGCCGGCCTTTCTCGAAATGCTCGAACACGTGTCCCGCGTAGCTCCGCTGAACAAGCCTGTGCTGGTTGTTGGCGAACGCGGCACCGGCAAGGAGCTGATCGCCTCACGGCTGCATTTCCTGTCAGAGCGCTGGGAGCAGAATGTTGTAAAGGTGAATTGCGCAGCTCTGACGGAGTCGATCCTGGAATCAGAATTATTCGGCCACGAAGCCGGTGCATTTACCGGGGCGACGCAGACCCATATTGGTCACTTTGAGCGCGCGGACAGCGGCTCGATGATCCTCGATGAGTTGGCGACGATCACCCCTCGGATGCAGGAGAAGATCCTGCGTGCAATCGAGTACGGCGAAATTCAACGGGTCGGCGGCAGTGACACACTGCGTGTCGATGTGCGGATTGTCGGCTCGACAAACTCGGACCTGCAATCTCTCGCTGCAAGCGGAGGGTTCCGTCGGGATCTACTGGATCGCCTGGCGTTCGATGTCATTACGATTCCACCATTACGAGAACGCCTCGAGGATATCTTAACTTTGGCTCACGCATTCGCCGTTAACATGGTCAGCGAAATGAAGCAGGCCTATTTCCCGGGCTTCGCACCCAAAGCAGCCTCAGCACTATTGCGGCACAAATGGCCTGGCAACGTACGCGAATTGAAGAACACCATAGAGCGATCTGTGTATCGATCAAGCGACCCTGAACAGCCGATTTCGGTTATCGCTTTCGACCCATTCGATTCGCCATTCAAGCTTGCTGATACGGTTGACAGCAAGGCTCCTGAACCTCGAGTGCAGCGAGAACCGCTGCTGCCGACAGACTTGCCACAGCGGCTCAGAGAAACCGAAAGAGACCTGTTGAATGCGGCTCTGAAGAAAGCACGCTTCAACCAGAGCATGGCGGCAGATCTATTGGGGCTCAGCTACCATCAGTTTCGCGGCAAACTCCGCAAGCACAAAATCTCCGGTCGCCCCTCCTAGCCGACCACTTAGCTCTCGTCGCGGTACCGTCGAACGTATATCGCCGCGGTGATAAAAAGGCCGCAAACGATAAGTCCGGTCCAGACTTCGATGCTGGTCAGGAACTTGCCGTAATCCAGCCACGACACCAGGCTGAGGTTCTCCGACAGTATTGACTCCAGGTCGTCCTCGTCGAATCCCGAATGCGAGATCGAGTCGAAGATCGGCATCGTGACAATACTGAGCCGGGTCAGGATTGCTTCGCCGAGAGCCCACGATCTGAAAACGATATATTCGAGAATGGGCAGGATAGCGATCGGCAAAACTGCACGCAGGAGCGGGCCGCGTTTTGCCCAAGCCGATATGAACAGAAACCAACCCAGAAGCGGAGCCATCCAGATCGGCACCGCGATTAATATCGTGGTCACGGCGATCCACGTATCGAACAATGGTACAGCGCCCCAGATAAACCGCATCGGATTCGCGCCCTCCGCAGCCAACCAAATGCTAATGATGATCAGGTTCAGGAGATGCGAGATTATGACTGCGACCATTGTGGCCAACGGTATTGCAATAGCCGCCGTTAACAACTTTGACACAACGGTTTCGGCATCAGTAATCGGCAACGAGCGCCAGAATAGAATGCTCTTGTCCTTGCGCTCCGCGTACAGGGCATCGAGGCAATAAAAAATCGCAAGAAACCACATCGCAATCAGGAACACGGACGTATTGCCTAACAGGAATCCAGCGAGCGCAACCCGCCGTACCGATTCGGGCACCGTTGCATCAGCGATCTTCTCAATATCGGGGTTGAGTATTTCGCCAAACGCGGCAACCGCTATGACCATCGCCACTGCCAGCAGTGTTGTGATCGTCGCTACTGCCGCAGGTGTAATCCAGATCGAGCGATGTTCCCAAAGCTCGCGTCGCACCAGCGCCAATTGGTTCGTAATCATGCTGCTGCCCCCTTAACTTTCGCGACGAACAAATCGGCTACCGACGGAGTGTGCAGCTCTCCGAACGCTGCCACCTTGTCCCGATCGATCCCCTCGAATGTCATGACTTTCTTGCCGAAAACGTCGCGCTCGTAGATCGGACCGAGTTGCCGCGCCTTGTCGGCGTTCTCGCCAGACGTCACAAGCTCCACAAATTTGCCTGCCAGGGACTCCATGCTGGTGTTCAGAAGCAGACGACCGTCGTTGATGAACATGATGTCTGTCATCAGGTTTTCGATTTCCTCGACCTGGTGTGTGGTAATGAAGATCGTTCGCTCACCGTCGAAATAGTCGTTTAGCAGGTTGCTGTAAAATTCTTTACGAAAAATGATGTCCAGACCGAGTGTCGGCTCATCCAGAACAAGGAGCCGCGCATCCACTGCGGTTATGATCGACAGGTGCAGCTGAGTGACCATGCCCTTGGACAATTCGCGGACCTTGGCGTCTTTTCGTACCTTGGTGCGCGCCAGTAACTCTTCCGAGCGTTTTCGCGAATAATTCGGATGCGTTGCTTCTACAAAATCGAGCAACTGCTCCACCTTGATCCAGCGCGGCAGCACGGCCACATCGGCAATGAAACAAATGTTCTTCATAAGTTCCTTGCGCTGCCGAAACGGATCCAGCCCCAGGACGGACAAGTCACCATCACAATCCGTGAGGCCAAGTAAGGCTTTGAGTAGCGTGGTCTTGCCAGCACCATTAGGACCAAAGAGTCCTGTGATCTTGCCCTTCTCGATCTCAAAGCTGACGTTGTCCACGGCACGAACAGGCCCGAAACTCTTCGATACGTTTCTGGCGGTGACCAGACTAGTCATCCTTATCTCCTGCGTCTTTTGCCTTTTGTTCTTGTTCACTCAAGGCCGCTACGTCGAGCCCGAGCCGCTGGATAGTGGCAAATATCACTGGCCACTCCTTCTCAATAAATCGTTGCCGCTCGTCCTTAAGCAATTGCCGCCGAGCGCCATCGTTCACGAACATGCCGCGACCGCGCTTCTTCTCGACCAGGCCTTCATCCACGAGTTCCTGGTAGCCCTTTAGAACTGTTAGCGGGTTAAGACGATATTCGGCAGCGACATTACGCACAGAAGGCAACGCATCACCGTCACCGAGCACGCCCTCCAGGATCATCGCAACGACCCGATCCCGCAGTTGTCGGTAAATGGGCTGATCTTCATTCCATTTCGGGTCCATCGTTTAAGTGCCCTGCCTGTAGTTGCCGCCTGTTTGGAGCGACAGAGGTTGTTGTTTAAAAAGGCGCCAGCCTGCATGCGCAGGCTGGCGCAACAAGTCCGTCGCTGCTTTACTCGCCTTGGGGACGGAAACTGAATGTGTGTTTATGCCCAGCGTAACGACCCTTTTAGCCTTTGAAACTGACATGAATTTCAATGACATCCGCTGCGCTCTTGGCCGCCGCTTCTTGCGTCGTTGCTTCGGCCTGAGCTGCCACAAGCGCAATTGTCATGAGTGCCATCATTGTCAGGCCAACAATTTCGTTCAGGTAGCGTCGAATCAGGTGTTTCATCGCAGTGGCTCCACAGGTTCTGTTTTGCTAGTGAGCTAGTGTTATAGTTGACTATAACACCAATATTGCCCTTTGCAAGCCTTTTTTCACAATTTTGCTAACCCGAACGGCTTGCGCGCCACGTTTGTAGAGATATGGCCGCGGCTACCCACGTAATGACCCACGCTGAATTTCGGGTTCCCCGAGCGGCCGCTGTCCCCTATGCTCTGAAAATGGACGAAACACCTGAGGACAGCGCCCTGATGCTGCGTTACCGCGACGGCGATGTGGCGGCGTTCGAGCTGCTTTACCAACGCCACAACGATGCCCTCTATCGCTATTTGTTAAGGCTCTGCCATCACCGTGACACCGCCGAGGACATTTTCCAGGATGTTTGGGGGAAGATCATCAAGTCGCGGCAAAACTACCGGCCAACTGCGAAGTTCTCGACCTTTCTTTATCGAGTGGCGCACAATTGTTTCATCGATCATATCCGCCGCAACAAACGACACTCCCACACCGTCGATGTCGAGCCGGACAATCAACCCGATCCCGGAGATCAGCCTGAGGCATTGGCAGAGAGGAGTATGGCGAGGCGCAGGCTTGATGCCGCATTGACGGAGCTGCCAGAAGAGCAACGCGATGTATTCTTACTGCACGAAGAGGCAGGGCTGAATCTCGACCAGATTGCGTCAGTCACTGGCGCCAATCGTGAAACCGCGAAAAGCCGGCTTCGTTACGCTGTAAAAAAATTGCGCGTAGCCATAAATGAGCCAGCGGAGACGTCATGACCGAAGATCGAATCAGACCAGAGTCAGATGGCGAAGTGGACTCGCTCGTCACCCAGACCTATAGAGAGGTAGCGAGTGAGCTCACACCGGAGCACCTCAACAGGGCTGTAATGAAGCAGGCTGCCGATGCAGCACGCCCTCGTTACCTCAGGTCTGTGTCCTGGACGCGCCCTATGGCCTGGGCAGCGACGATAACCCTCTGTGTCGCCCTGGTGCTCGAAGTTACGAACGCGCCTGTTCCTGAAACCAGCGATGTTGTGTTGCCGTCCGGTCGACTCGACGCGCCTGCACCTGCGGCTTCAGCGGCACCCGCACCCAAGCTGAATAGACCTGATCCGGTCAAAGCTGAGGCGCTCCCTGAAGCCATGCAGGACGCTGAGGTGCCTGCGGAGAGGAAACGTACAGCGAAAATAAGTAAAGATCTTCGCCAGCAAGTCGCGGCTAAGCCAGCCAGTGCAGAAGAGTTTTCCATGAAAGATGACGATATGCTGGGCCGGGCCAGGGAAATCGCGACGCTGCAGACCGGCGACATAAGGGAATCCGATCAAGTATTGGGTGCCACGACGATTGCTGCGGGTTCTGCAGAGCCCTCCTGCAGTGAAACCGACGTCGCAAAGCCCGACTCCTGGCTTCTTTGCATACAAAAGCTCGAGGATGCCGGTCGAATGGCCGAAGCGGACGAGCAACGTGCACTTTACAATGCCGCCTACCCGGAAGACGAACCACTTTAGTTTCGGTATCTCACGAGTGCCGCGCGACGCGGGCGGTGCTAGAATCGCCGCCGCAAAGCTACGCTTTTCCACTGCGGCCACCCAGGAATCAGAAAATGAAGTCACCAGTTCGCGTCACCATAACCGGCGCTGCCGGCCAAATCGGCTACCAGCTCGCCTTTCGGATCGCCTCCGGTCAGATGCTCGGCGCTGATCAACCCGTCATACTGCAACTACTCGAGATTCCGCCAGCCCTGCCGGCACTCCGTGGTGTGGTCATGGAACTCGATGATTGTGCTTTCAGCACCCTTGCCGGGATAGTCGCTACAGACGACCCGAGCGTGGCTTTCAAGGACAGCGATTATGCGTTACTGGTCGGCGCCCGCCCGCGAGGACCTGGCATGGAGCGCAAAGATCTGCTCGAAGCAAACGCGGCAATCTTCTCCGTGCAGGGTAAGGCGATGAACGACAATGCGAGCAAGGACATTCGCGTACTGGTTGTGGGTAACCCGGCGAACACGAATGCGCTCATTGCTCAAAGCAACGCGCCTGATCTTAATCCACGCAACTTCACGTCGATGACTCGCCTCGACCACAATCGCGCTTCTGCGCAGCTTGCTGCAAGAACAGGCAAGCACGTTAATGATGTGCAACGCATGACGGTTTGGGGCAATCATTCCGCTACACAATACCCGGACATCCATCACACGTTAGTTGACGGCACGCCTGCGCTGGATCTGGTCGACCAGACGTGGCTGGTGGACGACTTCATACCGGTCGTACAACAGCGCGGCGCGGCAATTATCAAGGCCCGTGGCGCGTCGTCAGCCGCTTCGGCCGCATCTGCCGCCATTGATCACATGCGCGATTGGGTGTTGGGCTCCCCGGATGGCGACTGGGTCAGCATGGGAATTCCGGCTGATGGCAGTTACGGCATTGAGTCCGGCGTCGTTTATTCCTATCCGGTTCATTGCCGTGATGGCGATTACGAAATCGTTCAGGATCTGGCGATTTCTGAATTCAGCCGTGAACGCATGGATGCAACAGAGGTCGAATTGCGCGAAGAACGGGCAGCGATTGAGGAACTGCTCTAGCTGTGATTACTAGCACGGCATTCCCGGCGCCTTGATGATAGGGTTTGTCGTGCTGGTCAGTTGAATTAATCAAGGGGTTTGAAGTGTCTAGTTTGCTTGTGAGTCTAGCCTGGTTGCTGCTGTTCGTCGGCGGCGGCATATTTCTCGCCTACCGGCGTGTCGATTTACGTATGTCCACTGTTGCAACGGGGCTTGCCTTACTCGCCTACACGGTCTTCGGCAACGGTGGTTGGATCTTGCTGCCGATTTTGTGGTTGTTGTTCGCTGCCATGCTAATTCCGAATTTCATTGAACTGCGGCGGGAGAAGATCACTAAACCTCTGCTGGCTGTCTACCGCAAGATGTTGCCTTCAATGTCTGATACCGAGCGAGAGGCACTGGAGGCTGGCAACGTCTGGTGGGATGGTGAGTTGTTCTCAGGAATGCCCGAGTGGGATCGCCTTATGTCTTACCCGGCGCCAGCTTTATCCGATGAAGAGCGGGCTTTCCTTGATGGCCCGTGCGAAGAGCTGTGTCGAATGCTCGACGACTGGGAGATTTGTCACGAACTAGCAGATATGCCGAAAGAGGTCTGGGACTTCATTATCGAACAACGCTTCTTTGCGATGATTATCCCGAAGCAATATGGGGGCTTGGAATTCTCGGCGTACGCGAACGCGATGGTTATCACCAAGCTGGCCAGCCGCAGCCCAACAGCGTCATCGACCATCGGCGTGCCCAATTCTCTCGGTCCGGCCGAACTGCTGCTGCACTATGGCACCGAGGAACAAAAGGACCACTACCTTCCCGGCCTCGCTGCTGGCACCGAAATCCCGTGCTTTGCTTTGACGTCACCCGAGGCCGGCTCAGATGCTGCCTCACTCGTCGATAGCGGTGTCGTTTGCAAAGGCACGTGGAATGGCAAACAGACGATCGGCATTCGACTCAATTGGAACAAGCGCTACATCACACTGGCGCCTGTCGCGACGGTGCTCGGCCTTGCGTTCAAGCTCTACGATCCTGACCACCTGATCGGTGACAAGGTTGACTACGGCATAACAGTGGCATTGATTCCAACGGATCTTCCGGGTGTCGTCGTCGGTCGTCGCCATCATCCAATGACAATTGCATTTTTGAACGGCCCTACAACCGGTACTGACGTATTTGTGCCCCTCGACAGCATCATCGGTGGCCAGGACAGGGCCGGCAAAGGCTGGAAGATGCTCATGCAATTGCTAGCTGTCGGTCGCGCGATCACGTTGCCATCGACTGGTGCCGGTGGTGGCCAAGCCGCCAGTTACGCATCCGGCGCATATACGATGATTCGTAAGCAATTCAATACATCAATCGCAAAATTTGAAGGTATTGAAGAAGCCCTGACGCGTATTGCTGGCCACACCTACATAATGAACGCTGCGGTGTCGGTTACGGCCGGCGCAATTGATCAGGGTGAAAAGCCTGCGGTGCCGTCAGCAATACTCAAGTATCACTGCACAGAGCTCGGCCGAAAAGTCAGCAGCGACACAATGGATGTTCACGGCGGCAAAGCGCTGAGCCTGGGACCAAATAATTACATTGGCCGCAGTTTCATGGCCGCACCGATCGCGATAACCGTGGAAGGTGCAAACATCCTGACGCGCAGCCTGATCATCTATGGCCAGGGGGCTATCCGTTGTCACCCATTCGTACTACCGGAAATGCATGCTGCGGCAGACGAGGACACCGATCGGGGGCTTGTCGAATTTGACAAGGCCTTGTTTGGCCATATCGGCTACGCGATAAGCAACCTGGCACGCTCGCTCTTCCTGGCGCTGACGCACGCCAAAGTCAGTCGCGTACCACTGAATACGCCGACACGTCGCTATTACCAAAACATCAATCGCTACAGTGCCGCATTCGCGCTCGCGTCCGACTTCGCGATGCTCACGCTGGGCGGCGCGCTGAAAAAGCGTGAACTGTTATCGGCGCGACTTGGCGATGTGTTGAGCTCAATGTATCTCGCATCGACTGTATTAAAACATTTCGAGAACCAGGGGCGACGGGCAACCGACTTGCCGCTTGTCGAGTGGTCTGTCCGAACACTGATGTACCAGGCACAAGAGGCATTGCACGCATTCTTGCGAAATTTCCCGAACCGCTGGGTCGCCGCTTTTTTGCGAGTATTCATTTTCCCGCGTGGCAGAACCTATTCGGCTCCTTCAGATGAGATCGGCCACAAGGTCGTGCAAATAATGACCCGTTCGGGCGAAGCGCGCGAGCGCCTTAGCCGCGAAGCGTATACGACACTTGAACCAGGCAATCCACTTGGGCTCCTGCAGGAAGCGCTTGAGTTGTCCGAAAAATATTCGCCGATGGAGCGCCGCCTTCGACAGGCAGAGCGAGAGGGCTTGATCCACCCCGGTGCCCTCGGTGGCCAGATCGATGAGGCAGAGCATGCTGGCGTTATCAATAAGAAGGAAGCCGCTGAATTGCGCGACTATCATGGCAAAGTCTCTGCAATGTTAGCTGTCGACGATTTCTCGTCCGAGGAGCTTGCACGGGGTCAGAGCTCTCCTCCAGCAGCGGCTGCCGCCACTATCCCACAAAAGACTACAGTGAAGGCACCGAACAAAGCGGCGCCAGGCAAGAAGAAAGCTCGCAAGAAGGCCAAGAGAAAGAAAAAAGTAAGTAATTCGTAAGTCTTCATGCCGACTCGCTCCGGACCTGTCTATGAAGTCTCCTTTATCGTAGACGCGAGTGTCCGCGATGACTTCGACAACTGGCTCCGCGAGCACGTTAGCGAAATAAGCCATGTAGCTGGCATCGCAGATTGCAGCTATTTCCCAATGGCAGGTCGTGACGACGGGCGCAGCGGCTGCGTGTGTCTTTATGTTTTCGACAGCGATGATGCCCTGGACAATTTTCTGGAGGGTGTCGGCACCGATATACCAAGCGATGTAACGTCCCGGTTCCGAGGTCTGGTTACGACCGCAGCTCGTGTTCTCAGAGAGGACAGCACTCTCGATCTGGCGCCGGCAGAGTCAGCCGATTGCCTTAACTGCGGGACACGGCTGAAAGGGCAATATTGCGGCAATTGTGGGCAACGGTCCCGCAGTAGGCTGATTAGTCTCTGGGAACTGATCAGCGATGCCTTCGGCGACCTGTTTGAGCTCGACTCTCGCCTTTGGCAAACACTGGTTCCTCTGATGATTCGGCCGGGTCAGCTAACCCACGATTACCTGCAAGGGCGACGCGCGCGTTACATGCCGCCCTTTCGCATGTACCTCGTCCTGAGCCTGCTGTTCTTCGTAATTGCCTTTTTCGACCCGCGCGAGGAGCTTGGTTTGCTCTTTGAGCCCCAGCCGGAGCAAACCAGCGCCGCCGCAGCTGATGGCGAGATTGCTGTGCCGGATGAGGCAATTGATGAAGCTCAACAGGTCCTCGACGAACTCGCAGCAGATGGTGTTCTGCCGGATGTAGAATTATCTGAAACTGCCGATACCCATGGCGGCGGTTTCATCCTCAAGCTCGACGACGACGGTGAGGAAATCGAGGTCGACGGTGATTGCGACGTTGAGTCCTCGGAGCTTGAGGAACTGCCTGGCTGGATCGCCCGGCGCTTAACCCCGGAACGCCTGAAGCGCATCTGCGAAAAAACCCAGATTGATGGCGGTAAGGCATTCGTAGACAAACTGGTCGACAATATTCCAGCCGCCTTGATCGTCCTGTTGCCGTTGATGGCACTCGTATTGAAAGCTTTGTATCCATTATCCAAACGCTATTATGTCGAGCATTTGCTGTTCTTCGTGCATTTTCACGCGTTCTTCTTCCTCATCCTGACGCTGCAAATTTTGTTGATGCGAATATCGACAATGCTCGTCATACCCGAGGCGATACCTATAGTGACCGTTGTTGTCACGTCATTCTATGTGCCGGTGTATCTATTCAAATCGATGCGGCAGGTCTATGGGCAAGGCTGGTTCGTGTCCTTGCTCAAATTCGTTGTTCTCGTGTTTTCCTACCTGATCGGCTTTTTCGCCACAATGATGGGGGCGCTCGCGATCGCCGCATTTTCGATATAACCGCATTTTGGGGATGTGCAATGCGCTCCGAACACTTATTATTGGGTACCTGATTTGTCGTCGGAAGAGCGGAACAGTGAAAATAGTCAGCCCAATTCTTAAGTTCGCTATTTTTAGCGCGGCCATTTTGTCGATTGCATGTAGCCAGCAGGATGCGCCGCAGCCCGAAGCTGCGGCCGGCGACAAGCATGTTGCGACCGAGACTACCGAGGCTTCATCGCCGGCGGTGATGCCTCGAACCGCTTCCCCCGAGGGCGCCAGCGTTTTTTTCATTAGCCCGGCTGATGGCGACACGGTTGCAAGCCCTGTCAGCATCGAATTTGGCATCGAAGGCATGAGCGTTGTAAAAGCCGGCGACAAGCAGCCACATTCCGGTCATCACCACCTGCTGGTCGACACGGATCTACCCGATTTTGGGCTCCCGATTCCGGCGGATGAGCACCATATCCACTTCGGCGACGGCAGTACTTCGACCGAAATAACCCTTGAGCCGGGCACACATACACTGCGTATGTTGTTGGGCGACCACCTGCATATTCCTCACGATTCGCCCATAATGTCGGATCCGATTACCATTACCGTCAAATAGATGGTTGAGTGATAGCGTCCGGAACACTAGAATTCCCGGGCTACAGACTTTTCAACTCATGAATCAAACCAGCCAAAATAAGAATATAGGAATAAGCGGACTTGCCGCTTATATACCGCCGTATCGCGTCTGGCTGGAAGACTGGTGTGGCTGGACGGACAGCCAATGGCCAAAGATCCGCGAGGTCGTTGGGCGCAGCTTTCGGGTGCGTGGTCCGGATCAAAGCGTCTATACAATGGCCGCGACCGCTGTCATGAGGCTCATCGAGCAGTACGACGTCGATCCGACCCAGATCAAGTTCCTTGGACTGGGCACGGAGTCGAGCACCGACAACTCAGCCGGCGCAATTATCGTCAAAGGCATGATCGACCGGGCCCTCATTGCTCGTGGCAAAGCCCCGATTGCAAGAAGCTGCGAGGTCCCTGAGTTCAAGCACGCCTGTCTGGGCGGCGTCTATGGCATGAAGGGCGCCATTCGACACCTCGCACTTGATGGCGCCGGTGGGCAGGCAATCGTCGTTTGCGCTGACATCGCCGAATACGCGCGCGGCTCCAGCGGCGCACCGACACAGGGCGCCGGAGCGGTAGCGATGCTGCTTGAGGAAGACCCAAAACTGGCCATTGTCGATCTTCCCGCGTCGGGGTCGGCATCGGACTACCGGATCATGGACTTCCGTAAACCGATGTCACGTTTTTGTGGGCAAAGTCGCGCTGAGACGCACCAGGTTCAGGACTTCCCGGTTTTCAATGGCAAGTACTCGACAACCTGTTACATCGACGAAACGCTGCACGCACTGAATGACATGTATACGAAACGGGGCATCAATGCCGCCGAATACATGCGCTCATTACGGACTGTATTCATGCATCGACCCTATCGGCGCATGCCCGAAACCGGTTGGGCTATCTCTTACCTGTTCGGGCTCAGCCAGGGCGACGCCGAAGATCGTGCAGAGCTGGCTTCGTATTGTTATGAGGCGGGCATCGATGCTGCCGCGCTGCACAGTGAAATGATCAGCACACCGGATGTGGCTCAGCTTGCCAATGCCGAGCAGCTGCAATTTGAGGTGTATCCCCTGACGATGGCCGTGCATAAAGTTTTTCGTGCATCACGCCGCTATCGACGAGAAATTCTCGACAAGCTCGCGCTCGGCAGTGACACGATGCTCGATCTCGGCAACCTGTATACGGCCGCGCTCCCTGCCTGGATGGCTGCCGGTTTCGAACAAGCGCTCGATGAAGATTCGCTCGCGGCGGGTGAGGAAGTACTAACGCTCGGTTATGGCAGTGGAGACGCGGCAGAGGTTATTCCGTTCTTCATGGCTGAAGGGTGGCGCGAGGCCACCGCAGCAATTCGTTTCAGTGAGGCAATGGACTTCACGATCGACCTCAACGCTGATCAATACGCGGCACTGCACGATGGCCGCCGCGTCAATGGCCTCGACTACGTCCCAAGAGACGAATTCGTGATTGATCGTGTAGGTGTTGCCGACGAACGGCACTTCAGCGACATGGGAATCGAATACTACAAGTACGTGAGCTAGTCGCCGCAGTAGTTTTCGAGCATTCCCTTGTGCTCCGTCAGGAGCGTTTGCCACTCCATTTTGAACCACGGCGTAAACCGCTCCGGTGACGCATCCATTTCAGTAGCCAGCGCCTCGGCCGAAACATAACGGATGTCGGCGATCTCGTGGGCGTTTGCCCGCACCGATTCCCCAACCTTACCAAGATAAACCTGGCACAGCTCATGCTCGGATCCGAGGTCGCTATATCTGGCCTCATAACTGAATTTGTAGACGTACTCGAGCGATGTTTCGATGTTCAGTTCGTCCAGCAACCGGCGCTGCGTTGCCACTTGCATCGACTCCCCGCGGCGAGGGTGGCTACAACAGCTGTTTGACCAGAAACCCGGCCACAGCCGCTTCGACTGACTACGCTGTTGCAGCAACAGCTCACCTTTGTCATTGAAAAGAAACAGGGAAAACGCGCGGTGCAACACACCGGCTCCATCGTGGCAATCAGCTTTGGGCAGGAAGCCGATTTCGTTATCGTCAGCATCGACAAGAATCAACTCTTCGGCCTCGGACGACACAATTCGATGTGCGCTATTCACTCCCCACCTCTTCTTATTGGCTCAGATTCAGGGTTTTGAACCCCGCCGATGCAAGTGCACTACGAACCTCTGGGACTCTGCCAGGGCAAAGCGCAATAATCGAACCGCCACCACCACCACCGGTCAACTTGGCTCCACTTGCGCCTGCCGATCGAGCTATCTGTACCATGCCCTCAAGCTCGGCCGTCGAAACCTGGATAGCACTCAGTAGTCCCTGGCAGATATTCATTAGCATGCCGAGCTCCGCATAATCAGCCCTGACGAGTGCGTTAGCGCCAGCCTGGCTCAACACGTCGATTTCATCGAACAATGCCTCATAACGTGCCGGGTGTTCATCGTGTCGCGCACGAACACCGGCAACCTGTTCGACGGTCAACCCGGGCGAGCTGCTACAGGCGATGATGATCGGTGGCGGCTCCGGCAGTGCAAGATGCTCGACATGCAGCGACTCGGCATTACGAAATGTCATCGGAACCGCATAGGTCGCTATCGTGTTATCGATGCCCGATGGCGTACCGTGTGCGAGCTTCTCGCACTCGAACGCGATCGCGTTTACCCGCGAATCATCCAAACCCAACTCAAGCTCCGCATCAAACGCACGCACGATAGCTACGGCGAGAGCAGCGGATGACCCCAGTCCCATCGCCCGAGGCAAATCCGAGCGCAGGTGAATCTCGTATCCCGGTCCCGCGACATCGAGTTCACGAAGAATCAGATTCAGCGCTGCGGCAATACCAGAGGAATCGTCGGCGTCAACCCGCTCAGAGACGCCCCATTCCGGTATCGATATGTTGACACCAGCATCACTCTTGCTGACCTGTGCCGACACCGCGTCGGGTATGGGCAATGCCAGCGCGTGTCGGCCATAAACAACGGCGTGTTCGCCAAGCAAAATAACTTTGCCCGCCGCTGTTGCGCATGATTCGCGCCGCTGCGATATCAGATGCCGTCCGGCTAATATTTCTTGTGCCTTCTGCACCTTGATATCACCGCTGGCAATCAGTTCGTTCAGTACCTCGTCGAAACACTCGTCCGGCACACCGGCGGTCGCGGCGACACTACGCGCGTGCAAGCGCATATGTCCGTCCTGAATGCCCGTCGTCGCCAGCGCCTTCAAAGCTGCAAAATTCTGGGCCAATCCGACGGCCGCCATCAATTCAGCAAGCTCGATTGCCGACTCCACGCCGGCCAATCGGATTGCCGCTGCCACCGCAGGATTTGCGTCCAGGTTGCCACCCACAACCCCCACTTTCAGCGGAATCTCGATGTCACCCTGGAGTTCGCCGTTGTCGGCGACGGACCAGGTTGTGAGCGGTTTATAGGTGCCTGTTAGTGCTGCGAACGCATGTGCACCGGCCTCAATCGCCCGCCAATCGTTGCCGGTCGCAATGGCGACAGCATCCACGCCGTTCATGACACCCTTGTTGTGGGTCGCCGCGCGATAAGGGTCTGCGCCAGCGATTTGGCTGGCAAGCACAATACGATCACGAACCTGGTCTCCGCTGGTATCACCCGTGGCAAGATCAGCGGGCCGGTATCGAACTCGTGCTGATACCAGAGACCTGTCGGCGAGATTCGAAAGGATTGCCAACGCAACTCTACCACCACAAAGTTCCGCAATTTGCGACGCTACTGCCTCGCAAATCGTATTGACCAGGTTAGCTCCCATCGCATCGCAGGTATCAACCAGCATGTGTACAGCAATCGCGGTGGTGTCATCGTCTAGCGATATTAATCGCGACACGACCTCCCGGACACCGCCGCCGCGAGTAACGAGCCTAGGATGAACCGCGTTAGCCCGTTCGAGCAACTCGGCGCTGGCCGAATTCAGCTTGGATAGCGCCAATTCCGTGTCGTCGACGTTCGTGACGTGTATTTGTCCGACAAGCAATGACTCGGAACAAGATGCGGTGAACCCGCCTGAACTGCGCGCCAATCGCGCGGCATTACTCGTGGCGGCAACTATCGAGGGTTCCTCGACAACCATCGGCACGATGTAATCCTGATCGTTGACGACGAAATTGGGCGCGACCGCCATGGGCAAACCGAAAACGCCAACGACATTCTCGATCATCCTATCCGCTACAGCAGGCGGCAGTACGTGCTTGCCCTGCTGCAACAGCTCCGCATCTGCAGCCGACAACCATCCCTGTTGCTCGAGTGCTCGAATGCGCTCGGCAATGCTTAGCCGGTAGAGACCTTTGATTCGGGAATCGCTCAACAAAGTTGTCCTGTGACCTGCACGCCGAGTGGATCGGCGCTTACTGCAAGGTGCCGGAAATTTTGTTCTTTTGCACGATCAATAAATTCAATAATCGATTCTGCGTCGCTGGACAGGACGATTCCGATATCGCCGCCACCTGCGCCACAGGGTTTGTAGACAAGGCCTGCCGTTTCAGCTGCCGCCACCATCTCTGCATGACCGGCGTCAAAAATGCCGAGTTCATGATCGTTGCTGAATTCCCGCAGCACCTGGATATAATCCCGATACTCAAACAGAACTTTCTGCGCGTTACCACTGCCCCAGGCCGACGCCACGCGCCTTGATGCGTACATGAGCGCGGCTCGCGACGGCCGCGGGTCACTCTTGATGAGGTGTTTCAGTTTGGCACTGGTACTTGCTGGAACACCGCTCCAAAACAGGCCGAAAACCAGGCCGTCCGGCCAAGCGACAGGGTGGCCGGTACCTTCGCCCATCGTGTACTCGATCAGCCCCCCGCGGCTGCAGCACGCTATGTCCACGCCGCTACCCAGACCTTTCTGAAACGCTCGATGCGCGGCGAAAGCGATCCTGCTGGCGTCTTCATCAACATCGCCCACATGGCACAACGCAGCAGCGAATGCGGTCATCAACGCGGCACTGGAGCCGATACCAATTTTGGCACCACTTTCCGCGTCGACGAAGTCGCTTGTGTCCAGGCGAATCGAAAAGTGCCTGTTTGTTTCGACGTAGGCGGTTCGCCACAGGTCTTCCACCAGTTTGAAGTCCTCACCGCCTGCCAGCCATTCCACCACACCATCCGCGACCCTGAAACGAGCCGTCGACTCCGCATGGCCGGGCGCCGCAACGACGTGATGTTCTTCATTGTTGTTTTCGACCGTAACTCGTGCACGGCGATCGACAGCCATGCACACGGCCGGCGCACCGTCGAGAACCGCGTACTCACCAGACAAAACTACCTTGCCAGGTGCGCTTGCCACTATCGGCATTGCGTCGCTCATGCAGTCGACTCCAATGCAGCGCCTTCGCCGAGACCACTAAGCATGACGGCTTCGACGCCCGTCGTTTCCGCCAGCGCTACGTGAACTTGCGACACGGCTTCGGGCGTACAAACGGCCTTTACCTGCGGCCCCGCATCGATCGTAAAAAATACCGGCACGCCATCTTCCTGCAAATTCCTTATCGTCTGCATGCAAGCCAGCGTCACACTATTCCAGTAAATCATCGGTGGACGCGAACCCCACATTACCGAGTGCATCTTCAGGCAGTTGTGTTCGGCGACCGTGGCCAGGGCGGAAAAATCCCGGCCGGCAATAGCCTCGCGCGCAGCTGCCAGATCCTGCGGCTGCTGCTCTACCCAACGCTCGAAAAATGGTGATGTCTTGCGGCTGATTTCCATCGCCTCGGTCGAACCAACGGGCTTGGGTCCTGTTGCCGTAATGGCGACCACAACCTGTAGCGGCCAATCGGCGGCCGCCCTCAGGCTGGATACTGAAACGTCCCGGGGACGATTCTCCAGTTCGACGAAGCCGCCGTACAACGACCTTGCTGCAGAACCGGATGCACGACCGGCGAGGCTCGCCAACTCATCGGTGCTTCGTTTTCGCTCTGCCAATGCATCAGCCGCAACGGTGAGCGCAGCAAACGCAGACGCCGAGGACGCAAGGCCCGCAGCAATCGGGAAATTGCACTGGCTCGTCACGCGCACCGGGCGGCGTCGCGCACCGAGCACGGTGCCGAGGCATCGCTGGATCCTTGGCAACATTCCGCCATCTGCCTGGCCGTTAATAATCAACTCATCGTCAAGTAACGTGTCGTCGTATTCGACGCACATGGTCGTATACAGTTCGGCAAGCGTTACCGAAATCGAACCAACCGCGGGGAGGTTACGACCTGCGTCGCGCTTCCCCCAATACTTGATCAATGCGATATTCGGTTGGGCTCTGGCTATTGCCCGCATAAGCTACTTCGTCCTGCTAAAGGGATGCGAATTATAGCCCAGCCGCCCTACGCAAAGGTCGGCAAATCGGTGTACGCTACATGGCCCTGAGCACACGGTGGAACGACCTTTGTCAGTATTGTTCGAGAATCGCATAGCGCACTACACCGAGCGCGTGGCATTAAAGCTGGATGAGGTTCTGCCGCCATCCTCGCAGGAACCGGAGCGCTTGCACGACGCGATGCGCTACGCCGTGTTCAACGGTGGCAAGCGGGTTCGGCCATTACTCGTATACGCGGCCGGGGAGTGTCTCGGCTTGCAGGAGAGCTTGCTGGATGCGCCTGCCGCGGCAATCGAACTCGTTCACGCCTTTTCTCTGGTGCACGACGATCTTCCCGCAATGGACGATGACGACCTGCGACGTGGCAAGCCAACGCTGCACCGAAAATACGATGAAGCCACCGCCATACTCGCCGCCGACGCGTTGCAGCCATTGGCTTTCAGCGTCCTCGCCAACGCCAGCGGCGTCGCACCCGCGACGCGAATCAGGCTCGTCAAGCTCCTCGCGGATGCCTGCGGATCCATCGGCATGACAGGCGGGCAGTCGCTCGATCTGGCTGCTGAAGGACAGTCACTCGACGCTGCACAAATCGAGCACATGTACGAACTGAAGACCGGCGCGCTGATTCACGCGTCGGTTGTGTCAGCGTCAGCGATATGCGCTGATTTATCTGCCGAACGTAGCTCGGCCCTCGATGCGTTCGGACGCACGATCGGTATCGCATTTCAAATCAAGGATGACATCCTTGATGTTGAAGGAACAACGGAAATCATCGGCAAGCCATCCGGATCCGACCAGCGCCTCGACAAAGCGACCTTTCCCGGACGGGTAGGCATCGCGGATGCGCGACAACGTTGTGACGAATTGCTGAACGGCGCATTGCAACATCTCGACGATTTCGGTACCGACGCCGAACCATTGAGCTGGCTTGCCCGCTTCATTGTTGAGCGTGGCAACTAATGTTGTGACTGCCGCGACGCGCACAATACTGCATGTCGATATGGATGCGTTCTACGCTTCTGTTGAACAACGCGACAACCCGGAACTTCGCGGCAAACCGGTGGTTGTGGGCGGTGGCAGCAACCGGGGAGTCGTTGCCGCCGCAAGCTACGAAGTCCGCGAGTTTGGTGTGCGCTCGGCAATGCCAATGCGCGAGGCATTGCGGCGCTGCCCTGACCTGGTCCGCGTGGCACCGCGAATGTCGCGATACAAAAAAGTCTCCGCAGAAATTTTCGAGGTTTTTCGGGAATTCACACCACTGGTCGAAGGTCTGTCGCTCGATGAGGCGTTTCTGGATGTTACTTCCAGCCAAACACTGCATGGGACAGGCATCGATATTGCGAGGTGCATCAAACAAACGATCAACGAGCGCACTGGCCTGACGGCATCGGTCGGCGTTGCCGAAAACAAGCTGGTCGCGAAAATTGCATCCGACCTGAATAAACCGGATGGGCTTGCCGTCGTCACTGCGGACAATTGCCACGAGCAGCTCGATCCTTTACCGGTTTCCGTCATACCGGGTATCGGTAAACAGACCCTCAGCCGATTGCATAAAGTCGGAATTCGGACTGTCGCGGACCTGCGTCTCGCACATGACCGGGACATCGAGCCAATATTTGGACGGTACTCGCGGAGGACGCGTGATCGTGCCGCCGGCATCGATAGTCGACCTGTCATGCCGTCACGTGAGGAGAAGTCGATCAGCGCCGAGGAAACGTTTGAACAGGACCTTGTCGATCGCGGCGATATGGACAGCGAATTGCTCGCGCTCTCGGAGACCACGGCACAGCGACTGCGCAAAGCAGAACTGCAGGCCGGCACTGTTCATATCAAAATTCGGCAAGCCGATTTTCAGACATTTACGCGGCAAAAACGCCTCCAGCCGCCCGTTAACAGTACCGACCAGATCTACCACACGGCACGAAGCCTGCTCGGCACATGGCTAAGCAGCAACCCGGACGCAAAGGTCCGATTGCTCGGCGTCGGCGGGAGCAAGTTGTCGCCAGCTGAGCAACGCGATTTATTCGCTGACGAGCAAGGATCAACGGACAATCCGCTCGATCAGGCAGTCGACAATATCCGCGATCGCTTCGGCAAGCTGTCAGTAAGCCGCGCCAGGACCTTGGAACGGCCATGACTGATGTAGAATCAGTGTCTTAGTCAGGGCGCAGGTTTATGTATACCCGTTTTTTTGGTCTCAATGAGAAGCCGTTTTCAATAACGCCTGACCCGCGTTACCTGTTCATGAGCGCGCGCCATGGAGAAGCTCTCGCCCATCTCGTTTATGGCGTCACTGAAAGCGGCGGATTCATGCAGTTAACCGGCGAAGTGGGTACCGGCAAGACGACGCTCGTCAGAACATTGCTGCTCAATCGAATGCCGGCCAATGCGAATGTGGCTGTCGTGCTTAACCCGCAACTATCCGCGCTTGAGTTTCTCGTCACGATTTGCGAAGAATTGCACGTTCCGGTGCCTGACGATCGCCACAGCATCAAGGCGCTCATCGACACGCTAAACGCCTATTTGCTGGAGGTTCACGCGGATGGCCGGCGAACAATTCTCGTCGTCGATGAAGCGCAGAACCTTGCTCCCGATGTGCTCGAACAGCTTAGATTGCTGACTAACCTGGAGACGGCCAAGCAAAAGCTGTTGCAGATTGTGCTGATCGGCCAACCGGAGCTGCGCGAATTGCTGGCACGTAACGACCTGCGCCAACTCGCCCAACGAATTACCGGACGCTACCACCTCGAACCCTTATCCAGAGAGGAAACCGAACAATACATCGAACATCGCCTTAAAGTTGCCGGAGCTTTGGGCGAGGTGTTCGACACCGGCGCCAAGCGCGAAGTATTCCGGCTGACACAAGGCGTGCCGCGGCTCATCAATGTCATTTGCGACCGTGCTCTTCTCGGCGCATTCAGCATAGAAAGCCGGCGCGTGAATCGTCGCATCATCCGTAGAGCAGCCACAGAAATCACGGGTAAGGCAGAGACCGCAAACACACTGCGACGGGCTTTGCCTGTCGTTGGCATTATCGCCGCCGTAGTCATCTCGGCTGGGTTCCTGTCCCTGCTGGAAGAGCGCAAACCCACTATCGATGCCGCCATCGAAGCTGCTGTTCCGGCGATAAAAGAGCCGGCTGACATCGCACCGACATCGGAGCCGGAGCCAGAGCCAGTCGCAGAAGAAGCGCAAGCGTCGCTGGACGATCAACTGCAACTTGCCCAGGAATTGACCAACCCTCAATCAGCCTTGGCTGTGCTGCTCAATTTATGGGGTCTCGAATATCGTGGCGGCGGCCAGTCCGGCTGTGCTCAGGCAGCGGCCGCCGGTTACAGCTGCCTGAATCAACGTGGCTCCTGGGGCAACCTGAAGCAATTCGATCGCCCCGCGGTGCTGACCCTGGTCGACGCAAAGGGGCAAACACACAACGTCGTGCTGATCAGGATCGAAGAACAGACGGTTGAGCTTTCGATTGGCGGTGTGATGGTCACTCACCCTGTCGGCGAAGTCTCTGACATGTGGCTCGGCCAGTACATGCTTCTTTGGCGGCCACCGAATGGTGTTGCAGTGTCAATGGCGCCAGGTTCGCGTGGTCCGAGTGTCCTCTGGCTGCGAAAAAGCCTGGCGGAAATAGATGCGCGATATCGCACAGACTTGCCTGACTCAGATCAGTTTGACGAGGATCTGCAGCAAAAAGTCCGGGCATTCCAGCGGGAGCATCGTCTCGATGTCGATGGCGTGGCAGGCCAGCAAACCCAGATTATTATTAACACGCTTCTCGCGGTGGACGACACGCCTCGTCTGACGGTTCCGCGATTGGCCCAGGAATAGACTATGTCATTTATTCTTGACGCGTTGAAAAAATCCGAAAGCGAGCGGCAACAGCAGTCGAACTCCGAGTTTGCCAGCGTGCCATCCAGTTCGGGCAACCCCAACCCTCTAAAATGGTTGTGGATTCTCGGCGCATTGCTGCTGGTCAACGTAGCGGTCCTGCTTGGTCTGTTACTGCGTGATGATGCACCAGCAGAGGATGCCGTGATTGCCACTTCGTCGAGCAAAAACGAAGCAACGGTCGCCGAACCGAGCTTTGAGGAACAGGTCGCAGCCGCCAAACTGATTCAGCCACAGCCTGCCGCAGTCACACAGGCCGAGCCATCCAGACCGGCGGTAACTGCTGCACCGAAATCGACACCATCTTCCTCAGGCGCGCGACTACTCACAATTGATGAAGTTCGCCTGGACGGTACGGTACAGCTGAGCGACCTGCACCTCGATATTCATGTCTACAGCGACGTTCCTGAGGAGCGGTTTGTTTTTATCAATATGGCGAAGCTGCGCGAACAGTCGCAGCTTGAGGAAGGCCCAACCGTCGCTGAAATAACCCGCGACGGTGTCATTCTTGAGTATCAGGGCACCACGTTCCTGATGCCCCGTGAATAAACGGTCACTTGGCTGACACCGTTACCAAGTATCTGGACGGCGCCGCCCTTGCTGACGCGCTCACATCGGGTATCCACAAGGTAATCGGTGCACAGGAATTTCTTAATCGCATAAACGTCTTTCCAGTCGCAGATGGTGATACCGGCACCAACCTGAGTTTGTCACTTGGCGCCGCCCTGGCCACAATCAAGCAGTCCCGGGACAAACACCTGGGCACCCTGTTAGCGGCGATAGCCGATACGCTGCTGGATAGCGCTCGCGGTAACTCCGGCGCCATCCTCGCCCAGTTTTTTCAGGGCATGAGCGATTCGGCCGGCGAATTGACGCGTTTTACAACGTACACGTTTAGCAAAGCCGTGCACCTGGGCAGCGACTATGCCCATGATGCGCTGTCGAACCCTCGCGAAGGCACAATTCTGTCAGTTATGGCCACATTCGCCGAATCCCTCGGTGCGCAGGCCAGCAATAACCACGAAGGTGACTTCCCAACGGTAATGAAGAGTGCGCTGCAACAGGCGAAAATCGCCTTGGCCAATACACAGGAGCAACTCGATGAGTTGCGCAAAGCGGGCGTTGTGGATGCGGGAGCGAAAGGCTTCGTCGAACTCGTGCACGGCATGGCCGATTACGTTCGTCATGGGCGAATTGCCGAAGAGCCCGACCTAACCGTACTTCACGGTGAAGACGTATCTATGTTGACGGTCGGCTCTGGTGCAGACTCGGAGTACCGTTACTGTACGGAATGTCTTGTCACGGGACTGGACATTGATCGGCGCAAGCTACGCGAGGCGCTGTCCGAACTCGGCAATTCCCTGGTGCTCGCCGGCACCAAACGCAAGGCCAAGATCCATATTCACGTCAACGATCCGGAGACTGTATTCGATACCGGTCGTGAATACGGCGACGTTAGCGGCGAGAAAGCGGACGACATGCATCGTCAGCTACACACCAGCCACGATGCAAAGCGTAAATTTGCCGTGATTACAGACTCGGTTGCCGACATTGCCGACGAGGATATGGAGCGCCTGGATATACACATCGTGCCCGCTCGAATCCAATTCGGAAATCGCGGCTATCTCGATAAGGTCAGCATCACGACGGAGGAATTCTTTGCCGAACTCTCCACCAATCCGAACCACCCGACAACGTCGCAACCATCGCCAGGCGATTTCCGCCGTCAGTTTCAATTTCTCGCAAGCCATTTTTCGGACGTAATCTCTATCAACCTGACTGCCGCAGCCAGCGGCACGTTTGCCGCAGCAAAACTCGCTGCCACAAGAACCAACGCTCGCGGAAAAATCCACGTTATCAACTCTTCGAATGCATCAGCAGGCCAGGGACTACTCGTCGTCTTCGCCGCCGAATGTGCAAAATCTGGTGCGAGTGCAGAGAAAACGGTGGCGGCAGTTGAGGCACTGGTACCGAAAACACGCACCTTCGCGATTCTCGCAGATTTGCGCTATGCCGTACGTGGCGGCCGCCTTCCCGCCTGGGTAAAGACAATTGCCGATGTACTACGGCTCGTACCAATACTTCGAACGACAACAGACGGTCGAATAGCGACTGCCAGTTTCATGCTCGGCAAACGAAACCGCATAGCGCGTTTCGTGCGCCATGTTGCTCGCCGGGTTGCAAACGATGGCGCCCTGAACGTAACTATCGCTCACGCAGTTTGTCCGGATGATGCGGCCGAACTCGAGCATTACCTTCGCGAGCAAATTGCCGATATCTCTCGCCTGTCGATAACCAACCTTGGCACTGGTTTGGGTGTTCACGGTGGCCCGGGCACATTGATAGTCTCGACACAGCCGCACACCGAGCCACCAATAGGCTAGGTCTCGAGCGTTGCCCCTGCAGAGGCTATGAGGTTTACGCCCTCGTTACGCGGATTATTGACCTCTCGACCGACAGGCCAGGCTTTGAGACTGAGCGTCTCTTGCGTCGCATTCTGAATAGTGTCGTCGCCCCCGGCTAGCCATGCATCGGCCCGAGCGGGATCAAGAACGATCGGCATCCTGTGGTGCAATGCTGACATAAACTCATTTGCGGCTACCGTAATGAGCGTTGCGCTATACAGAGTTTCATCGCTGTCTTTGTATTGCCAGTGTTCCCATAGCCCAGCGAAAGCGAACGGAGATCCATCGACCAGCGAAATGAAGTACGGTGTTTTACCTGTGCTTTCTGTGTGCCATTCGTAGAAACCGTCGGCAAGCACCAAACAACGGCGTTTTCGATACGCCGCCCTGAATGACGGCTTCTCCGCAACAGTTTCGGCACGTGCATTTATCATGCGATTGCCGATCGACGGATCTTTCGCCCAGGACGGCACGAGTCCCCAGTGTAATGATTTTAGTTTCCGACCGCCGTCCTGATCGAGGCATATCGCGGCAATGTCTTGTGTAGGCGCAATATTGTAGCGGGGCTTGATGTCCAGCGAGCCGCTCGCCCCGAACAAGGCTGCCGTTGCTTCACTGGGAGAATAGAAAGCAAAGCGACCGCACATGGTTACTCCCGAATTCCGATACCGTGCCGCATCAGGTACAAACACCCTGAAAACAGCAGCGTGACAAAGACCAACAAAATAACGTAGGCCGATCCGATGCCAATATCCGACGTGCCCAGAATGCTATAGCGAAATGCATTGACCATGTAGAGAATGGGATTCGCGCGAGATACGTTTTGCCAAAACTCCGGCAGCATCGAAATTGAATAGAAGACTCCCCCCAGATAGGTCAACGGTGTCAGTACGAAGGTTGGCACGATAGCGATGTCATCGAACTTCTTGGCAAACACAGCGTTAATAAAACCGGCGAGCGCAAACACTGTAGATGACAGCAGTACGACGGAAACCATGATGAACGGATGTCGTACTTCAAGTTTGGTAAAGAATAGAGCGATAATGGTTACTAACATTCCAACCAGCACACCGCGAAGCACGCCGCCAGCGACATGCCCAATTACAATTGCCGCATTGGACATCGGCGACACCAGCATTTCCTCTACATGGCCGCCAAATTTAGCGCCGAAGAATGACGACACGACGTTGCCATAAGAGTTAGTAATAACGGACATCATGATCAGGCCCGGTGCGATGTACTGCATGTAGTCGAAGCCGTCCATGACGCCGATACGTCGGCCGATCAGGTTGCCAAATATGATGAAATACAGGGTCATCGTAATAGCGGGCGGCACAATGGTCTGTATCCATATACGAACGACGCGCGTGAACTCCTTGCGAATGATCGTCATCGTCGCGACCGCATTCAATGAAATGTTCACTGCTCAGCCATCTCTTCGAAGTCATCATGCTTGTTTTCGATGAGCCGCATGAACAGTTCTTCGAGCCTGTTCGCCTTGTTACGCAGACTCAAAACCTTTATCTCCTGGGCGTTAAGCTGCCTGAACAAATCGTTTAGAGAATTTGCCGACCCCTTACCCACCTCAAGTTCGGTGTCATCTCGAAGTACCGTGTCGAAGCCCTCCAGCGTCGGCGCCACGCTGATTGGTTTAGCAAGGCTAAGCACAAACACTTCACGTTGTAACTTTCTAAGCACGACGGTCATTTTTGCATCTTCGATGATGTCACCCTCGTCGATAATGGCTACGTGCCGGCAAAGTGATTCTGCCTCCTCAAGGTAATGTGTTGTCAGGATTATCGTCGTGCCAGCATCATTTATGGCCCGCAAAAAATCCCACATTGAGCGGCGAATCTCGATATCGACGCCGGCCGTAGGTTCATCGAGGATCAGCAACTTCGGC
>JAOTUU010000090.1 GCA_029863705.1 Gammaproteobacteria bacterium
TCCCCGGTATGGACCTTCGGTGAATGGTGGCCAGGGGCGGAATCGAACCACCGACACGCGGATTTTCAGTCCCGTGGTAAGTCGCCTTTGGCGTTATTTTTCAACGACTTACCGAATCGCCCGTTGCCTTTATTGCAGTACCGTGCAGGACCATGCACAGCCCATAAACGCAAAACTCCCGCAAGGATTTTTAGTCCGCAACTTTTCTGGCGGGCAAGAACTCTATGATTTCGAGCAGCCCCTCTTCCCTATCAAGGATGCACCCCAGTCGCCCGCAACGAAAACTCAACATCCGTCGCCGCACCGCTCCCGCTAACCGTCGTAATCACCAACAACACCCCGGTATCGCTATTCGCATCGTAGGTACAAAGCCCCGGCCCCAGGCTGTTCCCATCCGCCGTAATAATCGCACGAGGAATCGCAACGCCATTCGTATCGCGTGCGATTGACGCAGTCGCGAAATCATCAAACGAAAACACCATGCACCCCTGGTGCGAAGGATCCGCTGCCAGGATGATCGGCGTGACCACCAATATAATGCTGCCATCACGCGCGACCGAGATATCCGCCTGTTCGATGGTGTCCACGCCAAGATCCGCGGCATCCTGACCGTCGAGAATGGTGCCGACGTACTCGTAACCCGTCGGTGTTTGTCGCAATAGTTCTATGCGTTCGAGATCGGTGCGCCGGCCTGTTCCATCCGCAACCAGGCAAGAGGTCGCGAGGTAGGTGTCGCCATTGAAGGCGAACAGGCCCGGCTCCGTTTGTATGATGCAGTCAGCGAGTTCCGGGATTGTATTGAAATCAAAGGGTGCACCCCAGGATGCAGACGTTGCTGCGAACGTGCCCCATACGGCGCTGTTGTCGCCCAGGAGATCGGGTGTCGATGCGGTGGTGCGCCAGTACAGAAACTCCTGGCGTTCGTCGACGCCCGCCGTGGTGCCAAACGGATTGAAGTATTTCAGCCACAGGATCTGCCACGTGCCCGCCGGCTCTTTCACCAGCGTTGACACTTCGTGGGTACTCCACCCCATGACACCGGTATCGGGATGGGACTCCATTTGCATGTCATTCACCGCGCGGACAAACGTGAAGGACGCGCCAGTATCGTCACTGCGGGCGAGTCGGGTTCGTACGCCAAGGTCGAAGACGGCGGGCGGTCCCGGATCGCTGACCTCAGTATTGAGCCAGCTATACGCCAGCCACAGCGTGCCTGTCGTGGCGTCATATTCGAGACTGGGATCGCCGTAGCCGCGGAACGGATCCGGCGTGCCATTGATGTCGGAGTGCGGATCACCAATGATCGACACCTCCGGGCAGGAGGCATCTTTGCTGCAGTGGAAGGTGGTTGGGCCTGGTGCGGGTGGCGGGATGACAGGCGGTGTCGCGCCGCCGCCGGAGCCACCGACGCACGCCGACAGGCCGAGCAGGACAGCGAAAACTGTTACTGCTCTGGGCGCGTGCGTATCCATACCCGGATCATAGGTCAGGCGCGATGTGGCTGACCCGTGCAGCGGTCGCAGTTATGGTGGCAACGAATTGCTTTGGGCGAGGCGAGGCATGAATAGGGCACGCACTCCATACTCTGGTGTGCGGCCAGAAAAACAGCCTCCCCGCGGCCGCCCAACAGAATATTGACCATGTGACCTGTAATTTTACTCATAAGTTGACCACGAAGAAGACCATAAGATGGCCAGGGTCTGGCGACTTAAGTTGGCACCGTAAGATTTTGAGTTGAACTTTCAGTAAAAATCAAAGGTTGGCAATAGCTAAACCGACCTCGAAAAGGCGCTACCGTTGTTTACGTTGCTTCCAGCGCCGTTGCCACCGCATCAATGAACATCGACACAGCCTGCTGCTCGCGGTGGCGTCGCGGATATAGCGCGTGCAAAGTCACTGAGTCGAGCTGGGCAGCACTAATTTCGCTGAGCTTACCCGTGGAAACCAGGCCCCGCACCAGGTGCAACGGCATGGCCGCATACACATCACCGGAAATCAGCATTGGCAAGGCTGCAGTGAAGGAGTCGAACTTGGCGACCGCAGGTGACCGGATGCTGAAAGCCCTGCCTCTCCATCGCCCGGACAATCCCGGCGATGGGCCCGTAACCTCAATTGTTGCGGCTGCAGCGAGCTGCTCCAGTGTTTGAATCGTCCCGGCCATCGCAGGGTTGGCGACGGCTACGAATCTGCCATGTGGCAATTTTCGCGAAAGGTAACTCGAGTCAACCAACGTACCGCCACGAATAGCTAAATCGAAGTCCTCCTCGATCAGGCCGAGTGTCCTGTTCTCGCCACGCAGCTCGACGACGACATCCGGGCACTTAGTCCGAAAGTCGGGGAGGAGACCGGGAAGTAGAGAGATACTCATTTCAGCTGGCGCAGTCACACGCAATCGCGCCATTGGAGCTGGCGGAATGAAGCAAGCGTCAACTGCCAGGAGGACATCGCGGAGTCGAAGCAGGATTTCGCGCGCATCACTTGTTGGACGAACGCCTCGGCCAGTCCGCACCAGGACCTTTCGTCCCAGATCGAGTTCCAATTCGCTGACCCGTCGACTGATTGTCGATGGGGGCACTCCGAGCCGTTCGCCCGCCGCCGAGAAGCTTCCTAGCTCAGCAGCGAGCAGCAACGAGCGAATGGCTTCGTGATTCAAATCCTTATCCTTTGCGCAAAACGCAAAACAGAAATCCAATTTTTCACTATATACAAGTCTGAGGCTCGTGCCTACGATATCGCCTCAGCTCACAAAACACAGAGATTCATTCAATGACAAAACAGACTATTGCGGTCTTCGGCGCCACCGGCTCTCAAGGGGGATCCGTGGTGCGCCACCTCAAGGACCTGACTGACTTCCACGTACGGGCGCTGACTCGTCGGCCCGACAGTTATGACGGTCCGGCTGACGAAGCGGTGCTCGTTGACCTCGACGACATTACGACCCTGTCCAGCGCGCTGGCCGGCGCCGATGGTGTCTTTCTGGTGACAAACTTTTGGGAGCCGGGGACCGATGAAGTCAAACAGGCCAGCGCAGCCGTGCAAGCAGCAGTGGACGCCGGAGTTTCACATCTCATCTGGTCATCTTTGCCTGACGTTGAGCAGATTTCAGGTGGTACCTGGGACGTCCCGCACTTCACAAACAAAGCGCGTGTCGACCCGATCGTCCGGGCGGCCGGGTTCCCGGTTCATACAATTGTGCAAATGCCTTTCTACATGCAAAACCTGATCGGCATGATGGGCCCTCAACCGATGCAGAACGGAAGCAAAGGATGGACTCTTCCTATTGACCCCGACGCAAGAGCGATTCAGATGGGCTCGGTCGACGAAATCGGCAGCCTAGTGGCTGGTGCATTCGATAATCCCGAAGAAAGTGCTGGAGAAACATTGTCGATGGCGGGTGGCACATACAGTTTCGCTGATGTGGTCGAAGCCTACTCGGCGGCCGTTGGAGAGACCCTTGGATTCCAGCAGGTTCCGCAAGATGTTTTCGCCAGCTTTTTTCCACAGGCGCGTGAAATAGGGCAGATGCTTGGCTACTTCGAAGACCACACCTACATGGGTCCGGATGCCGATTCCCGCATTGCGAAGGCGAGCAAAATTGCTAAGGTGCCTTTCACGCCGCTCGACAAATGGCTTGCATCAAAACTCAAGCAGTCGGCGTGAACACTGAGGCAAAAGCTGCTCCAAGCCTGGTTTTCGAACGAAAGACCAAAGGGCAGCGGCACGGCCCGATCACACGGCTTATTTCGCCAGGGGATCTCGGCGAAAGTCTTAAGCCTTTCGTGTTTCTTGACGCGGTGCGCATGGAGCCGGACGGCTCCATGGGCTTCGGCTGGCACCCACACTCGGGAATCGCCACCGTAACGAACCACTTCGTCGGCAGTTCGTGGGCCGAGGAATCCGATGGCCAGCGACATCTGGTTCCCGCCGGCGGATTAGAGTATGTACACGCTGGCGGAGGGGTTTGGCATCGCGGCGGTGCTGCTCCCGGGGTTTCGCAAATGACCGGTTTCCAGCTGTGGCTTGCGCTGGGTGAGGAGCAGGAACTGCTACCCGCGCAATCCAGATATTACGAACCAGAGCGCATTCCGCAGCAAGGAGCAGTTCGCGTCCTTCTCGGGGAATACGATGGGCTTCGAAGCCCTGTAAAGGCACCAGTGCATACAGATTATTTGCAGATTGATCTGCCAGCCGGAGAGCGGCTCACGATCGGATCCCAGTCTGTCGACAAAGTTGCCTTTGTGGCGATCATCGGCGGGAAGGTCGAGATCCGGCGGGGAGACGGACCCCCGGAATTACTGCGCAACATCGAACTGGGGCAGTTCCTACCGTCCAGCCAGGACCTTGTAATCGAGTCTCAGACAGACGCGCAATTGGTCTACGGCGCGGCGGCTCCCCATCGAAACTCATTGGCTCTCGGTCACTATTCTGTACACACAAGCACAGCTGCTCTTGAACAGGGTGAGGCAGGCATACGACGAATTTACCGCGAAAACAAAACTCGGCTCCAAGACGACTGATGGCTACCAGGAATGTATGCCCGCTAATTTCAACATTGAGGGGCCAAGAATGAACAATTCATACATACCACCAACAATTTGGAAAAATAAAGCGAGTAGCGGCAACAAATGGGCGAACATGAACAGCCCTGATTCGGGTGCGAGGTTTGAACGAGAGTTACCTGTAGGTAGACACCCTATGCAACTCTATTCTCTCGGTACTCCCAACGGTCAGAAAGTCACCATTATGCTCGAAGAGCTGCTTGCTCTCGGCGTCAAGAAAGCCGCTTACGATGCACACCTAATAGATATTGGAGAGTTGGATCAATTCTCGTCTGGTTTTGTTAGCGTAAACCCAAACTCCAAAATCCCTGCTTTGGTTGATAATTCAGGTGACGAACCTGTAAATGTCTTTGAATCAGCTTCAATTCTCGTTCATCTGGCTGAAAAATTCGGTCGATTTCTGCCTGCATTCGGATCTGCACGAACCCAAACCCTTAATTGGCTGTTCTGGGCACAAGGCTCCGCACCATTCTTGGGCGGTGGATTTGGACATTTCTATGTTTATGCCGAAGAAAAGCAGGAATATCCAATAGACCGTTTTGCAATGGAAACTAAACGGCAATTGGATGTATTGGATAAGCAGCTTGCGAAAAGCAGCTACGTGCCAGGCGAAGAGTACACGATCGCAGATATGGCGATATGGCCTTGGTATGGAAGTTTAGTTTTAGGCAATTTGTATGATGCAGCGGATTTTTTGCAAGTGGAGTCATACAGGAATGTTGTTCGTTGGGCGAAACAAGTTGAAGCTCGTGAAGCTGTGCAACGTGGTCACAATGTTCGTTACTCATGATGTTTGGAGTGCTGTCATAGGCGGAGAAATCGCGAACCAGCCCTGTCGCCAGGTGAAGGGCAACTGCGCAAACGTAACGATGCTTGTGACTTTGACACGCGCAGGCTGGTACAACCGATAGCGTCATCATCGTTTCTTGCTACCCTGCTTTATCGACTGCTCACATCACGCCGAAATTCCACCGTCGATGACGAACTCGCCACCAGATATGTAACTCGCGTTATCCGAGGCCAGATAAGTTACAAGTTCGGCAACCTCTTCAGTCGAGCCAATCCGGCCCAGAGGTACCATCGCAGCCATTTCCTTTTTGAACTCTTCGGTGTTTCCATCAAGCATGGGCGTATCGACGATGCCAGGCATGACCGTATTCACTCGAATACGGTGTCCGGCAAGTTCAAGCGCTGCTGCGCGACCCATGCCGCGCACCGCCCATTTTGATGCAGCGTAGGCTATGCGGCCTGAGGAGCCCCGTCTCGCGAGTCCTGAAGAGATATTAACTATGGAACCGCCTCCAGAATTGCTCATTGGCTCAATAGAGGCCTGCATTCCTAGAAAAACGCCCAACTGGTTTACTCGATAGTGCATATCGAAATCCGCGACTGATGTCTGGGCAATGTCAGCGGGCCGATAGACGCCAGCGTTGTTTACAAGAATGTCCAGTCGACCAAATCGCGCGACGGTGTCATCAACGACGCGCTTCCAAGCCCGTTCGTCCGTCACATCATGCATTAGGAAGTGGGCATTCTCGCCAAGGTCTGTTGCCAGACCGGCGCCTGCTTCACTGACATCGGTCATCACAACTTTCGCACCCTCCAAGATGAACTGGCGCGCCTCCGACGCACCTTGCCCTCTGGCAGCGCCCGTGATTATTGCTACCTTGCCGTGTAGTCGATCCATTGTTGTTCCTTTGTTTCATCGGTCTGATTTAGAGAATAGGCTTACACTCTTTAAGTAACGTGCTGATGGTGCGAACTTTGCTATTTGTCACTTGTTGAGCAGCCTTTCAAAACGAAGCCTTGCGTCGCCGTCTTGAATAATAGCGTTCCATCGGACGGGTCTGCCTTTCAGAAGTAAAATATAATGACACATAATATCCAAAAACCGATTGTTTTTCGATAAAAACTTTGATACAAATGAGCCAACTGATAGGCGACGGGCTTTGGCTGGCACGGCCGATTGGTTTGCACTACCTTGGGCATCGCGCTTTTCTAAGCCCAACAAGAACGGGACACAATTAGGGGGCAACACATGTCACATTGGTCAGCGAAGCTCTACGAGCGTGTTGATGCTGGGGATCCGACTGTAAACGAGATGTTTTCGCCAGATGTCGAAGTTCAATACGGAAATTATCCCGTGCGGTCCGGCCATGAAGCACTTTATGCCGGAGAGATTGGGAGACAGCGATCAGTGGCTTCATCATCACATCACGAATTCCTGAACATTTGGGATGTTGACAACAATACGGCGATCCTCGATTCGATAGTTACCTATCATCGCGTTGATGGCGTCAATATCGATATTCCAGTGATCACGATTCTGCACAGGCGATCAGATGGGTTGATCGACAGATTACGAATTTCTATGGACAACAGACCGCTATTCGATGGTTTTAGCTCATAGTTGGGCAAGTTTTGGCGATCAGGATGAATACGCCTTATTTAATTAGACAGGATAAAAATTGGAGGCTGCAATGATTAAAGGAAGTCGCGCTTTGGAGATCAATCCGCCGGGGACTCCAACGGACAAAGTGTTAACTCGCGATACGCTATGGCCGACCCTTGTTTCGAAAGCAACCCATGCGGTTCCTTTTGTCAAAGACATCACAGCCTGTAGGGTCATCGATCATTCTGAAACGGGCTTTGTACGGGAAGCAGAGGTTTATGGGGAGACCATTCAAGAGAATATTGTGCTGTTCCCGAAAAACAGAATACTGTTCGAACGCATGTCCGGCGTCGTCGGTGGCTATATAGAAAACATTGTCGAAGATAGCGATAAAGGATTGCTGCTTCGATTTACTTACGAACTTTCGAATGCGGGCAGCAATGCGGAGGAAGAGCGTGCCTACGCCAAGAACCTTGAAGAGGGCTATCTCGACACAATTGCCACCGTCATCGACCATGCCCGTAGCCAGCTTCCCTAGTGCAACTTTGGCGCCACCGAAAGCCTGGCCATATTGCGTTAGAACCGATTCAGCATTATCGCATTAGGCGAGATATCTAGTTTAGACGGTTAATTATCTCGCCGCCTAGCCAGGCAGATATGTTTTCTATGGCCTGCTCGAAAAAGAGACGAAAGTTTTCTTCCACGGAGTATCCCAGGTGCGGCGTCAGCAGCAACCGCGGCGCCGCGAGAAGAGGATGATCCGCTGGCAATGGCTCCTGGTCAAAGACATCCAGCGCAGCGCCAAGCAAACGGCCTTCGGACAGCGCGGCCACCAGATCCTGATCATTAACTACCTCCCCTCGGGAGGTATTTATCAGAAGCGCGGTTCGCTTGATATGAGCAAGCGCTTGCTCATTGATCAGGCCACGCGAACCCTCGCCGAGCTTCACGTGAATGGAAATTACGTCCGACTCGGCCATTAGCGCCTCGAAACTTCGTAACTCGACCCCCTCCTGCGCGCACTTCTCCTCTGTCAAATTGCGACTCCACGCGATCACTTCCATGCCGAACGCAGCTGCAATATGGGCCACAGCAGAACCCAGCCTGCCCAAACCGATAATTCCCAATGTCTTGTTGTGCAGGGAGACTCCCAGTGCTGTTTGCCAACCACCGTCCCTAAGCGAGCCACTCTGCCCAACGACATCACGCGCCAATGCCAGCATTAGTCCAAACGTAAGCTCAACAGTTGGGTAGGACAACGTCGGCGAGCCAGAGACCACTATGCCATTTCTGGTCGCTGCCTCAAGGTCGATCGCCGCATTGCGCATTCCACTGGTAAACAGATGGCGTAGGTTTGGTAACCGGTCGATCAGCTGCGCCGAAAATACTGTGCGTTCCCGCATCGCACAGATAATCTGGTACGGCTCAAGGCGGCTAACCAATTCATCAATGTCGGTCCGGTGATCATGGAAGAAATCAATCTCGACTCGCTCCGCCAGCTTCGACCAGGGCGCCAAAGATGCTGCCGCTCCGGAGTAGTCGTCAAGAACCGCCATCTTTTTCATTCTAGTGCCCTTTCGTTACCGCATGAACAGCGAACATTGCCCAACCAGGAATTGTCACCATCTATTAATTCTGGTATTTTCCATATCGCGTATCGTTTTCCATTATAGTATAGCTTATACATAATTGAGATGACCAGTGAGCGGGCGACTTCAAGGCAAGACATGCATTATTACTGGTGCCGGCGGCGGCATCGGGCGTGCGACCGCTCTCATGTTTGCTCTCGAGGGCGCCAATCTTGTCTGTTGCGACATTGATGAAAAAAGCGCTGAGAGGACTGTCGAATTAGTTACCGACGTCGGGGGAGCGATTGTGTCGCTGCAGCCCTGCGACTTAACCCAAGAAAGCAATTGCAATCAACTGGTCGAATTGGCAACCGAAACGTTTGGCGGCATCGACGTTCTGTTTAACAACGGCGCGAGAGGCTACTTTGCGTGGATCGACGAAATGAACGATGATCAATGGTACGACACGATCAACGAAGAGTTGCATCTTGTCTTCTTGCTTTGCAGAGCCGCTTGGTCAGAGCTCAGCAAGAGCAAGGGTGCGATCGTCAATACCGCTTCGGTCTCTGCCTGGATGGGATACAAGATGCTCCCAGGTTTGGCTCATTCGGCGGCTAAAGGTGGCGTATTATCCATGACTCGCCATCTAGCAATGGAAGGCCGGCTTCACGGGATACGCGCTAACTCGGTATCGCCCGGTCTTATTGAGACAAACGCGACGACTCCAAGACTCGAGGATCGAGAATGGCGACGCACGATGACCGAACGCGTAATGCTCGGGCGGGCAGGACGCCCTGAGGAAGTTGCTGCTGCGGTTACATTTCTCGCCTCGGAAGAGGCATCTTTTGTTACCGGCACGGACCTCAGAGTCGACGGGGGAACTCTTTCATGGTAGCGACTTCATGGTAGCGACGACGCTCATTCGGTAGTTGGCCTCAAACGGGCTCTCCAAGTGCTCGAGCCCGGCTCATGACATCCGTGCTATCCCGGTCAAAATTCCTATACGCAACGGCCAGTGCGGCTGTTGTAGGCATCAACGATAGTAGTGACCATAAAATGCCCTGACGCAGCGACTCGCCGTAATCGACGCCACTCGCCGCAATCACGTCACTGACGTGGCCGATGAAATACGGACCCAACGCCCAGCCTAGAAAGCTGATTACGATCAGGTAGAAAGCTGACGATACGCCTCGCATCCTTGGCATGACGAGTCCGTTGGCGATCGACGGTCCAATACCATACCAGGCATGTGACCCGAGAAAGAAGAACGCCGCAAAGATATAGGAGTTCGTGAGCGTCGTTGCGAATGCAATCATTAATACTGAAAGCGCGGTAATCAGTAGCGAACCGAATATCAAGTACATTCGCGCTTTCGGCGTATGACGTTCAAGATAATCAGCAAGCAGCCCCCCGAGAATGGCGCCGCCGAAGCCAAAACTCATGATCAAGATGCCGACCATCATTCCGACCTCTGACGCGCTGGCATTGTGGGTCCTCATTAGCAACGGCGTAATCCAGGCGCCAACTCCGGCAGACAAGAACACAAAGCCAGCGAGTCCGATATTGGAAAACAACAACGCACGGCATTTAATGATCATTGCGAATGTCGGGGGATCGCGCACCACAAGCGTCTGAATCCAGCTGGCAACGCACCAAACGCCGAAGCCCAACGCGCTCCATTGAGCGACGCTGCCCGTCAATTCGATCAAGGCGAGCGCAACAAGGGCGGTCAATATCCCGATCACAAGGTTCGTTCGAACCATACGTGATCCGCCCTTCAACCGGAGCATGTTTGACCAGCTGACGATCGGCAAAACGGATTTCAGCGACCACCAGGCCTCTCGAAAAGGGTGAGGATGGGCGTCGTGCACGATCCCGTCGCTCACGCCCCGAGGCGGCTCCTTCAACTGGAGAATCGCTAGCGCCAAAAATGGACCGGGAACGGCTATGCAAAAATAGGCAATCTGCCACCCTTTTAGTCCGAGCGGAGCAAGAGTTGGATCGTGGAAAGCGGCATTCCAAGTATCAAGAACGAACCCCCCAAAAAGGACACCGAGACCTGCACCGAGCGGCAGGCCTGCTCCGAATACCGCCATCGCCGAGCTGCGTTGCCGTGGCGGGAAGTAGTCTGAGATCAAGGACATGCTCGTCGGCGCAGCCGCTCCTTCTCCTACTCCCACACCGATCCGATAAGAAGCAAAGGAAACAAAGCTACGGGCTGTTCCTGTCAGAAAGATCACGGCGCTCCAGGCGGCGAGGCAGCTTGCGAGTAGCGTTTTGCGAGACCATAAATCCGCCAGGCGTCCCAGGGGCAAATTGAAGATCGCGAAGAACACGGAGAGCGCCGTACCATAAAAAAAACCGATGTCCGCATCGGAAAACTGGAGGTCATCTTTGATGGCTTCGGCTAACACCGTGATGACTTGGCGGTCCATCAAGATAAGTGTATTCAGGAGCAACATTGCGAGAAGAGCATTTCGCCTATCAAATGCGTGTATTTTCATCAGAAATTCCTGCTCTGCTGGGGCCGAATTAGCGACAGATCATGCGGGACCGCATTAAGTCTTGCGGTGGAATTGATCTTTCGTCGCGACACTCCCTAGAAATTCATTCGAGCTCGCAGGCCGTATACTCGCGGCGCTCGAAGAGCACCGGATATAAACGGGAAGATCGGATACGTCGGCCCCACGAAAACGTTATCAAAAACGTCATCATCTTCGATATTGTTGACGTAAGCAGCAAGGCTGAACTTTCCATCGCGTGTTTCGAAACTGACGTACGCGTCTGTCCTCGTGCTGCTATCACCACGAGCCTCAGGCAGGAATGTATCCCCTAGCCACGCCGCGGATTGATGGCGCGAATCGACGCCGGCTACAATTGAGCCGCCTCCTGACAGATCGAAGGTATGAGAAAAGCCTGCTGTCACAGTCCAGGTCGGCGTGTGTAGTAGCTGCCGCCCGCTGCAA
>JAOTUU010000373.1 GCA_029863705.1 Gammaproteobacteria bacterium
TCCGTCTGCCACGCCATTACCGAGCCAATATATGACTGCAGCCCTGTGACGACGCTTGCCGTTGATCAGGACCAGCGTGTGGTCCGGAGCCAAACCGCGCAGGTTTGCCGGACGGACAATTGTCGCGGCGTCACTAATCGGTTGCGTATTAACGTTGTAGGAAGGAACGATATTTCGTACCAGGTTTACGAGGTCGGTATCACCCTGATCCGTAAAGTACTCGGCCGACAATACGTCTACCGGCGCCGTTGAGTCTTCAACAGACCTGGCGCGCGAGCGCGTTCCGGTCGTCACGACTTCCTCGATCATTTCCTCATCTTGTGCAAAGGTGCTTTGCGGTACTGCAATAGCTAGCGGCAACGCTAAGCTAAGCAATAGCCCCTGCTTGGTTATCTTCTTGTTCACGAGTAATTCCCCTTAGATTAATTACGACACGCAACAAAACGGCGGCAGATTCCCCCCCCACCGAGTCGATTTGCGCAACGCTCCACTATGTTTTAACAGATTAATTCAGATCGCTGGTAGTTGTTTTTTTACAACAAAACAGTTGCAACTGCATCTTTTCAGCTCGTCCGCGGACAATTTTTGTTGGAAAAATACTACGAATTCTCGCGCCAGACTGCAAGTAAGCGGTCGTGTAGCGAGGTGCCCGTGAACCTTGCTGAGCCGGCATGTCCGGTGCGGTAATATTCACCGGCCTCGGATGCACAAAAAATAAAAGGATAAGCTATGCTACCTGCGAAATACGCACCCACCAAACGATGTTCTGTGCCAGAGGTAGCGTGGCTGGGCCTGGCTTGCGTTTTCGCCGCGATGCCTGTGTTCGCTGACGCGGAGCGCCTGCCGGTAAAGGTCGTGATCGCTGCAATGTTCGAGAGAGGCCAGGTGACCGGTGACGAACCTGGCGAATTGCAGTTTTGGGTAGAAAGACTGCATCTCGACAAATCGCTGGCTTTCCCGCTTGGGCAACAAGACATCTTTATGAACGATGACGGCGTAATGGCCGTTTTACTCGGTGGTGGCATCGCGAACGCCACAGCGTCAGTCATGGCGCTGGGCCTTGATCCGCGTTTCGACCTGTCGAACACCTATTGGCTGGTTGCTGGCATCGCCGGTGGCGATCCGGCCGATATTTCGCTGGGCTCTGCCGCGTGGGCCCGCCACGTAGTCGACGGCGACCTGCTGTACGAGATTGATGGCCGGGAAATTCCCGATCACTGGCCGTACGGCATGGTTCCGCTGGGCGCGAGCGAACCGGCAGACGATCCTGAGGACATTAAGACCGGTTGGACAGTGGACACGATTTCTTTCAGCCTGAACGAGCAACTCGTCGAATGGGCTTACTCGATAAGCAAGAACCTCCGACTCGCGGACTCAGATGGCATTGCCACCAGCCGCGACATGTACGTCGGTTACCCGCAGGCGCAGAGACCGCCTTTTGTGACCAAGGGCGACACGCTGAGCTCCAGCACCTATTGGCATGGTGAGTTGCTCAATCACTGGGCAAACGACTGGGTCAAGCTGTACGCAGGAACCGACGCAAGTTTCATGACGTCAAACATGGAAGACAGCGGGACGCTGACCGCCCTGCGCCGCTTGGGACGATCCGGCTACGTCGATACAGACCGGGTACTGGTCCTGCGTACCGTGAGTAACTACACGATGCCCCCGCCGGGCAAGACTGCACAATGGAGTCGCACCGCGCCCTTCGCCGACAAAGGTCTCCCGGCACTGGAGTCCGCTTTTGTCGTCGGCAATACCGTGGTCCAGGCTCTGCTGGCAAACTGGCCGCATTATGCAGAGCAGTTGCCGCAAGCCGACGATGACAAGTAAGTCGTGAGCCTGGATTCCTTTTTTGAGCTGAAGAAGCACAATACGAGTCCCGGCATCGAGTCGATGGCGGGCCTGACCACATTCCTGACGATGGCCTACATCACCGTGGTAAATCCATCGATCCTGGCGAGCGCGGGCATGGATTTCGGCGCCGTATTTGTCGCGACCTGCATTGCCGCAGCATTCGGATCAATCGTGATGGGTCTGCACGGCAACTACCCTATCGCGCAGGCACCGGGAATGGCACAGAACGCGTTCTTCACGTTTGGCGTTGTGCTTGGTATGGGGAATACGTGGCAGACCGCCCTCGGAGCTGTTTTCATTTCCGGCGTCATTTTCGTGGCTCTGAGCGTATCGCCGGTGCGCGAGTGGCTGGTCAACGCGATCCCGAGAAACTTGAAACTGGGAATGGCGGCGGGCATCGGCTTGTTCCTCGGGTTCATCGCACTCAAGAATGCCGGCATCGTCGTCGATCACGAGGCAACACTGGTCGCCCTTGGTGACATCGTTAGCTTCGAGCCAATCGTCTGCATGATTGGCTTCGTTACGATAGCTGCCCTCTCCGCCCGAAAAATTACCGGTGCTGTCATCATTGGAACCCTGCTCGCCGCGTGTATTGGCTGGCTTTTTGGTGATATCGAGTTCAACGGGATCGTCGCAATGCCGCCGTCACCGGCGCCTGTATTTCTGCAACTCGATATTGCCGCCGCTTTTCAACTTTCGATGGTGACTGTCGTGCTTTCGATGCTGATCGTCGACGT
>JAOTUU010000374.1 GCA_029863705.1 Gammaproteobacteria bacterium
AAAGGGATACGGCCAGGGCGGATCACTCAGGGAATTTGGCTCCGCGCAAACGCCCCTCTCGGGCAGTCTGGCGGACAACGAGCACTGGGTATTGGGGCTGTTTTACTTCGACCGCAATGACCCAGCAATGATGATCGAGAAGCGCTTTGGCTTCGGATACGGACTTAACTACGGCAACCGCAACGCAATGTTATTCGCCGTTGTATTCCTGGCGCTTTTTGCAGGCCTCATCACGCTCGCCATACTCGGTTTCGCAAATTGAGTGAACATTCGTCCTGGCGTTGCACGCTACAGGCTGCGCCACCACAGCCCGGCCAGCGTGCTGTAGCCGAGGTCGCGGCGTACTACCCGCTGTTTGCCGTCAAGCACGTAGTAAGTAGGGAACGCATAAATATTCCAGTTGCTGGCGATCTTGCCGTCGCCCAGTAAAACGGGTACCGAAATGTCGTGGCGGTCCACATAGGCCTGTACTTCGTCGGTCGATTGCCAATCGAGCGCCACCATCAGCACACGCAATTCCTGCTCTCCGCGCATCCGCCTTAAATAGTTGATATTGCTCGAGCTCGCGGCGCATATCTTGCACCACGGAGCAAAGAAATAGACCAGGGTCGTCGGAGCTGTTTCAGCCTGCAAATCGAATAATCCGCCCGTCAGAGTGGTGGCGCTCAGCGCTGGTGCCGGGCGTGCATCAACAGGCAACAAGTTGCGTGACTGATATGCAAGAACTCCAGCCAGTATCGCAATAAAGACCAGCGCCTCCACGCCGAGCCTCGTCAGCCTGCCGAATTTCGGTTTCTCTGAGATGTAAATAGCCATCTGTCTGTTAAAGTATTGCACGTCTCGATCAAAGGAGCTGCGCGTTGGCCAAGAAGCTCAAGAACGAACCTGCGTTACTAAAAGAAGCCTTGTCTCGAATCATGGAAAGTGCAGTCAAGCGCGGCATTGTCGAATTCGATGCGACGGACTCCCACAGCCTGAAAATTGAATATGCCTACCGGCTGCTCGTGCATGATAAAGAAATTATCCCGCTGCCACCGCAGCAACTGTCACTTCCCAACATGAAACACCGGCTCGCCATGTGGGTTACCCATCAGTTGCCGGAAGATCACCCATTAAAGCAGGCCTGACATGAGATTTCTTATTAGTGTAATTGCGTTCGGTGCATTGTCTTCTGCTTGCGCGGAACAGCCGATAGCTTGTCCACCGGCTCAGGGTGTTGCTGTCCAGGTTTTAGGGTCGGGTGGCCCGATAGCCGACGATGCACGCGCCTCTTCTTCCTACCTGGTTTGGATCGACGGAGAATCTCGGGTCATGATCGATACCGGCGGCGGCAGTTTTCTTCGTTTCGGAGAAGCTAATGCGGACTTTCTCGACCTGGACTTCATGGGCCTTAGTCACTTTCATGCCGATCACTCCGCGGATTTTGCAGCGCTGATGAAGTCTGGCAACTTTGCGAAGCGACAGCGGGCGCTGAGTGTGGCCGGACCAGGCGGCAGCAGTCGATTCCCCGGACTCGATAACTACCTGACGAGCATCCTTGACGGTAGCCAGGGCGCGTACGGATATTTATCCGGCTACCTCGATGGCACCGGTGGACTGCCTGAACTAAAGGCTATCGAGGTTGGCGATAGCGTCTCGCCCGAGAGAAACCTGCTGCAGGGTGAGAGCGATGACATTGCGATTTATGCGATACATGTACCACACGGCATTGTCCCGGCGCTCGCGTTTCGAGTTGATGTAAGAGGCGAGTCAATAGTCTTTGCAAGCGACCAGAACGGCAGCAACGAGGACTTCGCTGATTTCGCCAAAGACGCCACGCTGTTGGTCATGCACATGCCGATTCCAGAGGGTGCTGGCGATGGTGCAAGACAGTTGCACGCGATTCCGAGCCGAATTGGCGAAATTGCGGCAGCTGCAGGCGCGAAGTCGCTTCTCCTTAGTCACTTCATGGCCAGGAGCCTTGCAAATCTGGAGCAGAATGTGCAGCTCGTGAAAACGGGATTTGCCGGCGACGTCGAAACTGCTGTCGACCTGTATTGCAGATCGCTTTAGTCGAGTCGACGCACTATGCGAGCGCCTCCTACGAGCAAGCTGCCTGACGTAGGCACTACGATATTTACAGTCATGAGCCAGCTCGCTGCGGACTGCGGTGCAATAAACCTGTCACAGGGTTTTCCGAGCTTCAATCCGCCGCAGGAATTAACCGACAGGATTTCCTATCACCTCGCACATGGCGGTAACCAGTACGCGCCAATGACCGGCTTACCAGAACTCCGCAGAGCTATCGCCGAGAAAACAGAACGCCTGCAAAGCAGGGTCGTTGATGCGGACAGCGAAATCACGGTATGTACCGGCGCAACAGAGGGTTTATTCAGTGCCATCCAGGCTATCGTACGACCTGGCGACGAGGTAGTTGTGTTTGACCCCGCCTACGATTCCTACGAACCCTCCGTCACGCTGGCCGGTGGTATCACGCGACATGTGCCACTCTCGATTTCGGATGACGGCTTCGATTTTCACATCGACTGGCAACAACTCAAAACGACCGTCAACGATAAGACTCGCCTGATCATCGTTAATTTCCCGCACAACC
>JAOTUU010000375.1 GCA_029863705.1 Gammaproteobacteria bacterium
CTGCCTTCATCCACGGCTTCCTGTTTCAACGGTTGTAGCCGATTCGCCTTGCCGAGCCAGTTGATTGACTCGTTCAACGTGATGCGATAGATCCAGCTGAAAAAGCGGCGCGACGGGTCATAGTGATCCAAGTTCTCGAAGACCTTCAGGAAAACCGTCTGGGTAACATCCATTGCATCATCCCTGCTGTCCAGCATGCGAAACGCGGCGTTAAACACGGGTTTCTCGTATTGGATCAACAAGGTTTCCAAGGCCTTGCGGTCACCACCAATGCACCTCTCAATCAACTTTGTATCGTCTGTCTTACTCATACATACAATTGACCCGGCAAAAAGTTGGTGAAGACGCGATTCGACCTCTTATTCTTTTGCTTTTATGTCGAAAATGGCGTTGAAGCCGGAGTAGCGGAATACGTCGTAAATGTGATTGTTGACGTTTGTTATTCTTAGGGCTGAACCGCTTTCGGCCAGACGTTTCTGCGTCTTTAGCAGTATACCCAGTCCGGCGCTGGAGATATATTCCAGCCGGGAAAAATCCAGTGTCCGGGTATCGGCGATTTCGTCCATGAACGACTGTGCCTTGGCGCATTGCGATGCGTCCAAACGCCCGCTGCACATGACCTCCCCGTCGTCGCCGTAGTCAATCTCGAACATGTTGATATCCTGACTCCTTGGTAAATATTACTCTACTTCGTCGATTTTGGTACTCGTACTCGAGCTTATCGACGATATTTTGCAGCAAATGAATGCCCAGCCCGCCGGGGGTCCGTTCCGCAAGCGAAGCGCTGGTATCGACATCGCGGGGCCGGGTTACGTCGAATTCGTCGACATCATCTTCGGTCAGCGTAACCGTAACAGCGCCACCATCAACCACAACGTCTACGCCAATCTCGCCGTCGGAATCGGGGCTGTATTTCACCATATTGGTAAAAAGCTCTTCCATCGCAAGGTGTACTGGAAAGCGTACCGCTTCGCCTATCTCGTGGTCCGCAAGAATCGTCTCCGCGAACTCATAGATCGCGGCGAGTGAATCGTAGTTTCTGGCGAAGTGTCTGAGCATATCGTTCGGGACGCTTTACTCCGGAAGTCGTCGTGCCAGTACTATCGTAATGTCGTCCGCCTGCGGCGCCGTGCCGCCGTGCTTCCTGGCGCCAAGCATGATCATGTCGACCAGTTCCTGAGCACTTGCGTCAGGGTTGTTATCAATTATGTTGATTACGCCTTGCTGCCCGAATTGCAGGCCAGATTCGTTTTCATACTCATATATGCCGTCGGATATCAGGCCCAGTACATCGCCCGGCTCCAATTGTGAGACAACAGCCTGGCCGAGATCGGTTTGCGGCATGTAGCCCAACGGAAATGTTGTCGCTTCGTGCCAGTCGTATGCATTCCTGCGAGCATGAAAATGCATGATCGGACCCTGTCCGCCCGAGTGAAATGTCACTGTGTTGCTTGTTGCGTCCAGGAGACCGAAGAACCCGGTTACAAACCGGTCATCAGGCAGGTCCTCGCAGAGCTGATTGTTGATTTGCACGAAGGCATCATCGAGGCTCGAGTTTAGCCGAATAGCGACGCGCAGCATGGCGCGAACCTGTGTTGCGCTAAGCGCCGGACCGATTCCGTGACCGGTCGCATCACCCATCAACAGGAATAAGCGCTTGTCGTCGAGTGGCACAAAATCGTAAAGATCGCCACCGGTCTGGTCCGTCGGCGCAAACGCACCACCAAACTCGTAGCCTGCTATTTCGGGCATGCTCTTGGGCAAGGTACCCATTTGCACGTCACGTGCGACCGTTATTTCCCGATCAAGGCGTTCGGATTCGATGATCTGTTCAGTGACGGCGGCCCGATGCAGCACGACGGCAGCCTGCGCGGCGAGCGCTTGGGCCACGTATTCGTCCTTCTCATCGAATACCCCGTTGTGCTTGTTGAGTATCTGCAGAACACCGACAAGGGAATCCTCGTAGCCCACCAACGGGATGGTCAGCATGCAGCGAGAGCGATAGCCCGATTGCCTGTCTATATCACGGTTGAAGCGGTCATCCGCGTAGCAGTCCGGCACATTGATGAGCCTTCGCGTCTGGGCGGATTCACCGACGATGCCTTTGTCTGCAGGAATTCGAATTTGCTTTAGCCCGGTGCCGACACGTACTACCAGTTCGTTAGCATTGCTGTCGTAAAGAAAGACCGTGCCTCGATCAGCATTTAGCACCCTGCGGGATGCATCGACAACCTCAGCCAGCATCGTGTCGAGATCGAAAGGTGCAGCGAGCTTGCGTGTGACCTCGAGAATCTGTCGCAGCGCCTGCGTGTCGTCGATACCCTGGGCCATGTGTCAGTAGCTCTCGTTTTCCTCAGTCATCGGGAGTCGCACGTACTTGATCTCGATATCTGATATCCGCGCGACCATGCGTTCTGCAAGCTCCGGGACCTGGAAGTTGGAGTGTTCGAGGGCACGCTTGGTTACCAGTGTCTCCGCGTGGATGGCGAGATCTTCGCCGAGCTTCGATGCGGTATTCACGGGGTCGCCGAAAAAGTCCGTGTCGCCGATGAGCAGTATGCGGCCGTAGTCAATGCCTACCGACAGAA
>JAOTUU010000091.1 GCA_029863705.1 Gammaproteobacteria bacterium
CTCAAATCGGCGCTGCGTATTCGCGAGGCTACCAAGTCCTCGTCTGCGGATGTACCGATCATCATGACGAATATTGTCATCGACAGATCGCATCGCAATGCGGGCCGGTTTATTGAGAAGGTTTTGACGCTGAAAAACTTTGTCGAGGGCAATCCGATGGGCGCCTGGCCGAGTGGTCTCGAACCAGCAAATGATGAACTTGTCATCTCGAAGCAGTATCCCAGCGCCTTCTTTGGTACTTCACTCGCCTCGACGCTAACCGCAGAGGGAATCGATACATTGATCATAACGGGGCTGACAACTAGTGGCTGCGTCCGCGCAACGTGTGTAGATTGCATGTCCCACGGATTTGTCCCGATAGTTGTACGTGACGCCTGCGGAGACCGACATATTGAGCCGCACAATGCCAGCCTGTTTGATATGAATGCAAAATATGCTGATGTGGTTAGTGAGCAGGAGGCAATTGAGTACATCGAAGGCATTTCCTGACAGCGGCAGCGTATTTTTCGCGTGCACAGGCAACCTCAAGGGCTCGGATGGTGCTTGGCTATAATGTTCCCAGCGACCTTGTCCAATCCTGTGCTCTATATTGGGGCACGAAGACTCATTTTCCATACGAGTTATCGCTTAAGCAGTTCTCCGTATCGTCGCGATCGCCGGCCCCTGATAGGTTGAAAAGCGCGGAATTATTTTCGAAGGACGAAGAAAATGACAGTTGCAAGAGTCACAGAAATAACGGCGACTTCACTGACCAGTTTTGAAGACGCTATCAAGACCGGAGTCGCCAGAGCCGTAAAAACCCTGAAGAACGTCAAGGGCGCATGGATCCAGGGCCAGGAGGTTGTCGTCAACGGAGAGACAGTCAGTGAATATCGGGTCCATATGAAGGTAACCTTCGTCTTGACGGATTGATGTCTGACGTAAGGAGTCGGCCGGCGTCGCGATGTATTTCGGGTGTGTACAAACCCTGATAGCAGCACGACAAAGCATGGTGTTAGATAGACGTATGACAACCATTACACATGACGAAATTGTTCGACTGTGCCCAGGTATAGAGGATCACACGGCACTCGAGATCCTCGATACGAAGGCGACCGTCAGTGAACTCGAGGCGGCACTACAGCTGCTGCAGGATTCTGACGAGGGGCTGATCGATATCAAGCAGCGAGAGGGTGATCAAATCAACTGTCTGCTCACCATACTCGGCAGATCGGAGATTCGGCCACCAGATGATGGTGATCAGTAGCCTGGCCCCTTTGTGGAGATTTCCGCAGATCGGCGCAGAATTGAACAACGGCGAACCCGATATTCCACCGAATAGCCCGACAGAATTGCCTCCGGAACAGATACCGCCAGGCATTCCCCCGGGTAGGCCAATCGAAGTACCCGAAACTCCAATAAAAGTGCCGCCGGAACTGCCGACGGAGATCCCACCACCTTCCGAACGCTCTTCGGACTAGTCCAGAAGCGTGGGTACAACCCGATCGAAATAACAGCGAGTGCCATCCTCGAGTAGAATCGAATCGTAATCTTCCAGGCTCCCGGCCACCGATGTCACAAAGGAAATAACCGTGGCTGACTCCAGTCCCGGGCACGGCTGGGCGAATGTCGCACGCCAACGCATTCGATTGTTGTCGAACAACAGCAAGGCGTCGTTACCTTCCGGCCGCCATTCACTGAAAGTACCCTCTCGAACGAGGCGGAGCGTCTCCCTGGTTGAGTCCAGTAGCGTTGGCCCGCCTATCGATAGGCGCTTGGTTTCAGCCGCCTGTTCCTCACTGATTTGGGTTATCTCCAGTTCCCAGGCGACATTCCGGGCTACGATGGCGATCTGATAGTCGCCGCCCTCTTCGAATAGCTTAAGGCCGCTCCCTGTGCCATGCAGTTCGACGAGACTGCCTATGTAGTCACCGGACACGCCTTCGTGAAGACGCATTTCAAAAATGGCTTGCGACGGCAGGTCGCTGCGTATGCTCCAATCGAGCATCCACGGTCCGTCTGTCTCAAACACAGCCGTTCGCCCGTTGCCCTCCCCTTCAAATCGTACGCGGTCGGTGTCTGCGGCTGATGCCATATAGCACTGCACGGCGAACAGTCCAACAATTAATTGGCAATATCGTTTTCTCGTAAACATGATCCCGCTCCAAGTCGACGCGGTAAGTCGTTGCAAGACGGGGCTCGCACCGCCTCTGTATTAATGGTGGCGGAGCGCGTTGCATACAATACGTACAAGCCCTAGGACTTGAACGAGGAACAGCGCGCCGAAGATCAGGCCGAAGCTCTCGGTCCCGGAAACCCATTTTCACAGCGGTTTATGGGAATATCACTCTTTGCCAAATTCAGTGGGCCGTGATTCACGGTTAGGAATTCAGATGGACCCAGTGCTTACAGAAATTTCCCTACAGGGACTGATCTTCGCTATTTTGCCAGTGGCAGTGGTCATCGGAATAATGTTCTTCTGGTCCGCGGGCGCCAAAACTGCGATTTACGCTACGCTGCGAATGCTGGTTCAGTTGTTGCTCATTGGCTACGTGCTCGTATATATATTTGAGACAGATCAGCCGGCAATCGTCATTGCAGTTCTGCTGGTCATGCTAACTGCGGCGAGTTGGATCGCTATTCGGCCGCTGCGAGAAAAGCAGCCGCAGATATATCTCAACTCACTCGGCGCTATTGCCGTCGGCGGTATCCTGACTCTCGCGTTGGTCACCCAGGTGGTTATCGACGTTGAACCATGGTTCAGTCCGCGCTATGTCGTGCCGCTCTCAGGAATGATCTTTGCAGGTTCAATGAATGCTGTCAGTCTTGCAGCCGAAAGATTTCAGTCTGAATGCGACAGAGGAGCACCGTATGCACAAGCGCGCCGAATTGCGTTGCACGCTTCGTTGATACCGATAACCAATACCCTGTTTGCGGTCGGCCTCGTGGCACTGCCGGGGATGATGACCGGTCAGATTCTGTCCGGCGTTTCACCGATGGTGGCAGCGAAGTATCAGATTGTCGTTATGACCATGCTATTTGGTGCTTCGGGAATCTCGGCGGCACTGTACCTGGTGTTGGCCAATCGCAGCCTGCGGCCTTCAAAGTAGTTGCACAACTAATGTTGCGAATATCGTTCACGGTCGTCCTGTTGTTGCTGCTTGCGGCGTGTTCGCAACAGCCTGTTATCAGTGACGAGAGGATTCGCTTCGAACGTAGAATGCCGGCGAACTTCAGCGGATCCTGGCAACGAAACTACGCGCGTGACGATGAGGTAAACGCTGTCCTTCGTGACGCATATAACAAACTTATCCGCACCTTGCCGGACCAACGACGCCCGGCGGGTTCCGGCACGGATCCCTCGGCGTCGAAGCAAATGGATTCGCTCCTGGCGCTGGCTCGCCTCGCCGAGTTGATCACTCGCCCTGATGTCTTAACGATCTCTCAAACCAAGCATGAAATCAGCATCGCACGAAAGGACGACTTCGCCATGCTGTGCGCGTTCTATGACGGTGTCGCAAAGGCCATAGAGAATGACAACGGCACCGAGATTTGCGGCTGGATTGGCAACCAGTTGATTTCCAATCTCGTGCTGCGAGGCGGCCTGCAAGTTACGCACCGTTTCACAATGTCCACGGATGGTCAGCAAATGCGAGTAGTTACAACGGTGTCGTCCACGACGTCGCGAATTCCGTTCACGCTGCGACGCTTCTATAGCAAATTCGAGCGGCCCACCTCTGACTTCAATTGTATCGAGACGTTCAGTATGAAGCGCGTGTGCAGCACTACTGAGATTGTGCGATGACCAGGATCACGGCAGAAGTCTGCACGTCTCGGGTATCGAGGATAATCATCCTGTTGATGTGCATTCCGCTGAGGTTTGCCGGGGCTGACACGTTTATTGTTGAGGATGCACGCGAGTTATCGGCGCTCAACGTATCCATCGCGGTTTTTGACACAGGTGTCCCTGAAGATTTGTCGTTGCACCGCGACCTGCAGGTGTTTCCACAGATTCGTGAGATCGAGGCAATGTTTCTGCCATTCGTGTTGCGCGAAACGCTGGTCAAGACGACTGAGTGGGGTGCAGTGAGGGTCGTACCCAGGCCAGACGTTGCTGCAGAGTTGCTTGTGTCAGGCACCATTTTGAAATCCGACGGAGAAACTCTGGAACTCAGGATACGGGTCGTCGACGCAAGCGGCCGCGTGTGGCTCGATAAGGCATTCGTCGGCAAGGTGACAGATAGTCATGCGACAGTCGGCAGCGGGTCTGGTTCGCCGGGCTATCAGCAGCTCTACGATGAAATCGCCGAGAGTCTCCTGTTAGCACGCGCTCAGCTTGAAGACGAAGTACTTGCCGACATTGTCGAGATCGCGTTGCTGCGCCATGCCAAACAGCTGGCACCGTCGGCATTCGGTGACTACTTGAGCAAGGCGGACGATGGCACGTTCACAATTCATCGTCTGCCCGCCAGGGACGATCCGATGCTTGATCGGATCGAACGCATACGCGGCGCAGAGTATGTGATTACGGACGCTATAGACGCGAAGTTTCAGGAACTCCACGCAGAGATCGCGTCGATATACGATTTGTGGCGTGAATATCGTCGCAAGGTCATTGGGTATCAGGCCGAAGACGCGAGGCGGGCACAAAGTACGAAATCGAGTGCACCTCGAGGCAGCTATGAAGCGTTGCTGAATCTCTACGATAACTACAAGCTGGACAGAATCACGGCACAGGAACAGGACAGCCTGGCAGTGGCATTCAGCAATGAAGTTGGTCCGACCATTGCGGCGATGGAGACTCGGGTCGCCGAGCTCGAAGGCTGGGTCGATACGCAATATGCGGAGTGGTACCGGCTTCTGGAAGAGCTGTTTGAAGTTGAGAGTGGCGTGGAGCAGTAGATAGCGGCATGCCGAGGCAGTCAGCCAATGGTCGGATAGGGGGAGTCAACCGCGAGCGTTGGCCATCGCTTGTGGAGGTCTCCCCAACCTGTGGCGGTCGACCCAGAAACCCCAGGCGATTACCAACCATAGAGCCTGCGCGGACCATGCCACGGCTGTCGCCGATGGCGGCGGTGGGCCGAGCAAATTACCCGCATAGATAACGACCAGAAATGCGACGAGGCTCCAGAAACCGATAGAGCCGATCCGATCTAATGCTCTTGTGTGACGGACGTACAGCCAGACACCGGCAGCGAAAAGCAGGAGTTCGACCGAAACCGCGAGACCAAGACTGTTCCAGAGGCCCAGCCCTATGCGGGGCGAGTCGGAGAGGGTGATCGGCATGTCCGGTCGGTGGGTAATAACGTCCAGGATCCAGTGACTGAGAACCAATGTGCCAATTACTATTGCCGCTTTTGTTCCTGAACGGGTTAGTAGCCAGTACAAAACCGCGAATACCGCACTCCATAGCAAGATAGCTATCAGGCTGTGCGAATACGGGTAGTGCACGAATTCGAGCGGTGTCATGACGGTTATACCGGGCTCAACTCGCAAGGTCTCAATCCCAAGAAGAACCAGGTTGGGCCAAATAATATCTGCCAGCTGACATGCCAGAAAGAGAATTCCCAGCGATGCCTGGGGAGCATATTTTTTTGCGCCGAGTGCCAGAGCGAAGTGTCCTATGAACAATCTGGTCTCCCAATAACAGGAAAAAGGCTTCCAGAAAACGTCGCTTAACGCGCGTCGAAACCGCGAAAAAACTCCCCAAGTATTTTGAACTCCTCAACGCGATCGCTACCCTTCCTCCATGCAAGGCTGATTTTTCGGTGACTGTTTTCGCCAAGCGGATGCATGCGGACCCGCGTATTCTTCAGCAGCGTTGAGTCTTGTGCCATTTCCGGTAGAAATGTAATTCCCAGGTCAGCATCCACCATCTCAACAAGAGTCAGTAAGCTGCTCGCCGCAAATGGTTGCACCTTCTGAGTATTTCGAATCTTGCAGGCTTCAAGCGCATGATCCCTGAGGCAATGCCCTTCCTCGAGCAGTAAAACGCTGTCGGCATCCAGTCGATTGAAACGGTAATTATTCGGGTCGACTTTGCTGGTGCCCTGGCGACTTGCCAGGCAGAAGCGATCATTGAACAACACTTCGGTGTCGACTCCCCGCATTTCCCACGGCAAAGCGAGCAGCAGCACATCAAGTTCGCCGCGCATCAATCGCTCATAAATCCGATGTGTTTGATCCTCTATAAGGTACAGGCTCAAGTCGGGGAACTGGCGGCGCAGCTTTGGCAGCGCGCGCGGAAGCAGGAAGGGCGCAATCGTTGGAATGACGCCAAGCCGCAAACTCCCTGTCATCGGTTGTTTCTGTCCGGCCGCCATTTCAACCAGGCTTTCGACGTCGCGAAGGCAGAGTCGAGCCTGCGTCGCGATCTGTTGTCCGGTGGCAGTGATTGTGACGCGCCGATTTGTACGATCGACAAGCTGGGTGTCGAGTCGGACTTCCAGCTCTTTAATCGCATTACTAAACGCGGACTGGGATACGTGCGCGGCTTCGGCAGCGCGCCCGAAATGCTCAGCATCGGCAAGCGCCACAAAGTACTGGAGTTGTTTTGTGCTCGGTAATTGCATAATCGGAAAAATCGAATAAAGTATGCTAATTAAACCATTTTACTCATCACTGTGCCAGATATAAGCTGCACCGCATCAAATAAATCCCGGAGCAAGAACATGTTTGACAACATTGAAGGACGACGTGTCCCTAACACGATATTTAAAACTCGCCGCGACCATGAGTGGGTCGATGTGGCTAGTGACGATATCTTCGCTGGAAAATCGGTGGTCCTCTTCTCACTGCCTGGTGCGTTTACGCCGACCTGCTCGTCTTCACATGTGCCACGCTACAACCAGCTCCAGCCGTTGTTTGCGGCACGCGGAATCGATGACGTGATTTGCGTATCGGTGAACGACGCGTTCGTAATGGACGAGTGGAAGCGTAGCCAGAATGCAGATCGCGTGACCTTCCTGCCTGACGGCAATGGTGAGTTTACCGACGGCATGGGCCTTCTGGTTGGTAAAGAAGACCTGGGTTTCGGCAAACGTTCCTGGCGATACTCGATGCTGGTTCGTGACGGTGCTATAGAAAAAATGTTCATCGAATCCGACGAGCCGGGCGACCCGTTCGCCGTCTCCGATGCGGATACGATGCTTGCCTATCTGGATCCACAGGCCGAGCGACCGCATGATGTCACCGTATTCTCACGTTCGGGTTGCCCATTCTGCGCTCGTGCAAAAGGCATGCTTGCCGATGCGGGCATCGAGTTCGAAGAGCTTGTTCTGAATCGCGACTACACCGACCGTACGCTCCGGGCTGTTGCTGATGCGACGTCCTATCCGCAGGTGTTCATTGATGGTCAATACATCGGTGGTAGCGATGAGCTGGATACCTGGTTGACCTCTGGCCAGAATAAAGCCGCATAAGCTTATTATCTGCATGCGATCCTCCGGCGTTGCATTGCGCCGGTGGATCGCAGTATTCATACTTGCGGACCCCACCGATCGTAGCCGGGAGTTACGCGAGAATGCAGATTTCCGATAAGAGCCTCTTGAAAACGCAGGCTTATGTTGATGGCCAGTGGATCAATGCAGACAGTGGCGAGACTTTCGCCGTTCTAAATCCTGCCAATGGCGAGACCGTTGCCGAGATAGCGAAATGCGGAACCGCTGAAACGCGGCGCGCAATCGAGGCAGCGGAAAAAGCACAAATCAGCTGGCGTAAGAGACCTTCCAAGGAACGTGCGGCCATTCTCCGCAAGTGGTTTAACCTGATGATGGAGGCGCAGGAGGATCTGGCACAGATTCTGACGGCCGAACAGGGCAAACCTCTGGCCGAGGCGCGTGGCGAAGTCGCCTACGGCGCCAGCTATGTCGAATGGTTTGCCGAAGAAAGCAAGCGAATTTATGGTGACACTATTCCGTCGCCGTCCGATGACAAGCGCGTCGTCGTAATTAAGCAGCCCGTGGGTGTCGTCGCCTGCATTACGCCGTGGAATTTTCCGAATGCAATGCTGACACGCAAGATCGCGCCGGCGCTGGCTGCGGGGTGCACGGTCGTATGCAAACCCGCTAACGAAACGCCTCTGTCCGCATTTGCTTTCGCCGAACTGGCTGATAAAGCCGGCGTGCCTGCAGGCGTAATCAACATCGTCGCTGGGATTACTCGAGAAATCGGCGCTGAAATGACGGGCAACCCCATTGTTCGCAAGCTGACGTTCACCGGATCTACACAAGTGGGCAAAATGCTAATGCAACAGTGTGCTGCAACCGTCAAACGTACATCTATGGAGCTCGGCGGCAATGCGCCATTCATCGTCTTTGACGACGCAGATCTTGACGAGGCTGTTAAGGGCGCGATTATCTGCAAGTTCCGTAACGCCGGGCAAACATGTGTCTGTGCCAATCGAATCTTGGTGCAGGAAGGTGTTTATGATGAGTTTGCAGACAAGCTCATGGTAGCGATGGCAGACCTGACGATGGGCAATGGTGTTGACGACGGCGTCAACATTGGCCCGCTAATAAACGAGGGTGCCGCGAACGATGTTTTGAAATTTGTCGACGACGCTGTTGCCAAGGGTGCCACTGTCGTTACCGGTGGCGGCCGGTCGGATCTAGGTGCTTGCTTTGTTGAGCCGACCGTACTTCGCGACGTCAATGACGATATGCGTGTGTTCCGCGAAGAGATTTTTGGCCCGATCGCTCCTCTTTTCAAATTCAAGACCGAAGACGAAGCTATCGCAATGGCCAATGACACGGAATTTGGTCTGGCGTGTTACTTCTATGCACGCGACGTGGGGCGTATCTGGCGAGTCGGTGAGGGACTGGAATACGGAATCGTTGGTATCAACGAGGGCATCATCTCGAACGAGATGGCGCCGTTCGGCGGTATCAAGGAATCAGGGCAGGGCCGTGAAGGTTCGAAGTACGGCCTCGATGACTACCTCGAAATCAAATACATGTGCATGGGCGGCCTCCTTGGTTGAATGCAGGATCGGCCCCCGGCCGCGATCGCGCGCATGGCGCGCTCCTACAGCCTTAGGTTCATGTCCGAATATGGCTAGTTTGGCTCTGCCTGCAGCGTATACTGATGTGCATGTTAGACAGCGCCCTCATGCAACAGCACGAAGTATACGAGCGAGCCAGGCTTTCACGGGACGCGAGATTCGACGGAAAGTTTTTCGTCGGAGTCCGCACGACAGGTATTTATTGCCGGCCCGTGTGCCCCGCTGTTGCCCCTAAATCCAAAAACGTTACGTTCTTTCCAAGCGCCGCGGCGGCATCAGAGGCTGGTTTGCGGCCTTGCCTGCGTTGTCGACCAGAATGTGCGCCCGGAACTCCGGCGTGGGGTGGCACATCCACAACGGTTCGTCGTGGCCTTCGCCTTATCGCCAATGGCGCCCTTGATGAAGGTTCGATTGAAGATCTCGCCGATCGGCTCGGCGTGACCAGCCGTCACCTGCGGCGACTTTTCACGAAGCATTTGGGTGCATCTCCACTTTCGGTTGCACACACTCAGCGACTGCATTTTGCGAAGCGCCTTATCGACCAAACGAGATTACCGATGAACCATGTGGCGATTGCCGCTGGTTACGGCAGTACGCGTCGATTCAATGACACGTTCAGAAAAACCTACGGGCGCTCGCCCAGAGACCTGCGAAAATCCAGCGACGAGGTGTTTGACCGGAACACGGCACTGAGCGTACGGCTGCCGTATAGAAAGCCATTCAACTGGGCCGGGATGCTCGAGTTTTTGGCGGGCAGGGCCACACCCGGTGTAGAGCAGATTGCCGGTGGAGCGTATTTGCGAACGGTGTCGGTGCAAGGTCAGCCCGGAGTCATCGAATTTCGCCATGACGAGCGAGATGCAAGTATTCGCGTGTTGCTTCACGGAATTGCGACGACGGGAATGTTCCAGGTTGTGCAGCACGTTCGTGAAATGCTGGATGTTGATGCACCACTCGCCGATATCGTCGATGTTCTCGGTGCTGATAAACAACTGCGGATGCTGTTGCGGAGTAATCCGGGAATACGCGTGCCCGGAGCCTGGGACGGTTTCGAACTGACGGTTCGGGCGATCCTCGGTCAACAAATATCAGTAAAAGCAGCCACAACGCTGGCTGGCAGAATCGCTAAACGCTACGGTCAGCCAGTCGTGCTGCCGGCGTCTTTAACTCAGGCATCGGATGATCTGACGCTAACTCACCTTTTTCCCACAGCCGCGAAACTCGCTCGCGCGCGCTTTAACGACATCGGGTTAGTAAGCAGCCGCGCTGAAACAATCAGGCAGGTGGCGTCAGCGGCGTCTCGTGGTGAAATAGATTTCGAACAGGCCGATGATCCCGATATGTTTTGCCAAAGGTTAATGGCCGTCCGTGGCATCGGTGCCTGGACAGCTGAGTATGTATCGATGCGTGCGCTCAAATATCCAGATGCATTTCCGACGGCGGATCTTGGGCTGCTCAAGGCGACGGGCAACGATGTCAAGAACGGTGCCGCGATGTTGAAAAAGCGCGCCGAATCCTGGCGGCCCTGGCGAGCGTACGCTGCGCTTTTGTTATGGAGCTCGCTGTCAGACTCCGGAGGTTAAAGATGTACTACTGCTACTTGAATACACCCATCGGCGATTTGCTATTGGCTGGTAATGATCGGGCTTTGCACATGATCGGGTTTCCGAAAGGATCGATGCGCCGTGATCCCGAGCCCGATTGGATTTTCAACGAGAACAAGTTGGCAACGGCTTGCGGTCAGCTGCAAGAATACTTCGCCGGCACACGTGAAGAATTCGACCTGCCACTGCACCTCTCGGGTACTGAGTTTCAGGTCAGCGTCCTCGAAGAGCTGTTACGCATTCCCTACGGAGAGACAGTGTCCTGCGGCGATATCGCGAAGCGTATAGGTCGCCCAAAAGCAGTGCGTGCAGTTGGTGCAGCAAATGCGCGTAATCCGCTTCCTATAATCGTTCCCTGCCATCGGGTAATCGGTAGTAGCGGAGACCTCACGGGCTTCGGCGGCGGTCTCGACACTAAAGAAGCATTGCTGCGGCTGGAGGCCGAGAACAGCGGGCTCCTAAAGTAATTTTCCCTCGAGGGCGCGGATAACGGCAGACGGCTCAACGCCAGCGTGAATTCGCCCATCATCCTGCAGCGTTGTGAATATTGAGCGCAGCGGAAGTACCCCGGCCCAAATCGGGATGTCGTAGTCCTCATCCTCATCAGCCGGCATCTTGTTTGAAACCTTTGCCGAGGCTGACTCGATTTCGAGCGCGATGACGCCTGTCATCTTGATCTCTTTCTGCAGCGGCTCCCGGAGCTCGTCCCATCGGCCCGGCATCAGGTGTTCGCTGATCACTCGCATGCCGTGCAATTTCTCTTCTTCAGTACTCACCAGTGTTGGTTTGCCGAAGACAGTGGCA
>JAOTUU010000376.1 GCA_029863705.1 Gammaproteobacteria bacterium
AAAAGGGCCATACCCGAAATAAATAGCATCAGTCCGATCGGCCAGAATAATAGAGACATCGTCGACCACTCGAATCGAACTGCATCGAGGCCTGCGACGACGTAAATCGATATCAAGATTGGACCAACAATGACACCGTAGGCGATATCCCAGCCTTTAGTGCCTTTGCCCATACGCATTCGGGCGTCGATTAACTCGGGATTTACGCGCTCAAGGTAGATGACATTGACGAGAAAAAACAATGTGACGATGCCTACATAGACCCAACCGGCTACCCAGCCCAAACGACCGGCCGGCCAGAGAACGACAACGGCAAACACGGCGGCGGCTGCGATCACAACAAACGTGAGTCGAAGTGGTCTCGGCAATCGCTGAGAGCGGCGGCGATTCGTAGCGGAAACCGCAGGGGGTTGGGTTATCTCTCGTCGCTGTGCCTGGACCATGGCCATACTCTCCAAACGAGCAAGGCAATGCCAATAGCGATTAGTACGATGGGCGCCAACGGCTTCTCGACATCAACCCACTGCCAGAATCCCGCCACCGCGAACCCAAGTCCTACAAGGACCCAGAAACCCTCCACGCGCACGCCGTATATCTTGCGAATCGCCTGCATGCCCAATGTAATAGCGGCTACTCCCAGCAAACCAACGGCCAGACTAACTTCGGCAAGCCAGGCAATTCCTACCCAGATAAAAAACAGGGCCCACCCCGCCGCGTCATACTTGCTGGCGCGGTCATGTCGAGCCATGTATCTCATCATCTTGTCGAAGTCCGGACGACCGTCAGGACCACAGCACCAATTCATCATATTTCTCATCGTCTCACCTGCCCGGCACGGCCCGAATCATTTTGATGTTCCATGACGACGGTCAGCGGAAAGTGAATCGACGTCGTGGCGTTGATCACCCCGTCCCTGTCCAGGGACTGAATGACTTGGCAATCCGTGTCCTTGAGGGCGTCTTTGGCCGATTCCGTACCGGAATCACAGGCCAGGATCAGCACCGCCTCATAGTCTTTGGCGCGCTTCTTAAGGCGCTTGCGCTGCCGCTCTGTCCACAGGCACATCATTGGCGTTGGGGTGTGAATGGAAAAGACGCCGGTCCGAACGCCGCGTTCTCCCAGCGTATCGCGAATAGACTGGATGTAGTCCTCAAATGCGGCGGTCTTCACTCCATGCTTGAAGAACTCAATGAAGGGTTCTTTCTTCTGCATGGCAATACACATTGGCGGACAAACGGGACAGGACGCGATCAAGACCGAGTTGAATCCTGCAAGATCGGCAGAGACGTCTCTTGGTGTGAGGTTAACAGGCATATCCTCCCTCCTTGCGCCAACATACTTGTGGCGGCCGGAGCTGCTGCCACGGGGCCAAATGCGGCAGCATCATCGCCTGGTCACCTGACAATCGTGACGCGTGTGCGAAATCAATCTGGCCTAATGGCAAACGTATCGGGGTTCTTGGCTGCTGACAATCCGTAGTTGCCGCGACAAACGCGCCAGAAATGCGGAAGGGTCGCTCACCAACTCGGTACCCTGGTGGGTATCAGCATAGGTACGTTGCGCTGATATTCGTGATAGTCACTACCGAAATCGGCGGCCAGATCACGTTCCTCGAGCACGGCGCCGATCACAATCCAAATCGTCCATAGCGTGTTGAACAATAGACGATCAATCGTGAGTACCGGGTAAGACCAGATCATCAGTAGCACTGCGAGATACAAAGGATGACGTACCCATCGGTAGGCGCCCTGCACCACCAAGAATGAAGGCCGCGACGGCTCAGGCCGGAAGCGGTGCCGAATGGGCCGCACGCCGAAACTGTCGAACCCTTTCAACGATAATCCGCCCCAGATGCCGACGGCCAGTGCAAGCAGGAAAATCATGCGCGCCGTCCACCATAAGCCGTTTGTTGCCTGCCAGATAATCTGCCTGGACTCCTGCCACAGCAACACAACCGCGAACAGCGCAATCCCTGATGCAATCGCATAAACCGCATCGAGATAGTGCTTCGGCATTACGCGAGCCAGCCGCTGTCTAAAGGAGCGGCGCACCATCCAGCTGTGCTGGACGAAGAACAGCATCGACAGGCCGGCATCGATGGCCAGCTTGGTCCCAAAGCCCAAATCGAAATCCACGAGGTCCAGCGGCCCGGCATACAGAAACAAACCGAAGGCGATGAGCGATGCTCCGCCGATGCCGGCAGCCAGCCCAAGCATGGCCCATGCGACCGATTTTTCAATCCATGTGTTTTCAGGTGTTGTTGGAGACAATTTCATTGGCGCTTGGTCGTCCGATCTCATCTTCTACCCGGTTACGAAGAACCAAACATGGCAAATATCTCGGCACCTGTGAAATCTTTAGTCTTGTTCGCGAACTCGTAGTATTCGGGTTTCTCGTCGATGAAGACCTGGCTCTCGAACGCCAGACCCTCGCTGTCTTCAAAAAAACCGACCGGGATCATATGTTGTCCGGATTCCTTCAGGCGGTAGAAAAGATGTGTCCCGCAGTTGCGGCAAAAACCGCGTTCGGCCCAGTCCGATGAATCGAATACCGAGACATAGTCTTCGCCGTCAAATT
>JAOTUU010000377.1 GCA_029863705.1 Gammaproteobacteria bacterium
AAGCGCCGTTTGACGGCATTGTCGTGTCCGCCGGCGGCCCTGAGGTCCCTGACACACTGAAATATCAGCTCAATACTGGCGGGCGCCTGGTCATACCGGTCGGCAGGAGCAAAGCCTACCAGGAGCTCGTTCGGGTAACACGGGTCGCAGAGGACGACTTCCAGACAGTAGACCTGGTGCCGGTCCGCTTCGTCCCACTCGTGGGTGAAGAGGGCTGGTCCGAGGAGTTTTAGGCACCGCGCACAGCTGAAAAGCCGGGGCCTTCGGCCAGCCGCAATGGTCGTAAATACTGAGAAATGGCAGAATGTTTGCAAAGCGTCCATAAAGAGGTGCAGCGCATGGCAATTGAGAGTAGCCGGATCTTCTCCGAATCCAGTTTAGATCGCTCCCTGATCCTCTGGATCATGAGTCGCATTGGTAATCCGCGTATTTCGATCCGCCTCTGGAACGGCGATGAGTTCCCGGTCACGGACGCCCACCCTGTTGCTTGCATGGAGTTTTGTCAGCGGCAGGCGATCTTTGAACTCCTGCGATCTCCGTCCCTCGGCTTTGGCGAGTGTTACACAGAGGGACTGATAGAGATCCACGGCGATATGCTGGCGTTAGCCAACGAAATCACGAGGGCCATCACGGATAAGAATGACAGCGGCTATTACGGCCCCAAGATTCGGTCGTTGCTGCACGCGCTTCGAGTCAACTCGCTCGATCGCTCCCGGAACAATGTGCGCCACCACTACGACCTGGGTAACGATTTCTACAAGCTGTGGCTCGACGAACGCATGGTGTACACCTGTGCCTACTACGACACGCCGGCTGCGACGCTGGCCGAAGCGCAGGTCGCGAAACTCGACCACGTCTGCCGGAAACTGAAACTGCAACCCGGGCAGAAGGTCATCGAGGCCGGCTGCGGCTGGGGTGCGCTGGCGATCCATATGGCCGAGCACTACGGCGTCGAAGTGGTCGCATACAACAATTCCAGAGAGCAGGTTGCTTTCGCGAGGGAGAGGGCGGCGACGAAGAACCTGGACGACCGCGTGACGTTCGTCGAGGACGACTACCGGAAGGTCGACCAACGGTGTGACGCATTCGTTTCAGTTGGCATGCTGGAGCATGTCGGCTTGGCCAACTTCAGGACCCTGGGCACGCTCATTAAGCGCAGCCTCAAGCCCGAAGGATTCGGCCTTATCCATTCGATCGGGCGCAGTTTTCCGGATAGAACCGATCCATGGATCGTCAAACATATTTTCCCCGGCGGGCACATCCCGAGCTTGAGCGAGATGATGCGGGTGTTCGAACCGCAGAAGTTCTCGATACTCGACGTCGAAAATCTGCGGCCGCACTATGCGCGTACCTGCGCCAGCTGGCTGCAGAACTTCGAAGCCGTGGCCGACGAAGTTGCCGACATGTACGACGAGGAGTTCGTGCGGATGTGGCGCCTGTACCTTGCCGGTTCGTCGGCGGGATTCCAGTCGGGCACGCTGCAGCTCTTCCAGGTTGTCTTCACGCCGCGCGGCAACAACAAGGTACCGTGGACGCGCGAATACCAGTATCCGGGGGCCTCGGGGAGGCATTGACGTGCAAGTGGCCGATGCCATAGTCGTAGGCGGTGGCCCCGCGGGCTCAAGCTGCGCCTGGAAACTTCGCGAGGCAGGGCTCGACGTACTCGTGCTGGATCGGGCCAAGTTCCCACGGCCCAAGCTGTGTGCCGGCTGGGTTACCCCCGAAGCGATGTCAGATCTCGAGCTTGATCCGAACGACTATCCGCTCAGCCTGATGACCTTCGATGAGCTCCACCTGCACTGGAAGATGCTCAGCGCGAAGCCGAAGTCCCGTCAACATTCTATTCGTCGTTTTGAGTTCGACGAATTCCTGCTGCAGCGCGCTGGCGCCACGGTGCTGCGACACAAGGTTCGTGAAATCCAGCGGGACGGTGGCGACTACATCGTTGACGATGCATTTCGTTGCAAATACCTGGTCGGTGCAGGCGGTACAGCCTGCCCGGTCTACCGGGCATTTTTTCATGAAAGAAATCCGCACAACAGTGCGCTGCAAACCGCGACTTACGAACAGGAGTTCGCCTACGACTGGAAAGACCCCGCGTGTCACCTCTGGTTTTTCGACGACGGCTTGCCGGGGTATGCGTGGTACGTGCCGAAGGCAGGCGGTTACATCAACGTTGGACTTGGCGGCATGGCCGAGCAACTGAAGCAACAGGGTGGCAACGTTCGGGATTATTGGGGCAAGTTTGTCGACAAGCTGACAAAACGCGGCCTCGTTAGCTACGATCAATACAATCCCACGGGCTACAGCTACTTTCTTCGCGGCGATGTCGACATCGTGAGCGATCGAAATGCTTATATCGTCGGCGATTCCGTCGGCCTTGCGACCCGTGACATGTGCGAGGGTATCGGACCGGCCATCAAGAGCGGCTTGCTCGCTGCACGCGCCATCGCGACCGGCGAAGAGTATTCGCTCGCCGGGATTAACAGGTTCAGTGGCGGCGGTTTGCCAAGCAAACTGCTCGAACGAAAATTCGCTGGCGCGCAATAAATATCGA
>JAOTUU010000092.1 GCA_029863705.1 Gammaproteobacteria bacterium
CCACTCTTCCCGTAGCACCTGGCGCAGCAGGAAATCGTTGCCCGTAGCCGGCACGCCGTTCACATCGCTGAACGAGGTCATAAGCGTCGCAGCGCCGGCATCCACAGCTGCCTTGAAGGGCTGAAGATAAACATTGCGTAACTCGTTTTCGGGGATGTTGGTTGTCGCGTAGTCGCGCCCGGCCTCGCTCGCGCCGTAGCCAGCGAAATGCTTGGCACACGCTGCAATTGTGCCGCTAGCCGCAAGGTCGCCTCCCTGGAATCCTTCGACCGTTGCCACGCCCATTACGCTTGTCAGATGTGGATCTTCGCCAAAGCTCTCGGCGATACGGCCCCAGCGCGGATCTCGCGAGATGTCGATCATCGGTGCAAAGGCCCAGTTAATTCCGGCCGTCGCAGCTTCAAGTGCAGCGATACGCGCTCCATCTCGCGCAATCTCGGGATTAAAGCTCGCCGCCTGCGCCAGTGGTAGCGGCATGATCGTGGCAAATCCATGAATGACGTCTCGCCCTACCAGTAACGGGATGCCCAGCCTGCTCTCCTCGACAGCGATGCGTTGCAACTCGTTGGTCACGTCGGCATTGGCAAGATTCAGGACGGATCCGAGCCGACCAGATCGCAGGCGCTCGCCGAGATAGTCCTCGGGGTTTTCGCTACTTGCGTCGAGTTGGGTCATCTGGCCAATTTTTTCGGCAAGCGTCATTTGCCCGAGTAACGCTTCGACACGCTGCTCGATGGCTGCAGGTTCTTTTCCTGATTCCGCGATCGTGACACTCATAGTCGTCATCCAGCACAGGCCGCAACTCGCGGCCAATAGTAGTTTTTTTGCAGGGTGTGAAATGGTTTCTCCCCCAATTCGGCTGTACCGCTGGTTATCCGGCATCGCCGCACCGAGCTTTTAGCGACGTTTGACAGCGCTGTCAATATGATACACGATGCCCCACAATGAAGCACTACCAAACAGCGCCTGAAGACCGCATTCCGCTTCATCAGAAGCTCGTCTACGGCCTCGGCGCCCTGGTCAACAATCTGCTCGCAGCCGCTATTGGCGGTATGGTAATCGTGCTGAACCTTGGCCTCGGAATGAACCCGGCTCTTGTCGGGCTGCTGGGTGCCCTGCCGCGTATAACGGATGCCATCACCGACCCATTGATGGGGTATATATCCGACCATACCCGAACCCGGTGGGGCCGCCGGCGCCCGTATATCTTCGTCGGCGCGATAGCCGTTGGCATTGTGTATGCGTTGCTTTGGCAGTTGCCAGTCGGCAAAAGCGAAGCCTGGTACTTCTGGTATTTCCTGTCCGGCTCGCTCATTTTCTATCTCGCCTACACGGTGTTCGTAACCCCCTGGGTTGCGCTTGGCTATGAACTCACGCCGGATTATCACGAACGCACGCGCCTGATGGGTACGCAGAATTTTGTTGGCCAGATCGCGTACATGATCTCGCCCTATTTTCTCGCGATCATGTACAGCAAGAGCCTGTTTGACAATGAGGTTGAGGGCGCGGCAGGCCTGGCACTAATGATCGCGGCGGTCGTCATTGTGGTGGGTGTTCTGCCGGCGATTTTCCTGCGTGAGCGATTTGCTTTTGATCCCGAAACTGCGCAGCCACGACAACACACGTTTTTCGACGGCATGCGTGATTTTTTCAGGGGCTTTGCCATCACACTGAAGTTTAAGCCTTTCCTGAAACTGTGTGCCGCAACCTTCCTGGTGTTCAACAGTTTCATTCTGATCGCTGCGTTCCAGTCCTACGTCATCATTTATTACATCTTTGGCGGCGATGCGACCGAGGGCGCCAAGTTCGTCGGCCATTCGGGTTTGCTGCAAACTATCTCTGCACTCGGCGTGATCGCCATCGTCACGTGGCTCGCCACGAAGATCGGAAAGCGGCGTGCATTTTTCGTTGCCATCGGAATTTCGATGGTGGGTTATGCGCTCAAATGGTTTTGCTATACCCCCGATAACCCATGGCTCGTGCTCATTCCCGCGCCATTGATGGCCTTTGGCCTCGGAGGATTGTTTACGCTAATGGGCTCGATGATCGCCGACGTAATCGACATGGACGAACTGGAGACGAATGAGCGACGCGAAGGCATGTATGGGTCCATTTTCTGGTGGGTTGTGAAGCTCGGACAAGCAGTCGCAATTGCGGGTGGCGGCCTGCTTTTGAATGCGACCGGCTTCGATGTTGCGTTACAGGGCGGTCAGTCCGAGCAGACGATCACGGCAATGAGATTTTTTGACGCATTCGTGCCAGTCGTCGCGTCAGGCATCGCCATCTGGGCGATCGCCTCCTACTCGATAACAGAAGAAAAAGCGCACGAGATTCGATTGCAGCTCGAGGCGCGGCGAGGCAAGTAAATGGAAAAACTCAAATTTAGAGAGAAGCTTGGCTACGGCCTTGGTGATACCGCGTCCAACTTTTTCTTTGCGACGTTCAATGTTTTCCTGCTGTATTACTACACCGACATTTTCGGGCTATCGGCCGCAGCTGTTGGCACCATGTTTCTCCTGACCAAGATACTTGACGCGGTAAGTGACCCGATAATGGGGTTGATTGCCGACCGAACAAATTCACGCTGGGGTAAGTTTCGACCCTACTTGCTGTGGGCCGCGGTTCCATATGGAATTTGCGGCTACGCAATGTTCGCCAACCCCGACCTCTCTTATGCCGGCAAACTCATTTATGCCTACGTAACTTATTCGCTGATGATGCTCGCCTATACCGCAATCAATGTTCCCTACTCGGCGTTGATGGGCGTGATATCACCCTCGTCGATCGAACGAACCAAGGTTGCCAGCTATCGGTTCTTCTGCGCCTTTGCTGCCGGTTGGCTCGTGGGTACGTTTGTCACGCCTCTGAAAAACATCCTCGGCGGTGGCAACGAAGCCCTTGGATTTCAACTCACCATGGCCATTTTCGCGGTTGTTTCCGTTGCCTTATTCTGGATCACGTTTGCAACAACCAAAGAACGTGTCGTTCCCACGCCCATGAAGTCCGATTTGAAACTGGATTTCAAGGCTCTGCTCGCAAATGGCCCCTGGAGAGCACTGTTCGCGACCGGGATCTTCACGTTGATCAATATCGCCGTGCGCAATGGCACCTTGTTGTATTACTTCAAGTACTACGTGGGCGACGATGGCACCCGGATTTTCCTGATCTTCGACAAGACCGCGGTGTTCCTGTCATTGGGCCTACTGGCGATGATGGTCGGCGTCGCGTTGACAAAAACATTGAGTCAACGTTTCGAGAAACGCCAACTAATGATCGTACTGTCCCTGCTGAATGCGCTTTCGATGGCAGCCTTCTATTTCACGCCTCCAAATTACTACTGGCTGATGGTGGCTATCAATTGTGCGGGAATGTTAGCCGCGGGACCGACCCCGGCACTGGTGTGGTCCATGTATGCGGATTGCGCTGACTACGGCGAGTGGAAAAGCGGGCGGCGTACAACTGCACTGGTGTTTTCCACTGTGCAGTTTTCGCACAAAATGGGCCTTGCGGTTGGTGCGGGTCTTGCCGGAATTATCCTGTCCTGGTTTGGCTTCGTGGCAAATGAAGTACAAACGGCGACGTCAATGGCGGGAATACGCTTCATGTTCAGCATTTTTCCCGCCGCATTTGCCCTGATGGGAATCGTCGCGATCTATTTCTACCGCATTGACAGAAATATGATCAGTGAGATTGAGCGGGACTTGTCGGTACGACACGGTACTGCTTAGTCCTCGCCGATATCCTCGTCGGCAAGTTTGTGGCCCCAGTCCTTTTTCGCTGCCAGATAACGGCGGTTCGATTTAGTGACGCCGAAGACATGTTTTACGGCCGTGATGTCGGTCAATCCGGCGGCCGTCAGGTCATCGATTTTCTTCGGGTTGTTCGTCAACAGCCGAAACGGCCCGTCTTTGCGGAAGAACTTTATGAGCGCTGCCGCATCGCTGAAGTCGCGTGAGTCGTCTGGCAGGCCAAGCGAGCGATTCGCCTGGTACGTGTCCTCACCGCTGTCCTGCAACAGATAGGTGGCGGCCTTAGCCCACAATCCGATGCCGCGACCCTCATGGCCTGACATGTAGATCAGCATGCCACCCTGCTCATCGTTACTGATCAGATCTATCGCAGATTCAAATTGCGGTCCGCACTCGCAACGCTGCGACCCGAACACGTCCCCGGTCATACAACTCGAATGCACGCGCACGAGCGGGTTTGACCAGTCCTCCGGATCACCGATAAGCAGCACACTGTTGACGGCCATTGACGATGCCAGCTCGGCAAATGTCTGTTGCCCGTGCTTTGCACGCAGCTCAGCCGCGAAGTCCTCTATCTGCGTCAGTTCAGTGTTGCGTACAGTCGCGTACCACTGCACGTCGACTGTGTTCTCGCCGAGTAGCAAAGGCAGTGGTATGGGGCCCAGGGCGCTTATGCTGCCACTGCCGGACGCCGCCTGATCGATGGGCACCTCGTTGCCTTGCCTGTCGATACGGAACAGTGTGCCTGCCGCGACGAGGCGCTCCCGGACGGTCGGATCAATGTAAGTAAACATGCGCCGCATTATGAACGAATCCGTCATTTGTGACTCATTTCACTTGCTGACTCGTCGGTCATTAACTATAATTACTGACCTACTAGTCAGTAATTGAGCTCGCTCATGCCAGAACCTCGTTTTCGTCGCCGCAAGGAAGACAGACCCCAGGAAATAACCGATGCCGCGCTCGCCGCGTTCGCTGAAAAGGGCTATGCCGCGACACGTGTCGATGATGTCGCCAAACGTGCCGGTGTCAGCAAGGGGCTGCTCTACCTGTACTTCAAGACCAAAGAGGACCTGTTCAAGGCGGTCATTCGCAGTTTCGTCGTGCCGAGGATCGATGCCCTGACAGCCATAGTCGACAGCTCGGAGATGTCCGCTGAAGAATTCCTGCGCGGCCCGTTCTTTGAATTCGTGAAGACCCTGCCGGGATCACCAATATCCATTCTCATCCGCCTGATGATCGCCGAAGGCCCGAAGCACCCGGACCTGCTGCAATTCTACTGGGACAACGTCGTGTCTCGGGGTCTGGGTGCACTCTCCGAAATTCTTGATCGCGGTGTACGGCAGGGAGAATTTCGCCGCTCGGCGGTGAATGACCTGCCACATCTCTTCGCGATGCCGGTCTTGTTTTCGGTTGTCTTCAAATCTCTGTTCGAGAAGAACTGTCCCGACACAGACAAGCTAATCGGGACACAGATCGACCTGCTCATTGCGCATATGAAAGGAGACGTAGCATGAAGCTTCATAGTCAGTGGGCAGCCATGGCATGCGTGCTAATGATCAGCGCTTGTGACCCATCGTCGAACGACGACCGCATCGTTGGAGAACTCGCCTCCGATCGCATTGAACTGACCGCCGAAAATTCCGAACCTGTTGTCGAGATACTCGTGTCCGAAGGCGAAGCCGTGCAGGCGGATCAGCTATTGATGCGCCAGGACACTGCTCGCGCAAAGGCGCGCCTTGCCGAGTCCGATGCTGCGCTCGGGCAAGCGCAAGCACGACTTGACGAACTCGTGAGAGGACCGAGAAGTGAGCAAATTTCCGCGGCGAGGGCGAACGTGGAGGGCGCCACAGACGAATTGACATTTCGCCGCACCGATTACACGCGCGTACAGGAGATCTTCGCGAAACAACTCGCCTCGCCGGAATTGCTCGACCGCGCCAAAGCTGCACTTGACGCGGCAGAGGCAAATTCCAAATTACGGCGAGCCCAGTTACAGGAACTTTTGAGCGGCACGACCATCGAGGAACTCGCCCAGGCAGAACAAATGCTCAAGCAGGCCGCCGCTCGTCGTGACTTACTTGCAGTGGATTTATCTCGTCATGACATCAAAGCACCCGTCGACGGTCTCGTCGACAGTCGCCTGTTTGAAGTTGGTGAGAGGCCGGTTCCGGGACAGGCAATGCTCATTATGCTGCCGGAACGGCAGCCTCATGCACGCATATATGTACCCGAGCATCTGCGGGTGCAAGTCAAACCGGGTATGCCGGCGATTATCTACGTCGACGGACTCGACACCGCACTTGATGGGCGCGTGCGCTGGGTCGCTTCGGAAGCAGCATTTACTCCCTACTACGCTTTGACAGAGAGAGACCGTGGCCATCTGACGTACCTCGCCAAGGTCGACATAGTCGAAGAGCGCGAACGTTTACCGGATGGCGTACCGGTCGAGGTCGAACTCATGCTGAGTAAACCCGAGTGAATGTCGAACTCGCCATTCGTGCCAGAGGTCTTAGCAAACACTTCGGCGACCTTCGCGCCGTCGATCATCTCGATCTCGACGTGCCTAAGGCATCGATTTACGGCTTTCTTGGGCCCAATGGATCAGGAAAATCGACGACCATTCGTATGCTGTGTGGTCTTCTGACGCCCACCGAGGGCTCCGCAGACGTATTGGGCATCGAGGTACTGAAACGATCGAGCGAGCTCAAGCCGAAGATCGGCTACATGACCCAGAAATTCTCCTTATTCGGCGATTTGACGGTCACCGAAAACCTCAAATTTATTGCTGAGATTTACTCATTTCCAAAATCCGAAACTGCATCCAGAATTGACGAACTGCTCGAAAAGTACGACCTCATCGATCAGCGAATACAATTTGCGGGAACCTTGAGTGGCGGCCAGAAGCAACGTCTCGCTCTCGCCTGCGCGGTGCTGCATAAACCCCAATTGCTGTTACTCGATGAACCGACAAGTGCCGTGGATCCACAAAGTCGGCGCGATTTCTGGGCCAACCTGTTTCGCCTGGCCGAGGGCGGGACCACGATACTCGTATCGACGCATTATATGGACGAAGCCGAACGCTGCCACAGGCTCGCGATTCTCGACCACGGCGTAAAAGTCGCCGACGGCTCACCCGAAGATCTGCAAGCCAGCACCGGAATGACCATCGTTGAAGTCCTGGCTGATGACCCCTACGGCGCCCAGACAGTGATTCACGATCTTCCCTTTGTTGCGAGCGTCACACAACTCGGCATTCGGCTTCGTGTTCTTATTCCGGAGTCTGTCGACGATGCGTTGGGCCTTGTAGATCGGGCACTGAAGAATCGAAACGTGACTGCTACCACGCACATCGCCCATGCCACACTCGAAGATGTATTCGTTGCCGTAACTTTGAAGCCCGCGAAGCAGGCGGCATGAAGTCTCTCTCCCGTCTCATGGCCATCACGCGCAAGGAAGTGCGCCAGTTGAGTCGCGACAAGCTTACGTTTGCAATGATCGTCGGCATTCCTCTAATGCAAATCCTGCTATTCGGCTACGCGATTAATATGGATGTTCGTAACCTCAAGGCGGCAGTTGCTGACGAAGCGAACACGCACTTATCTCGCGAGTTCATCTCACAGCTAAACGAAACGCAGGTTGCGAATATTCATTACCGCGTCAACACGGCGGCAGAACTTGAGGAACTTTTGCGTGCAGGTGAAATATCTATTGGCGTCGCTATTTATCCCGACTTTGATCGACGAGTCGGCGACAATTCCCGCGCAGCAGTGCACTTGCTTGTCGACGGCAGCGATCCAACTACGGTTGGCGTCGCCAATGGCTTACGTAACATGCCAATCGCTTTTGACACGACCCACGAAGCCAATAAAAAGGGCTTGATCGAAGTCCGTCCATACTACAATCCGGAGCGTCGTACCCCGGTCAACGTCGTTCCTGGACTCATCGGCGTCATTCTGACCATGACGATGATGATGTTCACAGCGGTCGCCATTGTACGCGAGCGCGAGCGCGGCAACCTCGAGCTGCTAATCAACACTCCCGTAACATCCGCTGAACTCATGGTCGGCAAAGTACTACCCTACATTTTGATCGGGCTGATACAGCTCGCACTGATCCTGGTCGTGGGCAATATTCTTTTCGATGTGCCGGTTCGAGGCAGCATCGTCGACCTTTATATCGCTGCGAGCGTGTTCATCGCGGCCAATCTCGGGCTGGGGCTGTTCATGTCGACGGCGGTTAAGACTCAATTCCAGGCCATGCAATTGACCTTTTTTCTGTTGATGCCGTCGATTCTCCTATCTGGATTCGTATTTCCATTCGACGGCATGCCCGTCGTCGCGCAGTACATAGGCGAAGCGCTTCCGATTACGCACTTTATCCGCCTGACGCGAGGGATCATGTTGCGCGAGGCATCGTTGGGAGATTTGCCATTCGAACTTATCTACCTGGGCACATTTGCGGTCGTCGCGATGACAGCAGCAGCGTTGCGATTCTCGAAACGCCTCGATTAGTAATCTGACAGTACGGGACCGCTTTCGGCTACACGGTCTGCGCCCGGGTATGGCACACAGCCGGCAAACGCAAGCTCCGCCCGACCCAGCATACTGAACCGGCGTCATGCTGGTCTCTTTCGCCAAAACAATGGCGACAAAAACAGCGCCCCAGATTATTGCCAGTTGCGTTAGTGGCTCAATTCTTTCAGCCCCAAAACATCTTTGGACTCGCAAATTTCGATCAATTCTGATCCAATCAGCACCAGAATTCACTGACCCCCGGTATTATGACGCAGAATCCAGACAAGCAAGCTACAGTTTTCATCGTCGACGACGACCCCGCAATTCGGTTCGCCATGCAGGCACTGATGGACTCGGTCAACATTGAGCACGAGATTTTTGCCTCAGGTGACGAGTTCCTCGAGAGCGCGGCGGAACAGCGCCCGGGTTGCCTCGTACTCGATATCCGCATGCCGGGTCTCGGTGGCCTGGAGCTACAGGAAGAACTTATTCGGCGCGGCAGCAGCTTGCCAATCATATTTATCACCGGGCATGGCGATGTGCCAATGGCCGTCGATGCCATGCAGAAAGGTGCTGTCGATTTCATTCAAAAACCATTCCGTGACCAGGACCTGCTTGACCGGGTTCACGAGGCGCTGAGAACCGACCAGGAACGACGCGAGGAACAACAGGCGCACACCGAAGTTGCTGAGCGCCTTGCACGCCTCACAAATCGCGAGCGCGAAGTATTTGACCTCGTTGTCACGGGCAAGCCGAACAAAGTCATTGCTTATGATCTGGGTGTTAGTCAGCGCACCGTCGAAATTCACCGCGCGCGCGTCATGGAGAAAATGCAGGCCAGGTCGCTAGCCGACCTTGTCAAAATGCATATGACGGCCTGACGCTACAGCCTTCTACGTTTGCGCTCGTCAAACTCAGCACATTCAATGCATTCGTCCGCGTAGGGATACGCTTCAAGTCGGCCAGGCTCGATCTTCTCGCCGCATTCTACGCAAACGCCGAATTCCCCCGAGTCCATGCGGCTTAGCGCAGCAGCGACCTTGCCTAGCTCTCTGCGGGCCTCGTTTCCCAGGGCATCAACAACTTCGCTGTCCTCGAGCTCTTTGGCTTGTTCTTTTGAGTCCGCATTCAGGCCGCGACGTAAATTCTGCGTAATTCGATCGAGTCGCAGACCCAGTTCGTCCTTTTTTTGTTGCAGCTGCAGGCGCAAGCCCTCGTACCCCGGCATCGCGAAGTTCCTTCAATATTCGTCCCACCAATTTACCCGCCCGCACAGCGATTCGGTAATTAGTACATTCACTTACGCCGCCGTACGTAAAAGCCACTATGCCCTAGGCATCACGCCTTATGGAAAGGTCGGCGCAACAGAAATATCCTCTTTCGTGGGTGGCAGGTGTATTTCGAACAACAGAGGTAGTTATGCGCACGATTACCAAGATTCTGTCGGTAATAGACCCGACAGCAAAAGATCAGCCAGCATTGCGGCATGCAGCCTGGCTTGCCGAACGCGCAGGTGCGGAACTCGAATTGCTGGTGTGTTACTACAATGAATACCTTAGTGGAGACCGCCTTTTCGACTCACCTTCCCTGGAGAAGGCGCGCAGCGAGGTCATTGCCAACCAGGAGCAACACCTCGAAGCGCTAGCCGAGCCTGTTCGTCAAGCGGGTATCGTCGTCACGACATCAGCGGTTTGGGACCACCCGTTGTTTGAGGGCATCGTACGTCACGCTATCAGTAGCAATGCAGACATTGTCTTCAAGGACACGCACCATCATTCGGCGGTAACGCGGGCGCTCCTGACTAACACTGACTGGAATCTCATTCGCACTTGTCCGATTCCGCTTTGGCTGGTCAAGCCGCAAGAACTCCCCGATGCGCCGATTTTCGTCGCGGCTATCGACCCGATGAATCAACATGACAAGCCAGCGGCGCTTGACGACGAGATAATACAGATCAGCAAGCTCCTGGGCGAGACGGTCGGAGGTGAAGTTCACGCGTTCCACTCTTACGATCCGCGCATTGCGGTAGCAACCGCAACAGCCAATGCCTATATCCCCGTTTCGTTGCCGTTTGACGAAATCGAGCAACAAATGCACGAGGACCATCAGAAGCGATTCAATGAGATCACGTCCTTCCACGGCGTTGCCGACGACCACTCGCACCTCGTTGCGGGCTTGACTCATGAAGAGCTGCCGCTAATCGCGAAAAACCTTAAAGCTGACGTTGTCGTAATGGGGGCGGTTGCGCGCAACCGCTGGAAGCGACTGTTCATCGGTGCAACCGCGGAACGGACGCTTGAGCACCTGCCCTGCGACTTGCTGATTATCAAGCCAGACTGGTTCCAGTCGCCGGTAGAGCTCACGACACACAGCGCCGCCTGATGCAGAGCTAGGACCCCTGCTTATCTCGCCACGATGACTCGAGAGAGGCTGTGGTCGAGGATGTCGATCATGTAGTCGGCGTCTTCGCTTGAAAGAACCAGAGGCGGCCTTAGCTTCAGGATATTGGCGTGCGGCCCGATCGATCCACTCAGCACACCGTGGCTACGCAAATCGTTGACCACCCTGGCAGCCAAGGCAGTAGCCGGCGTGCGGTCTGCGCGGTCGTCGACCAGGTCCAGCGCGAGAAACAACCCCGTGCCGCGAATATCACCGATGCATTCGTGCTTTTCCGCGAGGCCCCAAAGACGATCAGCAATGTGTTGCCCGACATTCAGGGCATTTTCCTGCAAACCCTCGTTTTCGATAACGTCCAGTACGGCGAGTGCGGCGGCACTTGAGACCGGATTACCGCCGAATGTATTAAAGTAACCGCTGCATTCGGCAAAAGCTCCGACGAGATCGCGCCGCGCTACAACTGCTGCAATGGGGTGGCCATTACCCATCGGCTTTCCCAAGCTGACAATATCCGGAATAACTCCGTCCTTCTCGAACCCCCAAAAATGTGACCCTGTACGGCCAAACCCTGGTTGGACCTCATCGGCAACAAACAGGCCGCCAGC
>JAOTUU010000093.1 GCA_029863705.1 Gammaproteobacteria bacterium
ACGGCCTGAAAAGTCGAAAGTGGCCGCGACCAGGTTACTTGGCACCGTTTCCGTCAGAGTATTAAAATCGCGAACGGAGCCGTTGTAGTAACGCCTTGCAAATTGCAGGTAATTCTCGGTTTCGGCGAGCTCGCTCTGCAAACTCAGAAAATTCTCATTCGCTTTGAGGTCAGGGTAGTTTTCCGCAACCGCGATGAGCTTTTGCACGCCCGTGCTGAGCTGCTCCTCTGCCTCGCCACGGTCACGAACGTCCGTCGCCCGCATCGCTTCCGCACGCAATTCTGTAACAGCTTCGAGCGTTGCCTTCTCGTAACTTGCGTACTGATCTACGGCCTTTACGAGATTGGGAATCAGGTCGTGGCGGCGTTGCAGCTGCACATCTATATCGCTCCAGGCGTTGTCTACACGATTGCGACTGCGAACAAGGCGGTTGTAGAGGAAGACGACGATAGCGACTAGCGCAACGACAATAATGAGCAGGATATTCATAAGGTGCAATCCTACCATCTACCGTACCCGCCGAAGCCAGCAGGCCCCACTTAATACCAGATGGAGAAGAACACCTGGAAGATATCGGCATCAAGCACGTACAACGGCTCTTCACCAAGCAATGCTGATGTGCTCAGGTTACTGAATTCCTCGTAGTCGACCGTTAGCGCCGAATACGACACATTGACTGTACCCTTCTTGATGAAGCCCCAACCCTCAACGTCTTTAATGAATTCGTAGCTGGCGCCGAGCTTGAAGGTACTGCTGGTCAAGGGACTAAGTTCTTTGTCTCGACCACGGAAGTTGGTCGCCTCCGAGCGCGAAAAGATATCACGGTAGAAATGCGCGCCGGTCTGGTCGTGATAACGGAATTTCGCCGAGAATACCCACGGCCCCATCGGATGCGTATAGCTCAATGACACCGTATGAGAATCGATGTCCCAGCTATCTTTGAATAAGCGGTACTCACCTTCCAGCGCGGCGCGGTACGGCAAATAGTACTTGGCCCTGAGGCCGACCGCATTGCTCGTCCGCGTATTCGGATACAACTCAGGTTCGTAGCTGTAGCCAAGGGCCGAACCTGCGTCGAGGTAACGTACCGAACGATAGGGGTTATTAAGAAAACCCTCATCGGTGATCGTCTCGAAATTCAGTGTCGCGATCAGATTGCGTGTCAGGATCTGCGTAATGCCGACGCCGTATTGCTGGCGATCATTCTCACGCTCAAATACAGGGTCATCGGAGCGGCCGACCAAGTCATCGCCGAGCGCGTAGCTCAAAGTTAGCGTAGTCATGTCGCCGAACATGTCCTGACTGACGGAAAAAGTGTAGGTCTTGGCATCGAAATCCGACTCAGTGCTAGTCGTATAACCGACCCGCATCGTCGTGTTGCCGCGCAAGTAGTCCATGCCGAGTGACCACTGCGTGCGTTCTTCGGTGTATGGACTGGCAGTTGTAATGACGTCGATGGACGCAGAGCTGATCATGTCAACGTAGTAATTGGCAACGAAGGACGTGCTCTTACCGACTTGCTTGCGAACCAGGACCGACGGCCCGTCAATCTCGACACCACCACCGTCATAAAGGTGATACAAAACGTCCGCGCGATCTTCGGGTAATACGCCCGCTTGCGCCGTGCCAACGCCGGCCAGCAATGCCAGGGTCGTAACGACTATACCGCGAGAATATTTCATTGGCTGATACCGATCGTCCTAGTTGCAACCACAGCCGCCACCGGCAGCGCCTTCACCACCACGAGCGCCTTCACGGGCCTCGTATACGTGCTGAATGTAAGCACTGGATACCGGATCAGTGTCCAGCGCCATAATCGGGTCAGCAAGCCTGTCGCGCTCATAAGGCTTCACCCAGGGTTCGATATTGCTACAGCCAGACACGGCAACCATTGCGATGGCCAACAACACTAAACGACTGAACGCATTGATCTTCATATCCATACCCCTACATTATCGCCAGGGCGCAAGCTGAACCGTGAACCCATCCTCAGAAGAACACCGTGACGCCGAGATGAGCTTCCAGATTGTGGACCGTCTTCTCCTCGCCGAGGATGTCGATGTCCAGCAAGTGATCGCGGAAATCGACATGAAAAGCGACAGAGTCCGTAAACAAGAAGCGGAAGCCGCCTCCAAAGTTCACTGTGAAGCGATCGTCACCCGCAAACGTCGTCGACCCCAAACCGGCAATCAGGTAAAAATTGGTGTTATAGGCACGGCCTTCACCGATGAAACCCTCACCGGGGAGAATGTTGTAGCCAACATTGAGATTGTAATAAGTGAACGTGCGCTCGTCGTCTTCGATCAGGCGCGCTCCACCGGACAATTGCTCGAAGCTGGTCAAGCCGCCCTCGCTCTGTCCCACGGTACCTTCGACAAAAAAGCCTTCGGTCACGTGATAAGCAACGCGTGCGCCGTAGACGGTGCTGGTGCCAAAGTCCTCGATGCTCATGATGCCGACAAACCCGCCGACCTCGAAGTCCTCGCGGTCGATCTTTGGTTCTTTGATCTCACGACGCTCCACTTCTGGATCGATAACCTGGCCAGGAGGCTCAGCAGATGGTGGCGGCGCCTCCTCCTGGCCGAACCCGAACAGGTTCTTCGTGGCGGCGCAACCCGACATCGTAACTAATGCGATGATCAGAAAAAGAACGCGAAACCTAATTTCCATTCCTCTACTTCCTCGTTGTCGTTACGGCTTGTAAAGACGACGTAACTTTTGTACTCAGCTCGAAGCGAAAATCGCCGTGTCGCATAAACGCGAACGCCTGCGCCGACATGACCAATCTGGTCGTCGCGATCCTCTCCCTGAATAATCGTCGACTTGGGCGACGTATGTATGACTCCGGCGCCCAGTGTGAAAAATGGTGAAACTCGCCAATCCGGCCAGGTCTCATGAACGACGTTAACACTGCCCATCCAGCCGTTCGAGAAATTACCCAAAATCTGTGAACCCCATACCTCTATTGAGACATGCGGGTTGAGCGAGTAGCCGGAATACAGTGAAATGATGTTAGCGCCACCAAAGTCACCGGCCAGGATTCCGACTTCCCATTTGGAATTGGTGAAGTCGTCCAGATCGGCCTGTTCAAAGTCGACCTCCTGACCGTCCGGCTGCAGCGTGAGCTCCATTTGTGCTCGGTCGACCCAGCCCTCGACACCGTTTTCTGCTCGAACCTTGTACCAGTCGGTTCGCTGCATGGTGATTTCGACAGACTCGCCGCGATCAACAACATGAAATATCGGGTAGCCGCGACCGGGACCCGTGTGCAACTCGAGGTACGGATCAGCCACCGCCACTGTGCGAAGTGATTCGTCGGCTGCGTCTGCATGTCCGGGGACGATTGCCAGTAGCGCGAGAGCTACGAGACAAGCACACCACGAGAACGCGCTACGGCGGTACGTCAAAGGGATTGTTGTAGTACTGGGCTCCAACATCCAACCATTCCGCAATTAAGCGTCTCTCCGCGCCAGACAAAATATTGTAGTGATCAACCGTTACGTTGTTAGCAGGATCTTCAAAACGACCGAAGAATCTGTCCGATGCCCTCGCACCGGCAATACTCGCCGGCGACCCATTCGGGTTTGGAATCGGAACAGTGATCGGATTTCCGTCTACATCGACGGCTGGTTGAGTCCTGTCGACCAGCTGGTTGCCGATCACTTCCTGAAGGTTATCAGTAACTAACAGTTCGCGATAGGCATGCAGGTGATCTGGTTCATCAATCGATGTCTCGCCAGTCAACTCGAGCTGACCCGCAGGCATTATTACCGTCACGCCGTCCGCCGGATCAATTTGCGTGTGACACAGCGTGCATCGCATGTCGAGCTGCCCACCGTTACCGTCTGGAACAGGATCACCGGCGGCGTCGAATTGCGGCCGCGGCAAATTCCACAATGGGTGGATCGTCGTCGGGTAGTTGATGACACTACGGCAGCGCGCCTGCCATGTCTGTTCACACGCGATGCTCGTCGGTGATGTTGTAGCCAGATCACCGTACGAGTAATCAATGTCAACGTTAGCCGCTGCAAGCGCCGGGTCTTCGGTCCAGACGTCCTGATAGAACACATCCATCGACGGTTCTATCGATGAACAACCATCATCTCGGCAAGTAATGCGCGCGCGCAGCTCAGCCATCGTTTCGCCGGGCTCCTCTATGAGCCAGGTGAGAAGGGTCCCTGGGAACCGCAGTTGGCCGACTGGCGCTCCAGCATAGGCGGAGTCAAACGCGTCGTATCGGCCATGCGAAATCGGGTCGCCAGTGCCCGGGTCGACTGCGTTAGGCGAATGGCAACCAATGCATTTAAGCTCCTGCCCGGGGCGCAAGGATATCCAGTTCTGATGGCGTGCCGTTATGCGTTTGCCATATTCGTCAAGCACGCTGATCGCCAGCGCGACATCTGCAGGAACCTTGGTCACCACTGAGCCATCAGGCTCTACCATGATGTTTGCTACGATTTCCCGCATACCCTGTTGCGTGCTGATGCCGAAATCCGTGTTATCGAGAGCAACGAGGTTATCGTCAGGAAGCGATACTGCTTTTTCGATACGCAGGAAACGTGCGGGACGATTCGCCGCAGGCGTCAGCGTGGGGTCCGCCAGCGCTTCGATACCAAAAGAGTCCGTACCTTCGAAATCATAAACACTACGAATGTTCAGGACAGCCTCGCCAGCGTCGGCCAGCGTCGCATCCAGGGCAAAATTGTCTGACCCATCGAGAATGACCGGCGGTGAGACTTTCGGATCCGCGGCGACTACTTCGGTAAATATGAAGCCTTCCTCGCCTGCGACAACCGGCAATTGCGTGTCGTCCCGGGGATCGTACATCCAAATACCATACAACGGCGGCGACACGACAAATGTCCCGGGCGTTGGAGCAACCGGGTTGTCCGGATCAGGCTGAACGAAGAGGTTCGCTAGTCGATCCTCGGTGCAAGGCACAATATTAAAATCGTCGGTCAGCGGATCACCATCATCGACGAGAATTTCCAGCAAGCGACATTGGCTCCAGCTTACGAGCAGACGACCAGTACCATCGAGAATTGGGTAAACAGAGCTGTAACGACCACCTACCGATGGCGCACCGGCAACGGTCGATACCTCATTAATCGTCGCGTCCTCCTGGGCAGGGCCTGCCAGAATGCCGATATTCAACGCCGTAGGTTGAGTGTTCTCGACATATTGTTGCGTATCGATCGCGATCAGCTCGCCACCGCCCTCAGTGTTGGTAAAAGGTCGAATTAACGACATCAGACGACCATCTTCGAGCTCGCGCGGCTGCATGAACTGGATGGTATCCCCCTCGCTGCCCGTATCATGACTCTGCCGTCCGTAGTAAAGCTCCAGGCCAGACCCGTCCGGGTTCATGCGGTAGAGATTGACCGTATTGTTAACAGCAGCGTGATCCCAACGGCTGAAAACGATCTGCCCATTGGCCAGTACCGACGGGTCGAGATCATGGCTTTGATTGAAAGAGATCTGGTCGATTCCGCTACCGTCTGCCCTGATCAGGTGCAAATTGAATGCGAACTCATTCTGGTCTTCGTCCATCGCAACGAACGCATCCTTGTTTTGCTTGTCTTCATCAAGCAACACGGCTTGTGAGCGGTACTGCCGCGTCGAGGCGAAGATGATGCGGCCATCCGGCAGGTACTTCGGCATGATGTCGTGGCCGATTTCGGCCGTCAGCGGGTTGGGAATAATGCGCCTAAGCTCGTCCGTCTCAAAGGTGTATTCCCAAAGATTCCAGGTTGGTAGATCCTCTTCATTGAGGTCGGGATCGAACGGAAAACGCATCGCGAACAATAACGATGAACCATCGTAGGCAATTTCAACATCGCGTATCGCTGCCAGTCCCTGGGTCAGCTCGCCGGTTATGTTGATAGCCTCGGCACTCGGTGACGCTCGATCACGGAAAAACAGATCTGCCCCAAAGTCGAATGTGATTTGTTCGCGCAAATCGTTTTGTGCGAAGTTACCGTTGTCATCGGTCGGAATGGGCGCGCGTATATAAGCAATCGGGAAATCAAGAACGACAGGGTCCGGATCCTGCCCTGTACCGATACTTACGCCATCGCCACTGCTGCACGCCACGCCGATCGATAGTATCGATATCAACGCAGCGAATCGCAGAATCCGTTTTGCGTTTCCTTCCCTGGTTTGTCGCGACAGCCTGTTCATTAGATTCACCTCTAGATCTTCCCGGCGCGAGGCGAGGAAGATGTAATAGTGGACGCGTAGCCCTGCTCATACCGTTAACGCGATCACAGTCCGTCGCAGTATAGGTGACGTGCAACAGCCGATGTAATGTCGAAAAAGCGCGACAGTGCGCATTGTAAAATGTCGTGTGATTCAGCAACAGACCGATACCGCATCACTTCTACGATGTGAGAGTTTGTTGTTAGGAAGTGACATATGTACCAGGAGTTGTCTCGTTTCTGCGACAGCTTCCCAGGCCATTGCAATCAGCGGCTTGGCTCGATCGGTCTCGCCAGCTGTGCGGAAGTGCCGACAAATACTTGACATATGACGGCTCTGAGCGGTCCTTTAAGACAGACCATAACCAACTGTTATAAAAAGACTTTTTGATGACTTTCGATATCTTCAGTGAGCATGGCACAGCACTTGCTTTATAGATTGCAGATCGATTGTTTTTGGGGGCGGAGCCCGGAATTAACTTGCGCGGACTGTGAGAGCTTTCACGGTGACACGCAGCAGATTCGGGCAGCATCGCAAGGTGCTTACGTCAGTCGAAGTGCAAGAAACAAAACAACTCTGCACAAGACAAATAGTTTGATGGATCGAATTAATTCGTGAGCAAAAAGTTATGAAACACAGGACGTCGAAAAAAATGAGACAAGCCAAAGACCAGGGATGGACTGCGCCGGTTTGGCGCTTTTTGCTCGTCGCAGTACTGGCGACAAGTATGATGTCGCCAGCGCAGGCAGGTTTTCGCGAACAAGCTAAGCGCATGCACGACCGCCTTGCGGGCGTGCCACCTAGCGATGAAGTATTGCTCACCATGGAAGGCATGCTTGCGGCAGGTAATGACCGCGGCGCCGCCCTCGAGGCGATGAAGAACAAGAATTTCTACAACGTCACGTTGAAGAACTTTGCTGCACCATGGACGAACCGCGACCGGTCGGTCTTTGTTCCTCTTAATGACTACATCGCAACCGTCATCGGCATGATCCGCGACGACGTGCCTTTCAATACATTGCTCTCTGCCAACCTGACTTATGTTGGCAATACCGGACCTGCGCCGTCCAGGAACAACAACGACCATTACGCCCAGCTTGAAAGAGACAACGTCGACCTGTCCTTGCGTGCGAACCTGGACGGTGTCGCGCAGTCGTCAATTCAGCAGATTCCGGCTGCAGCAACAGCGGGTGTCATAACATCGCGTGCCGCCGCAAAAGCTTTCTTCATTGCCGGCACCAACCGCGCCATGTTCCGCTTTACCATGGTGAACCACATGTGCAACGACATGGAACAGTTGCACGATCCGAAGCTGCCGCCCGATCGCATTCGACAGGACGTCAGTCGCAGCCCGGGTGGCGACAGCCGTTTATTTCTGAACAACTGTGTGGGTTGTCATACCGGCATGGATCCGATGGCGCAGGCGTTCGCCTACTACAACTACGTACCGGTTGGTGACACCGAAGCAGGAGAGCTCGTGTATTCGGCCACTGGCCCTGGTCCGGGCGGCGTTGTGCAAGACAAGTATTTCAACAACGACTTGAACTTCCCGCAGGGTTACCGCACACCCGATGATCGCTGGGACAACTACTGGCGCGGCGAATGGCTGGTTGACGAACAGCGTTTTCGCACCGGGCAGAACAATTATCTTGGCTTTAGCAATCAGCTTCCAGGGTTCGGTAACGGCGCCAAGTCACTCGGCGAAGAAATCGGCAACAGCCAGGCATTCGCATCTTGCCAGGTGAAGAAAGTATTCCGCACCGTCTGTTTGCGCGAACCGGATCTTCCGGATCAGGGCATGGTTGGAACACTAACCACCGAATTCATGACTTCATTGAACTACTCGATGAAGGAAGTCTTCGCCCAAACCGCCGCTTACTGCAAAGGTCCGTAGGGAGACACGACTGATGATTAAAGCAACAGGAATTGCTATGCGAACCACGCCGATCGACAAGTCGCGGCTGGGCTCGCTCAAAGCAGGGCTCCTCGCAGTAATAGCAGGTGTCATGCTTGCGGCTTGCGGTGGCGGCGCGCAGACAGCTGACACGCCGTTGCCGAACGGTACTGGCAACACGAACAACAACCCGTATACCGGCCCGATAGCGGAAACGGAGGACGTTCTCAAGTTCCAGCAGGAATTCTGGAGCAATGCCAAAACCACGGATCGCTGCGGCAGCTGTCACAACGAAACCGCGGGTATTTTGCCGATGTTTGTGCGCAATGACGACATTAACCTGGCCTACGCTGCGGCGCTGACTAAAGTCGATGTCGATCAACCATCCGCCTCGGAAATCGTATCCCAGGTCGGCAGTGGTCATAACTGCTGGGTACTTGATGACGGCGTCTGCGCCACGATCCTGACTACCTGGATCGAGAACTGGGTAGGTGATGCCGTCGGGGGCGGTCGTCAGATTGTTTTGACGGCACCCGAACCGCGCGACCCGTCCGAAAGCAAAAACTTTCCTGATGATGGAACGATTGTTGGAACAAATGGAACATCGTTCGCGGACACCGTTTATCCACTGCTTGATGAATACTGCTCCGGTTGCCACAGCTCTGCAGAGGGACAGAATCCTTTCTTTGCCGACACGGACATTGCAGCCGCCTATGAGTCAGCGAAGCCCAAAATGAATCTCGACACGCCCGCGAACTCGCGCTTTGTGCAGAAGTTGCGCGTCGAACAACACAACTGTTGGGATAGTTGCGCGAATAATTCCCAGGAGATGGAAGACGCAATACTCTTGTTCGCGTCCGGTATTGATCCAACCCTCGTCGATGAGAGTCTCGTTATCAGTAAGGCAATGCGCTTGACGGACGGCACGATCGCATCTGGCGGAAATCGCTACGAAGACGCACAGATCGCGTTGTGGGAATTCAAGACCGGCTCCGGTTTGGTCGCCTATGATACGAGCGGCGTCGATCCCGCTATTGACCTGAACCTGTCACAGGCAGTGACCTGGTATGGCGGTTGGGGCATCACCACCAACGGCGGTCGGGCTCAAGGGCTCACTAACACGAGCACCAAACTATCGGACATTATTCAGGAGTCCGGCGAATTCTCGATCGAGGCCTGGGTTATTCCTGCCAATGTAACGCAGGAAGATGCCAGCATCATCACCTACTCCGCTGGCAGCATGGATCGCAACTTTACGGTGCGGCAGAATTTGTACGACTACAACTATTTGCTGCGGACAAGTGAAACGAGCCTGGAAGCTGTCACAGAGTTGTTGTCGACACCAGCGGATGACGAAGTCCTGCAGGCGACCCTGCAACACGTTGTAGCAACCTATCACCCGATCGATGGCCGGCGTATTTACGTTAACGGCGATCTTGTCAGTCCTGTGGACCCGGTTCCTGGCGGAACATTGATTGACTGGCAGAACAACTTTGCGTTCATTCTCGGTAGCGATGCGTCTGGCGACAATGCGTGGGAAGGCACTATTCGCCTGGCAGCCCTCCATCGCCGTGCATTAACACAAGAACAGGTCACGCAGAACTTCGATGTTGGCGTCGGCGAGAAATTCTTCCTGCTGTTCGATATTTCGCACCAGGTCAAGAGCATTCCGGAGACCGACCCATCCGACCAATCATCGTACATCTTGTTCGAGGTGGCACAATACGACAGCTACTCGTATCTGTTCGACAAACCGCACTTCATTACGCTCGATGGCTCCGCGCCTGAAGGTATTCGCATCAAAGGACTACGCGTCGCGATGAATGGCCTTGAAGCGCCCGTGGGACAAACCTACGCGACGATGGACGATCTCCTTAGCGCGCAGGAATTCGTTGAACTCGGTCAGCCGCTGTCATCGCTGGGTGCGGTTTTGCCACTGGAGAAAGGTCCGGAAGACGACGACTTCTTCCTGACTTTCGATATTCTCTCCAACGAATCGTTCAGCCGCCCGAATGATCCGACGCTGACGATTAATCCAGTTGACCTTGAAAACAAGTCGCAAATTGGCCTGCGCACGTTCGACGAGATCAATGCGACGTACTCGGAAGTACTTGGTATCGATTGGACAGACTTTAGCAATGTCAACGATACCTACCTGGAACTCAGGCAGTCGCTGCCGGCCGTTGAAGACATTGATACCTTCTTGTCTTCGCACCAGGTTGCGATCGCACAGCTCGCCATTGCGTACTGCGATGCGCTGGTCAACGTAGACGGCAACCCGAATCCCATCCGCGGCCAGATGTTCCCGGGATTCAATTTCGACGCAGCCCCAACGACCGCGTTTAGCGCAACTAATCGCGACCTGTTTGTCGTGCCGTTGATCGACTACGTGATGGGCACCGGGCTTACGAGCCAACCAGCGTACGCCGACGTCTATTCCGAACTTGCCTCGTTCTCGGCAGCCGGAGGTCGGCCGCACAACCTGGTTCAGCGCCTGATTGATGGCGGAAGTAGCACGCGCGCAATTTCGAAGGGCGTCTGTGCAGCGATGCTCGGCAGCGCAGCAACCTTGGTTCAATAAGAGACAGGACAAAGAAAGGAAACGCTTTATGGCTAAGAAACGTAATGCACGCAACTGGGATGCACCGCAGTATCACGCGGACCATCCACGTCCTGTCACGAGACGCCAGTTTGTATCTCAGGGCTTTATGACGGGAGCGGCGTATACAACCGGTGCCGGCGTGATGGGCCTTTTCTCGAACCCGCGCGACGCGATGGCGTTGTCTCCTGATCTCGACGCGATGGTAAACACTTGCCAGGTTGGCGGTGCCGGAGCAAATAAAATCCCGTTTATCTGTTTCGACCTCGCCGGTGGCGCAAATATCGCCGGTTCGAACGTGTTGGTTGGAAAGGAAGGCGGGCAAACCGACTTCTTGTCGACAGCCGGCTACGAAAAAATGGGGCTGCCTGGAGACATGATTCCAGGCCTGATCGACCCCGATTTACAGCTCCCGTACGCGAATTTCGACCTCGGGCTGGGCTTCCATCTGGATAGCGCATTCCGTCGTGGCATTCTGAGCAGTTTGAAAGGCAGCGGCATTGAACAGTTCATT
>JAOTUU010000378.1 GCA_029863705.1 Gammaproteobacteria bacterium
CATGTCACTGCATAAATCCAAACCGACATCAGCAGGTCGTCGATTCGTCGTCGCGGTCAAAACGCCGGAGCTGCACAAGGGCAAGCCCTACGCGCCGTTGCTTGACAAGAAGACATCGAAGGGCGGTCGTAACAACAACGGTCGCATCACCGTTCGTCACCAGGGCGGCGGGCACAAGCAGCGTTATCGTATCGTTGACTTCAAGCGCGACAAAGACGGCATTGCCGGCGTTGTTGAGCGGCTTGAATACGATCCGAATCGCAGCGCCCACCTCGCACTGGTGAAGTACGCGGATGGCGAGCGTCGCTATATTCTCGCGCCGAAAAGTGTCCGTGCAGGTACGCCGGTCATCAGCGGCGAAGACGCGCCGATCAAGCCGGGTAACGCACTGCCGATCAAGGCAATTCCGGTTGGTACAACGATCCACAATATTGAATTGAAGCCAGGTAAAGGTGGCCAGTTAATTCGCTCGGCCGGTGGCTCTGCGCAGCTTGCCGCACGTGAGGGCGCGTACGCGACCGTGCGACTGCGCTCTGGCGAGACCCGCAAGATTCACGTGGAATGCCGGGCAACGATCGGTGAGGTCGGCCATGGCGAACACAACCTGAGAAAGCTTGGCAAGGCCGGCGCCAGTCGCTGGCGCGGTGTGCGCCCGACCGTTCGCGGTGTTGCCATGAACCCGGTCGATCACCCGCACGGTGGTGGCGAGGGTCGTACCTCCGGTGGCCGGCATCCGGTCAGCCCGTGGGGCACGCCAACGAAAGGCGCGAAGACACGTTCTAACAAGCGTACGGACAACATGATTGTTCGTCGTCGCAAGCGTAAGTAGGAGCGGCTCTTAGCCGCGAACATAGTTGCGAGAGACTAAGGATCAAGATAATGCCGCGTAGTGTAAGAAAAGGCCCGTTCGTCGATAACCATTTGGCGAAGAAGGTAACGGAAGCAGCAAAGAAGAATGACCGACGTCCGATCAAGACCTGGTCGCGTCGTTCAATGGTGCTGCCGGATATGGTCGGTCTGACAATCGCAGTGCACAACGGGCGCCAACATGTCCCGGTGCTGATTTCCGAGAACATGGTGGGTCACAAACTCGGTGAGTTTGCTATGACGCGTACGTTCCGGGGTCACTCCGGCGATCGCAAGACGAAGTAGGGGAGCGGGTTCATGCAAGTTGCAGCAACACTCAAATACGCGCGTATCTCGCCGCAGAAGTGCCGTTTGCTGGCCGATGTCATACGCGGCAAGACGGTCGATGAGGCCCTGCGTACGTTGACGTTCTCGCCGAAGAAGAGCGCTCGTATAGTCAAGAAAGTGCTGGAGTCGGCCGTTGCCAACGCCGAGCACAATCATGGCGCGGATATTGACGAGCTGAAAGTGTCGACCGTTGAAGTCAATGAAGCGCCGACATTTCGTCGCTTTCGCGCGCGTGCTAAAGGCCGCGGCGCAAGAATCATCAAGCGCAACAGCCACATCACCATCCGTGTCGGGGACGAGTAAGTAATATGGGCCAAAAAGTACATCCAACAGGCATTCGCCTCGGCATCGTCAAGGATTGGGCGTCGACGTGGTATGCAGATTCGAAGACGTTTCCGGAATACATTCACTCCGATCATCTGATTCGCGTGTACATCAAGAAGAAGTTGAAGGATGCGTCTGTCAGCAATATCGCCATCGAGCGGCCGGCAAAGAAGTGCAACATTACGATCTTCACCGCCCGTCCCGGCATCGTGATCGGCAAGAAGGGTGAGGATATCGAGAAGCTTCGCGCTGAAGTCTCGAAGATGATCGGCATGCCGATTCAGGATGTGCGCATCAATATCAATGAAGTGCGCAAGCCCGAAATGAATGCACAGCTGGTCGCAGAGGGCATTGCACAACAGCTCGAGCGCCGCGTCATGTTCCGCCGCGCCATGAAGCGCGCCGTTACCAACACGATGCGTGTCGGTGCGGAGGGCATCAAGGTCAAGGTTGGCGGGCGTCTGAACGGTGCGGAAATCGCGCGCTCGGAGTGGTATCGCGAAGGTCGTGTGCCGCTGCACACGCTGCGCGCGGATATCGATTATGGCACAGCCGAGGCCCACACCACGTACGGCGTTATCGGCGTGAAGGTCTGGATTTTTAAGGGTGAAGTTTTTGACAAGCCCGAAGCGGTACCAGCTGAAGCTGCGGAAACGGCTGCTGGCGCACGTACTTAAGAATAGAAGATAGAGGTGTCGTAGGAGCGGCTCTCCCCACTCGGGGACAATGTTAGCCGCGACAAGCGACCAACGGAAGAACAAAATGCTACAGCCAAAAAGAACAAAGTTTCGCAAGCAGTTTAAAGGACGCAACCGCGGCCTGGCGCTGCGCGGAAGTAATGTTTCGTTCGGAGAGTTCGGACTCAAGGCGACGGATCGGGGTCGACTGACCGCGCGTCAAATTGAGGCAGCTCGTCGTGCGATGACGCGTTACATTAAGCGTGGCGGCAAAATCTGGATCCGGGTGTTTCCCGACAAGCCGATCTCCAAGAAGCCGCTTGAGGTTCG
>JAOTUU010000379.1 GCA_029863705.1 Gammaproteobacteria bacterium
ACGTGGATCGAAAACGACTCTGATCTCGATTCGCTGCGCGATCACCCCCGTTACCAAGCCGTGCTGGACGCGTTGCCGGACTAGAGTTAGTTGCCGACCTGTATTGGTGGGCATGGCACATCGCCATAAGAGCAATAAACGCAGCAGTCACCGGGCTTTGGTTTCAACAGGATCCCGCAACCTTTGCACTCGTAGAAAAACTCGCACGCATCGACCGGCATTATTTCCTCGGAAGAATGGCCGCACTCCGGGCAGGTCAGTGTCGAACGCGTTTCGTATGATTCTGTCACAATTTTAACCCGTCTCATTTGTTGTCTATGGTGACGGGCACGTAATGAAACCCAGTTAATTCTGACAGACCACAAGCGGGTTACCAACGCTTTTTCTGGTTAAACTGGTATTTCGACAAAACCTGAGGGAAAAACAGTGCTTGAGAAATTCGAACGCTATCCATTGACCTTCGGCCCAACGCCGATCGAAAAACTCAGTCGCTTGTCCGAACATCTTGGTGGTGAAGTTGAGCTATTCGCCAAACGGGAGGACTGCAATTCGGGGCTGGCCTTCGGTGGTAACAAGGTGCGGAAGTTAGAGTACATCGTACCCGACGCGATCGCGGCCAGGGCCGACACTCTGGTTACCATTGGCGGCGTTCAATCGAACCATACGCGCCAGGTTGCAGCGGTTGCGGCGAAACTCGGTATGAAGTGCCGCCTTGTGCAGGAAAGCTGGGTGCCGTTCGAAGACTCTGTTTATGATCGTGTCGGCAACATTCTAATGAGCCGCGTCATGGGTGCCGACATCGATTTGGTCGACGAAGGATTCGATATCGGCATTCGCGAGAGTTGGGAGCGAGCAATACAGGATGTGAAAGACCGAGGTGGCAGGCCATACGCCATACCCGCAGGAGCCTCTGTTCATAAATATGGTGGGCTGGGATTTGTCGGTTTCGCGGAGGAAGTGCGGCAGCAAGAGTCCGAAATGGGTGTCAAGTTCGATTACATCGTGGTCTGCACAGTTACGGGGTCAACGCATGCGGGCATGTTGGTCGGGTTTGCAAAGGACGGCCGAGCCCGAAATGTCATTGGTATTGATGCGTCCTGCACACCTGATCAAACCAAAGCTCAAGTGCTGGACATCGCGCAGAAAACTGCCGAGCTGGTTGAATTGGGCCGCCAAATTGATGTCGACGACGTTGTTCTGAAAGAGGACTACGCTTATCCTGTTTACGGTGTGCCGTCAGCTGAAACCAACGAGGCGATTCGATTGTGCGCTCGGATGGAAGGGATGATGACCGACCCGGTCTACGAAGGAAAATCCATGCAGGGCATGATCGATCTCATACGCAAAGGTTTTTTCCCGGCTGGCTCAAAAGTGCTCTACGCGCACCTGGGCGGTGTGCCCGCAATCAATGCATACAGCTATATTTACAGGAACGGTTGAAGCGGACCAGCCGCTATCGGTCGGTAGCAGACGGTCATTCGTCCAGAGTTTTCTCCATAAACACGCTAAGTGGATCAGCTCTGTATGAGCCGAATGGACCGCGGTCAATGTAGCCGAGTTTGCGATAAAGCCCGAGGGCTTCCGGTTGCATCGGCCCTGCCTCCAATCTGACAACTTTCACCCCGATACTCGATAAGTGATCTTCGAGATGCTTCATTACCGCGGTCGCCAGACGTTTTCCCCTGTGCTTCTCGTCGACAAAGACTCTTTTGATCTCGCCGTATGGCGTGTCATCCTCGACGAGTTTCACGGCACCGCAAGCGACTAACTGCTCGCCAACGTACCCGGCAAAAAATGCCGAATCCTCGCCGACAAGAACGTGTAGAGGCTCGGCATGGTTGCTTTCCGCGGGATATAACGAACTTAGATACCTGTCTGACCTTGCAACCAACGCCAGCACGTCTGGATCACCAAGGTCCCTGATTCGCTCCATCCTTAAATTGCCTGACATTCGTTTTTTAGCCCATGAAGAATCCCTTGCGGTGCGATACACCCAGCGTGTTCAGGCAGGAGGGGCAAAAATAAATATATCGTTTTCCCCAGAACCCACCGTAAAGCCCTCTATAAGAAACTGTATCGACATCCTTCTTGCAGTGCGGGCATTTAGGAGTTGCTCTTGTTTCCTGCTTCAGTATTAAGCGCTTTTCGCTCATCGTAGTCTGCCTTGTGCTGTGCAAGTCTCATTGTAACGTATCGGTCAGCCCCCCCGAACTACCACAAGACTTGTACTGCTTGTCTATAATCTGGCGGATGAGCCCAAATCGATCTTTTGCAGATCTGCTGCGACGCGAAAGGCCTGTTCTCATCGACGGTGGCCTTGCTACACAGTGCGAAGCGATGGGCTGTGATATCGACAACGCGCTGTGGTCGGCTGTTCTGCTTCAGTCCAATCCTCGTGCCCTGGTCGATGCGCATCGGGCATTCCTCGATGCCGGTGCAGAGATCATTGCCACGGCCAGTTATCAGGCAAGCAGGCGCGGTTTCATGGCATCGGGTCTGTCGGCCCACGCCGCCGACGACCTCA
>JAOTUU010000094.1 GCA_029863705.1 Gammaproteobacteria bacterium
ACCGGCGCTTTCCCAACGGCGGACGGTGCGCTGGTTCTCGTTGGTGCCTTCAAGGCCAATCCGTTGCAGGACATCTGTAATGTCTTGCAGATAGAAGACCTGTCCGAAAAATATCCGGATCTCGAGTCCCAGCGCGCAGGCAAAGACTATCTGCAAGAGCGATTCCGGAGCGAATTCGCCAAGGAGTCAACGCAATTCTGGATTGGGAGACTTGAGGACGCTGATCTTCTTTGCGCCCCCGTCAAGAACCTCTCGGAAGTGTTGGAGGATCCGCAAACTGAAACCAACGAGATGATCGTTGAATTCGAACACCCCATAAACGGCCAGATGAAGACAATTGCAAGTCCGATACACTTTTCCACTATTGACTGCGGTGTTCGCCTCGCGCCGCCTCGACTTGGCGAGCACAACGAGGAAATTCTCTCTGAATTAGGCATCGTTGCAAAAGCCCAGGCGGGCGGCTCATGACAGTAAAGTATTCAGTTGAAGGACATGTCGCGCGTGTCACGATTGATCGAATTGAGCGAATGAACGCCGTTGACGAAGCCACCGCGGACAAGCTCGAGGAGATATGGAAACGCGTGGAGTCCGATCCCGATATTCGTGTTGTGGTGCTCACGGGCAGTGGCGATAAGGCGTTCTGCGCAGGCGCGGATATGAAGGCGACGAATAATGGTAAGTCGGGTCTGGCGTACTGGGCTGATGCGCGGCCCGGCGGTTTTGGCGGGCTGACCTTGCGCAAGTCGCTGCATGTTCCGGTCATTGCCAGGGTTAACGGTCTCGCCGTGGGAGGCGGATTCGAACTTGTGCTCGGCTGTGACATCGTTATTGCCGCTGAACACGCATCATTCGGATTACCTGAGGCCAAGGTTGGCCGCATGCCAGTTGATGGTGGCATGATCATGCTGCCCAGGTTGATTCCACAAAAGCTCGCAATGGGAATGCTCCTGACGGGCAACCGCGTCTCCGCTGCGGAAGCGCAGTCTTATGGATTGATCAATGAAGTGGTCGATGCATCCGGCCTGGATGATGCGGTAGACCGCTGGGTCGAGCAGATTCTCGAATGTGCACCATTGTCGGTTAAGGCCATAAAAGAGTGCGTCAAGGAGACGAGTGACTTGTCCGTCGACGAAGCACAGGCAAAACGGCTTCCGTCGCTGATTGCGGCACTGGAATCGGAGGATTCTGAAGAAGGACCGCGGGCGTTCAGGGAGAAACGAAAACCGGAGTGGCGGGGCAAGTAGGCGAAGTGAGCCACTGTCCGATAACATGACCTTTATCATCATGTCGCCGTGCATTGGTATCAAAGATGGTACCTGCGTCGACGTTTGCCCCGTGGATTGTATTCATGAAGGCGAAACGATGTTTTACATTGACCCGGTGGAATGCATCGCCTGTGCGCTTTGCGAAACAGTATGTCCGGTCGATGCTATTCGGCACGTGGACGAAGTGCCGGAAGAGGAAAAGAGATTCATAAAGATAAACGCAGATTTTTTTGCTAAACCGTAGCGGCCACAAGTCATGCGTGCGGCAGCGCAATCGTCACTGAATAGCGGTGCGTTAATGGTTGGGACCCGAACGCCGTCGTTAGGCGGCACCATAGAATTGACGAAACTCGCCGAATGGCGACGAATCCTGCCACCGCTTGCTGAACTGAGTGCCGTCAAGCCGCGGACGATTGAAGCCATGGCCGAGCGCCTTTAGTTCCCGTTTACATCGACAGAAAGTGAGTGAAATACCAATGACCTCAGCGGAAGACAAGCACAACAGCGTCGACTATCCGAAGCCGGCCTACGCGTGGTATGTCGTTGTCCTGATGATGATTTTCTACGTTCTGTCGTTCATGGACAGGCAAATCATTGCAGTGCTCATCGATCCGATTAAGGCCGACATGTCGCTGTCTGATGTGCAAATCAGTTTGATCGGAGGTTTGTCGTTTGGCCTGTTTTACTCAACGGTCGGAATTTTTATCGGCAGGCTCGCTGATTCGATGCATCGGCCATGGTTGATCGCGATGGGTGTGTTTATCTGGAGCCTGACAACGGCTGTCAGCGGGCTGGCAAGCAAGTTCTGGCAGTTGCTGGTTCTGCGCATGGGTGTTGGGCTCGGTGAGTCAGCTTTGCTGCCGTCGACGCTTTCCTTGCTTACCGATTATTTTCCGCCAAAGCGCCTGGCGACACCGACCAGCGTTTTTCTGCTCGGCGCACCGATCGGCATTGGGCTGTCGTTCGCTGCGGGCGGCTACCTTTTTAGTGTTGCGCAGGATATTACTGCCGCTGACGGGTGGAATGATGTGTTCTTCATCGGCGGATCGGCGGCCTGGAAGTTGGTTCTGCTGTTCCTGGGCACACTCGGAATGATCATGACGCTTGGTTTGATGACCGTTCGCGAGCCGAGGACAATGAGTCCTGCCGCCGCAAAGATACAAAAAGAAAAGAGTTTGAAAGCGAGCGAGGCGGCCAAGCTTGCGGACGTCAAAACCTATGCGAAGAAATATTGGTTGGCTATTGCATCCTTGTATGTGGGCATGGCGCTGATTTCTCTCGCAGCCTACTCGCAAGGCTTCTGGGATATCACTTTTCTCGCGCGGACCTACGACCGCGACCCATCAACCGTGACTTTTATGTACGGCATGGTGCAGCTCTTTGGTGGTCTCTGCGGAATGCTATTTGCCGGTATCACCGCAGATCGTTTGAGCAAGCGCGGCGTGCAGGGCGCGAGCGTCATTATGGTGATCATTGGTGCTGCAATCGCAACGCCATTCAGTTTTCTGTATCCGCTGATGGGGACGGCATCGAGCGCGCTATGGCTGATGATTTTCGCTATCTTCGGTAGCAATATGGGGTTCGCCTGTGCGGCATCGGCCGTGCAACGAATGTTTCCGGCATCCATGCTTGGTCTGGCCGCGGGTATCTACTTTTTCTTATCGAATTCCGTGGGGCTTCTGATTGGCCCGACGGTAGTCGCCGCGCTGACCGATTATGTATTCGCAGACGCCGACAAGGTCGGTTATTCCTTATCTATTGTTGGCGGAACGTCTCGACTCCTGGCATTCGTCATCTTTATTGCTGGTTTGAAAGCGTATAAGGACTTGCTGCGCGAAAGAGAGGCGGGGCTCGCTGTTTAGAAGCGAATCCGGTATTTGCCAGACCCGTCATCATTGATACCAATTTGTTCGATTGGCGAATCAGGCGTCAGCGCCTTGCCGGCCTTCGATGAACTGGTGAACGTCACCTTGACGTCGCCGGCGATCGGCATGAATGACCAGTTGTTATCGGCCGACGGGTCTACCGTTTGCAGCTCGAAGATATAGTCGGCGAGTACGCTGCGGTTGGTGTCCGGGGCCTCGATAATGATATTGCCGCCATCCATGCCCGGGAAGTGGCCGCCGCCGCCGGCCCGGTAGTTATTGGTGGCGACAATGAAGATTTCATCCATGTCAATTGGCTGTCCATCGTAGCTGAGATCCAGGATCCTGTGGCTGGCGGCGTTGATCAGCTTACCGTCCCGGTCATAACGCGCTGCCTGGGTGACATCGATGCGGTAGCTTACGCCGTCAATGACGTCGAAATTGAAGGACAGAAATCCGGGATTGAGTAACTCCTGCTCGCGGTCATCGTTCGGGTCTATGCGATTAAAGATACTGGCTGACATCTCGAGCCACTCGCGCACTTGTGAGCCGGTGATCTTTACGGCTCGCAGGGTGTTCGGGTAGATGTAAAGGTCAGCAACATGTTTTAGTGCAATTTCGCCGGCATCGATGTCGGTGAAATTGTCATCGCCACCTCGACCGCCCGACTTGAAAGGTGCGCTGGCAGACAATACCGGCGTGCCTTCGAACTCTGTGCCCTGGATCAGCCGCTCGACATAGCGCTTTTGGGCGTTGGTGACGATCTGGACGGATGGGTCGTCTCGGACCAAGGCAAAAAAACTGTTAATCGCTGCGCTAAGTTCACCGACTCCGGTACGGACGAACGCAATAGTCGCATCGTGATCCTCCTGCACAGCGGTGAGAATTTCCTGCATCGGCTCTACCAGTGGTATGAGCTCGTTACCGTCGCGCCGGAAGATTGGCCGAACTGTGCCGATACCGCTGGTAACAGTCCACTCACCAACACCTGACACACTGAGCTGCAGGTCGACGTAGCCAAGGTGGTTGCCCCAGTAGCCAGGCATCGTCGCCGGTACGCCGTTAATAGTGCCTTTCTCGATGTCGATACCGGGCAGCTCTGCATACTCGTCGCTGGGGAAAATTCCATGCGTGTGACCGAACATGATGGCGTTGATATCCGGTACCTGCGACAAATAGTAGGTTGCATTCTCGTCCATGCCGTGGCGATCGACCGTCCCGATTCCCGAGTGCGGAACGGCGATCACGACGTCAGCGCCTTCGGCCTTCATTCTTGGCACCAGCTCGCGGGCCGTGTCGACGATGTCGTGAGCAACGACTCGGCCTTTGAGATTCGCCATGTCCCAATTCATAATCTGTGGCGGTACGAAGCCGATGATGCCGATCTTGATGTCGTGCTCACTGCCGTCTTCGGCCGTCAACGTACGATCGACAATGATGTACTGATCAAAGTAGGGCTCATCGTTGCTCGCATCGTCGTCGCCGTCATCGTAAAAGACATTGGCACTGATGTAGTTGAAGTTCGCGCCGGCAATGCTTTGGCCAAGAAATTCCAGGCCGAAGTTGAACTCATGGTTGCCTACGTTGCCGACCGTATAGTCGAGCAGGTTCATTGCTTTGTAGACCGGGTGTACGTCGCCTTCTCCCAGGCCGCGCTGTCTGGCTATGAAATCGCCGAGCGGATTGCCCTGCAGCAGGTCTCCATTGTCGACCAGTATGCTGTTCTTCACCTCGGCCCGCGCAATTTCGATCAATGTGGCAGTTCGGGCAAGACCCACGGCCACCGACGGTTGATCCTGGTAATAATCGTAGTCGACGATATGAACGTGAATGTCCGTGGTTTCGAGTACGCGAAGCTGAACGTTTGCGTCCGCAAGCAAGTTTGCCGATGCCAACAGGGCGGCCAGCACGAATGCGGCTGGCAGGATTGGACGTGTTGTCATTGTTCTCCCTTGATTGGCTCGAGGTGGGCTGCTGCGCGCCTGGCACCATTGCGAAGCTGCCGCGACATTCTATTGTGAGAGGCAATCTTTACGATTGCAAAGACAAGTAATTGAATTATTTCAAGCACTTGCTTATGGTGCTGCCTTAGGCAGACCCTCAAGCGAGCTGTACGTGATGTTATTTACTGACGTAATACGAACCAAGCGAGATGGTGGCGAGCTCTCTGATGAGCAAATTCGATTCTTCGTCAACGGGTTGGCTGATGAGAGTATCCCGGCCGAGCAGGTTTCTTCCCTGGCTATGGCGATCCTCCTGAATTCAATGACCTTCGACGAAACGGCAAAGCTGACAATCGCAATGTCCGAATCGGGTACTGTCCTCGACTGGAGTGACGCTGGTCTTGACGGGCCCGTCGTTGACAAGCATTCGACGGGTGGCGTCGGCGACAAGGTCAGCTTCCTGCTGGCACCAATTGCTGCAGCATGTGGCTGTTACGTGCCGATGATTTCGGGACGAGGTCTGGGGCATACCGGGGGCACTACCGACAAGGCCGAGAGCATTCCCGGTTACAACACGGCGCCCGATTTCAAGACATTCAGGCGGGTGGTAAAGACAGTCGGTTGTGCAGTCATTGGCCAGACATCGGACCTGGCACCGGCTGATCGACGGTTTTATGCGATTCGCGATGTGACTGCTACGGTCGAATCGTTACACCTGATCACGGCATCGATTCTGTCGAAAAAAATTGCAGCCGGTCTGGATGCATTGGTCATGGATGTGAAAGTTGGTAGCGGTGCATTCATGCCCACAGACGAACAAACGCTCGAGATGGCGAAAAGCATCATTGCCACTGCAGCGAAAGCGGGCCTTAAGACCAGCGTAGTTTTGACAGACATGAACGAGGTTCTGGGTACCACGGCGGGCAATGCGCTGGAAATCGAGGAGTCCATGGCCTATCTGCGTGACGATCACCGGGATGCTCGTCTGGACGAGGTCGTGCTTGCGCTGTGTGCCGAAATGCTTGTGATAAGCGGTCTCGAAAGCAGTGTTGATGTTGCCATATCACGCTGTGACGCAGCGGTTACCAGCGGGCGCGCCGCAGAGATTTTTGGCAAGATGTGCGCGGCGCTGGGCGGCCCCGTAGATTTCGTCGACAACAGCGGCAAGTACCTGGCAAGAGCTCCGGTCATCGTGCCCATACATGCGACAGGTTATCTGACCAACGTCGATGTGCGCGCGGTTGGCAATGCGATTATTGAACTCGGTGGGGGCCGTCGAAAGGTTGGGGAGTCGCTCGACCTGTCCGTCGGCCTCAGTGATGTCGCTCCGATTGGAACGCTACTCGACGGGCAACGGCCGCTAGCTGTTATTCATGCGGCGTCGCAAGAAGATGCGGCGCGCGCAGAGGAATTGTTGCTGAGCGCTTGCAAGACGGGCGATTCGGCGCCCGCAAGCAGGGCCGTAATCGACGGTAAAATACCTGGGCCTTAGTGATCCATGCGGTATGCTACGGCTGCCGATCAAAAAGTAAGAATCTTTAACCGGGGGAAGTTATGCCTGCCAATCTCATTGGACTTGTCGGAATCGTCGTAATTCTCGCTATAGCGGTGCTGTTTTCTGGCAACCGTAAAGCGATTAATCTAAGAGTTGTCGGCGCGGCATTAGGCCTGCAGGCGGCAATCGCCGCGTTCGTACTTTACGCGCCCTGGGGACGCAAAGCGATAGAAGGCTTGAGTGCTGGAGTGCTCGCCGTGATCGGTTTTTCCAGGGCCGGCATCGACATGGTGTTCGGCCCCCTGGGTGACACTGATGTCATCGGTTTCAGCTTCGCGATCAACGTGCTGCCGATCATTATCTTCTTCGCAGCGCTGATGGCGGTTATGTATCACCTGCGCATCATGGAGTGGGTCGTCAGGCTCGTCGGTGGTGCGCTGCACAGGATCATAGGCACGGGCGCTATCGAATCGATGAATGCCGCGGCCAACGTTTTCGTCGGCCAGACTGAAGCGCCGCTGGTGGTTAAACCATACCTGAAGGGCCTCACCGAGGAGCAATTTTTTGCCGTTATGGTATCCGGCCTGGCATCGATCGCCGGAACAGTTCTCGCCGGGTATGTGTTAATGGGAGCAGAGCTAAAGTACCTGCTCGCTGCTGCGTTCATGGCAGCTCCCGGTGGCCTGTTGATGGCCAAGATCATCATGCCCGACAAAGATTACGTTCCGCCGAGTGGACACGAGCGTTTGAAGATGGAGCCGAGTAAGCATGCCAATGTTATTCTCGCCGCCGCTGCAGGTACTACGGATGGGTTGCGGCTTTCGGTCAATATCGGCGCCATGCTGGTCGCGTTCGTAGCGCTGATCGCATTGTTTAACGGGCTTGTTGGCGGGGTGAGCAGCCTGCTGGGGCTTGATACGCTACTCGGTGTCGATGAGATCACGCTGCAGCTGATACTTGGCAAGATCTTTCAGCCGCTGATGTACTTGCTCAGCGTGCCATGGGCGGAGGCCGAGGCAGCCGGTGCCCTGTTCGGCGAAAAACTGATCCTCAATGAGTTCGTCGCATTTTCCCATCTCAATGATTATCTGGCCGGCATGAGTGCGCGCACATATGCAGTCGTAACTTTCTCGCTGTGCGGATTTGCAAACCTGTCATCAATCGCAATTCTTCTTGGCGGACTCGGTGTGCTCGTGCCCGAGAAGCGGGAGTTGATCGGGCGATTCGGAATGAAGTGCGTGCTGGCGGCGTCTCTTTCAAACCTGATGAGTGCCGCGCTCGCCGGATTAATGCTGACGTTCTAGGCGATGCCCCGCAAAATCATAATCGACTGTGATCCGGGGCAGGATGACGCCGTCACGCTGTTCCTGGCGATCGCGTCGCCCGACGAGCTGGACTTGCTCGGCATCACCACGGTCGCCGGAAATGTCCCGCTCGAGCTGACACAACGCAATGCCCGGCAAATGTGCGACATCGCGGGGCGTTTCGATTTGCCGGTCTATGCCGGATGTGTGGCACCGATGCGTCGTCCGTTACAGACCGCAGAGATGATTCACGGCGAAACCGGAATCAACGGCATTGATGCCATTGATCCGCAAACACCGCTGCAGCTGCAGCACGCCGTGGATTACATCATCGATACCTTGTTGGCGGCTGAAGACAGTTCGATTGTCCTGGTGCCTACGGGTCCCTTGACTAACATTGGCACGGCGATCGACAAGGAGCCTTCCATCCTGCCAAAGATCGAACAAATCGTTCTGATGGGTGGCGCAATGCGCGAAGGCGGCAATCGCACGCCGTCGGCTGAATTCAATATTCTCGTTGACCCCGACGCCGCCGATATTGTGTTTCGTTGCGGCAGGCCCATCACACAGATGGGCCTCGATGTGAGCCACCAGGTATTGTCGACACGGGATCGTGTTGATCGCATCAAGGCGCTGGGCAACCCGGTTGCAGATGCAACCGCAGCCATGTTGAGTTTTTTTGATCGCTACGACACGAAGAAATACACATCAAAGGGAGCGCCGTTGCATGATCCTTGCACGGTTGCGTACTTGATCAAGCCGGAGTTATTCGAAGGTAAAGCCTGCAACGTGTCGATTGAAACCCGGTCCGAATTGACGCTGGGGCATACAGCCGTCGATTTTTGGCACGTTACGGATCGACCCCTGAATACGAACTGGATCCACTCAGTTGACTCGGACGGTTTCTATGATTTGCTTATCGAGCGGCTTGCCCGTTTCGGAGCCTGAACAAAACGACATCCGCGCTTATGGAAGATGGAACGACTTGGGTAGCAACTCCGCAACCGTGTATGTGTGCCACTCGTTGCTGTCGTCTTTGATGATGATGCGCGTATCTGCATCTGAGAATTCATTGATACGCTGACGACAGCCACCGCACGGTGTACAAGCGCGCGTGTGGTTTTCACCACCACCTGCGACCGCAATCGTGACAATGCGTTTGCCACCCGCTGCGATCATCGCCGAAATCGCGCCGGCTTCGGCACAACTGCCTTGCGGGTAAGCAGCATTTTCAACATTGCAGCCAATGTGAACGTCGCCATTTTCGTCCAGAATCGCAGCGCCAACATGGAAATTGGAGTAGGGACAGTACGCCTTCTCTCTAGCGACGCGGGCGGCATCCAGGAGTTCTTCGTCAGTCATTTCCTCATCCATCCTTGCGCATCGGGTTGTTCGGATGTGTTGTCCAGTTCGCCTTTTCCTTGCTAATGGCTTGACCGGTTCTTGGGTCTTCGCCATCGCTTAAATGTCGCATACTGATGCAACCATCCACCGGGCAAATGCTGACGCACAGATTGCAGCCAACACATTCCTCGTCAATGACTTCAAAGTGACGTTCGCCGTCGACCGTGTGGGTTATTGCCTGATGTGAAGTGTCTTCGCAGACCACGTGGCAGCGGCCACACTTAATGCAAAGCTCCTGGTCAATGACGGCTTTTTCGACGTAGTTGAGATTCAGATACTGCCAGTCCGTTACGCTTGGCACAGCTTTGCCGACAAGTTCAGCCACGGAATGCATACCCTTGTCGTCTAGGAAAGTGCTGAGCCCATCGGTCAAATCGTCAATGATCTTGAAGCCATAGACCATTGCGGCCGTACAGACTTGTACATTGCTCGCACCCAGTGCGAGAAAATCGACGGCGTCACGCCAGTTGCTGATGCCGCCGATTCCTGAAATTGTCAGATCTGCCGTATCCGCAGTGCGCGCAATTTCTGCAACCATGTTCAATGCAATTGGTTTGACCGCCTCGCCACAGTAGCCACCGTGTGTGCCCATACCGTCGGTCGTCGGATACATAGTCAGTGTGTCGTAGTTCACGCGCATGATCGAGTTGACCGTATTGATCAGTGATACGGCATCGGCACCGCCGTCTTTGGCCGCTTTGGCCGGCGGAAGTATGCTCGCGACATTGGGGGTCAGCTTGACGATGACGGGAATGGAGGCGGCTTTCTTGCACCACTCAGTAGTCATCTGAATGTACTCGGGAACCTGCCCGACTGCGGCTCCCATGCCGCGCTCGGACATGCCATGCGGGCAGCCGAAATTGAGCTCGAGTGCATCGGCGCCAGTGTCTTCGATCATCGGTATGTACTTCGCCCATGATTCTTCATTCATTGGCAACATGACTGACACGACGAGCGCACGATCGGGCCAATCGCGTTTGACCTGGCGAATTTCATCGAGGTTCGTCTGCAGCGGCCTGTCGGTGATCAGCTCAATATTGTTGAGGCCGATAACACGGCGATCGTTGCTATGCAGCGTGCTGTAACGTGGGCCACTGACGTTGACGATGTGTGGATCTTCGCCAAGTGTCTTCCAGACAACACCGCCCCAGCCGGCCTCAAAGGCACGATTGACGTTGTAGGCTTTGTCCGTTGGTGGCGCGGACGCAAGCCAGAAGGGATTCGGCGAGCGAATACCAAGAAATTCAGACGTCAGATTCGCCATTGTCCTATCTCCTATTCGCTCAGGACCTGAGGTGCCGGTCAATCGAGAGAGCGGCAACCTTGCCATGTTGGACGGCTGATACGGTCAGGTCGTCACCACCGGCAGCACAATCGCCGCCGGCCCAAACGCCTTCGATGGAAGTCGCTTGTGTTTCGTCGACCACTATTCTGCCGTATTCCAGCGCGAATCCGTTTAGCTCATCACCGAGTTTTTCATCGGCGAGTCGCTGGCCGATTGCTTTGAATACGACATCGGCTTCGAGCATTGAGGTTTCCCCGGTAGCCTTGAGTGTTCCTGCTTTATCAAGTTTGGTTCTCGCGAGCTCAATCTCGATACCGGCATCGTGACGCTGTAAGCCAACCGGTTGCATCCAGTTGTGAATGGTCACGCCGTTTGTCTGCGCGAGATTCTGTTCGAACGGACTTGCGCCCATTTGTTCCGGCCCGCGCCGGTAGACAATATCTACACGATCGGCACCAAGGCGTTTGCTTTGCACCGCAATATCAATAGCCGTCATACCACCGCCAATGACGACCACAGTGCGGGCAACGGGAAGTTCGCTCTTGTCTTCGGCCTGGCGCAGGTCGGCAATATAGTCGATCGCATTTTCGATGCCCGGCACGCTGTC
>JAOTUU010000380.1 GCA_029863705.1 Gammaproteobacteria bacterium
GAAGCACTACAAGAGAGAATTTTCCGTTCGTCATTGTCGTACCCTCCTGTCGCGCGCACCCACGGGCTCGGCGTCGATATCACTGGTCCTCACCGCTGGAGCTTTCGAATCGGCAGATCGGGTACCATCGACCGGTTTTTCAGTTCGGCCAGCCTCGTTAAGCATCTTGTCAATTGGGAGATACAGCAAGTTACCGCTGCCCTTGGAGTCTATGAAGACCTTGTTAGATCCGCCATATACTTCTTCAATCGCATCGATATAGAGCCGTTCACGAGTGACTCCCGGTGCTTTATGGTATTCGGTGAGCAGCGATTCGAAACGTGCAGCCTCACCTTCAGCATCTGCGACGACACGATCACGATAGCCATGGGCATCTTCAATAATACGCGCGGCATCACCTCGGGCTATCGGAATGATGTCCCTTGCATAAGCATCTGCTTCAAGCTCGAAGCGCTCGCTGTCATTACGTGCTTTCTGCGCATCATCAACTGCCGCCTGAACCGCTTGCGGATAGTTAACCGTCTCAAGTGAGATTGACGTAACGGTGATGCCAGCATTGTAACTATCCAGTGTCTCCTGCAAGACCGCCAAAGAACGTGACGCGATCTCATCGCGGCGCGCCGCAATGAGAACTTCAAGTTCGCTTGTGCCAACAACTTCCCGAAGCGCGCTTTCAGTAACGTCTTGCAGAGTCAGTTCCGGTTCGACGACCTCGAAACTGTACTTAACCGGATCCGTGCGACGATATTGCACAACCATATCAATGAACACGTATTGCTCATCGGCCGTCAGCATTTCCGTGCGATACGCGAAGTTCTTGACCTCGTTGATATTCACGAGATTGACGGTCTCGATCGGGAAAGGGATATGCCAGTGCAGACCCGGCATGGTTGTGATTGTATAAGCGCCGAAGCGCTGCACCACACCACGTTGCGCTTCGTCAACGCGATAGAGTCCAGTGGCTGCCCAACCTATCAGCACAACAAAGATCAGCAAGAAACCACCCGCGGAACTAGCCGCACCGCCACCACTGCCACCACCGCTGAGGATGCTGCCAATGCGTTTTTGCCACTTCTCTACGATCTGGTCGAGGTCGTTCGGTTCCTCGCCATCTTTCTTCCAGGGATCTTTACCGTTTCCCGAATCATTCCAAGCCATATTCGTCTGCTTCTTCTCAGGTTCCTGTCGTTACCAGCTCTTGCACCGGTAACGACTCCAAAAGGTCTTCCGGGAGGTTTTCTCGCTTCAGGAAACGATTCAAATCCCTCTCGGCCATTTCTAATTCCAGCGTCCAGCCGCCATCTTCGCATGCCTCCTCTTTGAGGACAGCACCCATCTCGAAAAGTTTGGCGCGTTGTCGACCCTGCGTCGGATCCAGATGTACTTTGCCGTGCAAGGTCTCACGACGCAGCCGATGCCCGATGGCGTCCAGCAACATCGGGATACCTTCACCGGACGCAGCCGACAGCCAAACCGCACGCCCTTCACCGTCGCGATTATTCGCGACCTTGGCTTTGCGATCCAGTTTATCGATCTTATTGTACACCCGGATCTGTGGCACCTGGTCGGCATCGAGCTGTTTCAATACCGAATTAACCTGCCGAATTCGTTGCCATCGATTAGGGTCGCTGGCATCGATAAGGTGCAATATCAAATCAGCCTCTCGTGCCTCCTGCAATGTCGAGCGAAAAGCCGCTATCAACTCATGCGGCAGATCGCGCACGAAACCCACCGTGTCAGCCAGGACAACCTCCCGGCCATTTGGCAACTGCAGCCGCCGCACTGTTGGATCCAGCGTAGCGAATAACTGATCTTTCACGAAGACGCTGGCGTCCGTAAGCGCATTAAAGAGTGTCGACTTGCCGGCGTTGGTGTAGCCAACCAACGCGACTGTGGGCACTTCCGCGAGCACCCGGTTTTGACGATTCATTGTCCGCCGGGCGTCCACGTGCTCAAGACGCGACTTCAGCTGACGAATCCTCGCACCGATTAAACGCCTGTCAGTCTCCAACTGGGTTTCACCCGGGCCTCGCAGGCCAATACCGCCCTTTTGCCGTTCGAGGTGAGTCCAGCCGCGCACCAGGCGTGTCGACAAATGTCCCAGCTGTGCGAGTTCGACTTGCAGTTTGCCTTCAAAACTACGCGCGCGCTGCGCGAAAATATCGAGTATCAGGCCTGCTCGATCGAGCACCCTGCATTTAAGTTGCCCTTCGAGGTTTCGTTCCTGACTCGGAGACAACGCCGCTGACGAAATAATCAGGTCGGCTGAGTTTTTCTCGGCACTTTCGGCAACGTCCTCGAGCTTGCCTTTGCCGATGAAATAACGGGCGTCCGGCCTGCGCCGCGCGCAGACAACCTCATCGACAATGAGCGCCCCTGCCGACCTTGCCAATTCAGCAAACTCTTCGCGTTCAGATTCGTCTGGCGCGCCGTCGGCGCTTGCATGAACCAGGATTGCACGTTCGCCGCTTTGCGGTCGTTCAAACAAAAACGACCTCCTGCGGAACCGATGGTTTCA
>JAOTUU010000381.1 GCA_029863705.1 Gammaproteobacteria bacterium
TGTCTTTAACGAAGACTTTCTCGGCGAGTCCTACGAGGTCGAGGAGACCGATCACTTCAACATATTGCCGGGCGGTAGCACTGCCTAGATAATGCTTCCCATAAGCGCCAGCGCCCGGCCCTGGTAGCCGCCGCCAAACAGGTTGAGGTGATTCAGGACATGATACAGCTGGTACAGGGCCTGTCGCCTGGCGCTGCCGGGCTCTAGCGGCCACGCCGCTTCGTATGCTTCGTAAAAAGCGTGCCCGAAACCACCGAACAACCTGGTCATCGCGAGATCCGTTTCGCGATCGCCGTAGTAGACGGCCGGATCGAAAATGACCGGTTCGCCTCCGCTGCTGGCCCAGTTTCCCCCCCACAGGTCGCCGTGCAACAACGACGGCAGCGGCCGGTAGTTCTCGAACAGCGACGGCAGCCGCTCCAGCAGGCGAAGGCCTTGCTCCTGCAACTGTCCGGTGTAGCCATTTGTTGTTGCGAGCTTGAGCTGGTAGCCAAGTCGACGCTCGCGAAAAAACGCGACCCAGTCCGTCGACCAGCGATTGTGTTGTGGCGTCAACCCGATGGTGTTGTCACGATGCCAGCCGAAACGGTCGCTGGTCGTGCGATGCATGTCTGCCAGCCGCTGGCCCAGCCGCTTCTCGCATGCCTTGCCAGGCCGCTCGAAAGGCAACCATTCCAGCGCCAGGAATGCAGTGTCTGAAGTTTTTCCAATGGCCAGTACCTCCGGAACACGCAGGGCGTTCGCCAGCGCGATCTCCGCAAGACCTTCTGCCTCGGCGGCAAACATGTCGATCGCCGCGACGGGCCCGGTCTTGAGAAAAACACCATCGTTCCCGGTATCGAGCTGCCAGGCGGCGCTGATATCGCCACCACCCACGGGCCGCGCTGTCGCCGTCGGCTCGAGCGGTATGCCGGCTTCTCTCAGGTTTTGGTTTATTGATGCCCAGTCAGGCATGGCGCCCGCGGCAATTAGTGCCGGTAAATATCGGACACGCGTTCGGCTTGTCGACGAAGCGCCGTGCCGATACCCGCCTCATCAAATAATGCGTTGATCTCCCCCAGCCTCGGGGCAGACGGCTGCATGGCTGCCTCGGCACCCTCAAAAGGCGCGTCGCAGGCAATCCCGGTCAAACGGCGCGCCAGCATTGCGTCGCCTCTGTGCGTTTCGAGCCTGGTGCCCAGCGTCTTTGCACCGCGCACATTGACCTCATGCACCCTGTCAAGATTGTCATAGATTTCGTCGAGGCTGCCGAAGTGTTGCAGCAGAACCGTTGCCGTCTTCTTGCCAACACCGGGAACGCCCTTGATGTTGTCGACTGCGTCGCCAGCCAGCGCGAGAAAATCAGCGATCTGTTCCGGCCATACACCAAACGAATCGGGAATTTCGTCGTATCGGAGCTTACCTTTGCCCGCGAAATCCCAGAACACGTCTTCCTGCCTCAACAACTGAGTCAGGTCCTTGTCGCGGGTCACGATCGTCGACGGACGGCCCTTACGGCGTCCGTGTTCAACCAGGGTGCCTATCAGGTCATCCGCCTCATACCTCGGACTCGCATGCTCCATGATGCCGAGCGAGCGCACGTAGCGGCGGCACTGCTCGAACTGGCGCTTGAGCTCGGGTGGCGCCGGGTCCCGGTTGGCTTTGTATTCGGGGTAGATTTCTGTACGAAACGACTTCGACAGACTTTCATCGAACAACACAGCCACGTATTCCGGCGTTACGTTTTCCATGAAATCGCCAATAAAGCGGCAAAAGCCGTAGAGCGCGTTGATGGGGTTACCGCTGTCATCGACCATGTCATCGGGCACGGAATAGTAGGCACGAAAGACGTAAACGCTGGCGTCAATCAGGTATTGCATCAGTCGTGGAAGTGCACTTCGACAATCTCTTCGCCACTGGAAAGATGATCACTCAGTCTGGCGTGCAATGGGCTGGAGCGCGGAATATGCGCCAGCAGGTACTTCATCTGGTCGGCGAGTACGCGTCGACCTTTCAGATAAATATACTCAGCATAATTCGGAGTGAACGGCACGGCGATCAGTTGCATGGCCGCTTGCTCGGGCGTGCGGCCGCCTTTGTAGTTATTGCAACGCCGGCAAGCCGTGGCAACATTGTTCCAGACATCGTGGCCGCCTTTCGAGACCGGTGTTATGTGATCGCGCGTCAGATCACGTGTCAAATAACGCATGCCGCAGTACAGGCAAAGGTTTGCATCGCGTTTGAAAAGGGTTCGATTGTTCAGGGGCGGCACATACTTGTCGCGGTTTCGCGCAAGGCTTTGGCTCGTGCCGTGTGTCGCTATGATCGAGTTGACATCGATTCGGCTGCGACAACCGTCTATGGAGTTGTACCCACCGAAAACAGAGTAAAGGCGTGTGCCGCAGTCATAGGCAACCTGCTCGGCGTGGTAAAGGCGTACCGCTTCACGGTAGTCAATCCACTCGAGCGGCATTCCGGCAACGTCGGTCCTCAAGACCTGTTGCGAAATATCGGATGCGAGTCCTGC
>JAOTUU010000095.1 GCA_029863705.1 Gammaproteobacteria bacterium
CGCCGTAACTTATTCGGCTTCTGACGGTCGAACCGACCATCGCAATCCAAGGTAAGCAATGAACACTCCGATTTACAATTATCGCCGTACCGATAGCAGCGCAATTCCCAACGTCATATTCGCCCTGTTGGTTGCCAATGGCATAGTGTTTGCGCTGCAGCAGCTCAGCCCGCGATTCATGGTCATAAACTTTGCGCTGTGGCCTTTCGGCGTGCCACATTCGCCGTTCGCACCATGGCAGCTCATTACTTACGGCTTCCTGCACGGCAATCTGTCCCATATCTTTTTCAACATGTTCGGCCTGTGGATGTTCGGCCGCGACCTTGAACGCCTGATGGGTCCGCGCAGGTTTCTGATTTATTATTTTTCCTGTGTCGTAGGCGCGGCATTCGTGCAACTAATCGTTGCCGCCACACAAGGTGATATCTACCCGACGCTTGGAGCCTCCGGTGGCGTCTTCGGCATCCTGCTGGCGTACGGGCTGACATACCCTAACCGCATGGTTGTGCTGATATTTCCGCCTATCCCCATGAAGGCCAAGTACTTCGTTCTGTTCTACGGTTTGTTCGAACTGTACCTGGGCCTCAGCGGAGGTGCGCCGGGCGTTGCGAACTTCGCGCACCTTGGTGGGATGTTCTTTGGCTTCATACTATTGCGATATTGGGCGAGGCCTCGACGCAAGTGATTAACCGGCGTGGCTAGTTTAGCCAGCCTTGATTTGGCGACGAGCTGGAAAGCAGCATGATCATTAAACGCAGAGACTTCATCTGTCGCGCCGCTGCAAGCGGTGCTGTACTGACGCTTCCGGGCTTTCTCACAGGTTGCGGCGTTCAGCAAGCAACGACAATGGCCGATCCGATACCCGAGAATCCATTTTTGGATTGGTTCGGCGTTGACGAGGCGACCACGTTGCGTGTCATGTCGGAGCTGACGGCAAACGGGGCCGATGCGGCCGACCTGTATTTCCAACACACTCGCAACAACTCGCTGGCGCTCGAAGGCGGTGTTATCTCTGACGCAAAAACGGACATCCAGCAAGGTGTCGGTCTGCGAGTCGTAATTGGCGAACAAACGGGCTACGCATTCACTGAGGATTTGACCTTGCCATCGATGTTGGCAGCAGCGCGAGCGGCTTCGGCTGTTGCCGCCGGTAGCAAAGTCGCAGCGCCGCAGGCATTTGCGTCCAAAGAAATGGGTGACATGTACTCGACAAAGCTCCCCTGGGCCGATGTTGGTGTCAATCAAAAGATGCCCATACTCAAGTCTGTTGAGGACAAGGCGAGGTCGCTCGAGCCTTCGGTTGAAAAGGTATCCGTGTATTGGGCAGATAGCGACGAACGCGTAATGATTGCTGCGCTCGACGGTAGCCTCGTGACGGACCGGCGGCCGATGACGCGCCTGACAGTTCTTGTTACGGCGAAGAAGGGCGAGGAAGTGCAGTCAGGTTATTCCAACATTGCCGCGAGAGAGGAGATTTCCTGGTACACCGAAGAGCGGCTGAGTGAAATGGTTCAGGAGGCTGTTGATCGCACAATGGTCCTGTTCGATGCACGGCGTGTTGCGGCGGGCGAGATGCCCGTCATCCTCGCCTCCGGCGCCAGCGGAATTATGCTGCATGAAGCAATAGGCCATGCCATGGAGGCCGATTTTAATCGCCAGGGTGAGAGCATTTACGCGGACATGATCGGCGAGAAGGTCGCCGAGCAATTTGTCACGGTAGTTGATCAGGCGTCTATCCCGGGTGAGCGTGGCGCGCTGAACTACGATGACGAAGGTGTCAAAGCCGGGCGCACGGTCATGGTTGAGGACGGTGTACTCAAGTCATATCTGCACGACCGAATCAGTGCAAAACAGTATGGATTAACTCCAACGGGCTCAGGTCGCAGGGAGTCCTACAAATTTATGCCGATGCCGCGCATGAGCTGCACGTTTATGGAAAATGGTCCTCACGCCAGGGAAGAGGTCATCGAGGCCGTGGATCGAGGCATTATTTGTGAGACGTACACCAACGGCCAGGTTCAGATTGGCGCAGGCGATTTCACTTTTCACGTAAAGAACGGCTGGCTTGTTGAGGGCGGCAAGGTCACGGCACCGGTCAAGGACGTCAGGATCACTGGCAACGGTCCCGAGCTACTCAAACGAATCACAATGGTGGCCGACGACGCGCGCCTGGATACGGGTGGCTGGACTTGCGGCAAGAATGGCCAGAGCGTTCCGGTTTCACAGGGAATACCGACCGTTCTGGTGCCCAGTATGTCGGTTGGTACTTAAGCCAATGAGCCGCCGTCGATGGGAATGACGGTGCCCGTCATATGACTTGCCGCATCGCTCGCCAGAAATAACACGAGCCCGGCGATTTCTTCGGGCGTCGCTATACGACCATTGGGACTTTCGGCGGCAACATCAGACAGAAAGCCAGCAACGTCGCCACCCTGTTCCTCGACATCACTAATAAGCATCGGTGTGTCGACACTACCGGGGCAGATCGCGTTGATTCGCAAGCCGTCGGCTGCATGGTCGAGCGCCATCGCCCGAGTCATCATTATGAGTCCGCCTTTGCTCGCGCAATAGGCAACCGCACGGTCACCGGCCGTCAGCCCCCAATTCGAAGCGATGTTGATAATGCTGCCTTCAGTCGTCATTAGATGCGGAATAGCCGTCCGGGAAAGAAAGAACGGCACGTCGAGGTTTATCGACAGCGTGTCTCGCCAGTCTTCGTCGCTTGTGTCTTCAGTATTGCTTCTGATGAGTACGCCGGCCGAATTGACGAGGCAGTCGAGGCCACCGAATTCGTCGATCGTATCTGCGATGAGCTCGTCACAGTCTGTTGACTCTTCGAGCTCGCCTGCCCAGGTGGAAATGTTTTCCGAAACATCCGCGACTTCGCTGAGGCGACCCTCGTCACGACCGGCGGCCATAACGGACCAACCGGCTTCTGCAAAGGCGATAGCGACGGCGGCGCCTATCCCGGAGCTCGCACCTGTGACAAGTACAACATTCATGACAAATCTCTAAGAACTGGTATTGTATTGGGGAGTTTAGCTCAGTCAGGTACGGGCAGTATCGATATTACCAAGGAGAATATTGGCAGCAATGTATAAGGGCGAAAGATTTAATAGCATCAGTCATCTGGTTGGCGCGTCTCTCGCGCTCGTCGGTGGTGCTGTACTGGTCACGATGGCCGCGATGGAAGGTGAAGTTGCCAGGATAGTCAGCTTCAGCATTTATGCCGTAACCCTTTTCCTTCTGTATCTCTCATCGACCCTGTACCACAGCTTCCCCGGGCGGGCGAAGTTGTTCTTTCGGGTGGTTGATCATCAGGCGATCTACTTGCTGATTGCCGGTACCTACACACCAATTGCGGTTGTTGCACTTCGGAGCGCCGGTGGCTGGTGGTTACTTGGTGGTGTCTGGGCAATGGCGATTGTAGGCATGATTCTGGATGCGGTACGTCGTACAGGGCCCAGGATTGGCTCGATACTGCTTTATCTCGCCATGGGCTGGATCTGTGTATTTGCTCTGGATTCGCTGGTCGTATTGCTGTCGCGTGAGTCCCTGATTCTGCTCTTTGTTGGTGGCGTGTTCTATACCTCGGGCATTGTGTTCTTCGTCCTCGACAGCTGGTACCCGTGGTGTCACGGCGTCTGGCACCTGTTCGTTCTTGCAGGCAGCGTCAGCCACTATTTCGCAATTCTGTTTCTGTAATCTCGCTGCTGCCATCGAGACGGCTCGCGAAGTCCTTTCCCATCAATAAGGCAGGCGTCATGCTACCTGCAATGACCTGATGCTGGAGTAAGTGTTCGACAATCGCGACCGGTGCCAACTGAGTTACCGTGTAGCCGTTAGCCGTGATGATCCGCGCACTGACAGTTTTGCCCGTGGCATTGCGAGCTTCTCCCCACACATGCACGTGCTGCTGGTCGCGCTTTTGCGGACTCGGGCCTTCCACCTTTTTTTCAATCTGGCTTTTGATGAAATTCTGTACCGAGCGCAAACGCAACAGTGGGTGCAGCAATCGCAAGAATCTGAACTGTCTGATCATCGCGTCGTTAGCGGGCCAATAGACTGTGATGTTTTCGATGCCGGTCGTATAAAAGGCGGTGGAGACGTCTCCCCAGGAAACACTCATTGATTGCCTCGGCCCCTTACCGTAATCAACTTCGCGAATCTCGAGCGGAATGTTGACCACGACGCCATTGCGACGCGCGAAGGTGCCATAGCCGAGATTTTCAACAATGGTCTTGGCTGTTCCCGGGCTCACGCTCATGCTGCCGTGAAAACCCAGGTCGAGGTGCGATGCATCAGGTAGCGCTTCGATAAGCGCTTTAGCCAGGCAATCAGTGGGCACGACATCGAAGCCAACGCCAGGGCAAATCACGATTCCCGCCTCTTTGGCTGCCGCATCAATCTGCTCCGAGTGTGCGTGTTCGAATACCGGAATCTCACCTGTAATGTCGAAATAGTGTGTCCTTGCTCTCAGGCATGCATCGATCATCGGAGCGCTCGTTGCTGAGAACGGTCCGGCGCAATGAATTACAGCATCTATATCGTTGAGACTCTCGGCAATGACCTGTGGGTCATCCAGGGAAAATGCGCGCCAATCGAATCCGAGCCGCTCGGCTATCGCACGGGTCTTATCAGGGTTTCGTCCCGCCAGGATCGGCGTCAGACCTCTTTCCCGGGCCCGTTCGGCAATGAGTTGCGCGCTGTAGCCGTTGGCGCCATAAATCATCCAGCTTCGTATAGGCATTGCGATGGGTTTCCCGAATAAGAAATGGTGGGCCCGGTAGGACTCGAACCTACGACCAAGGGATTCGCTATACCCAATCATTTCTGAATGGAGCGGACTATCTCATCACCCTCAACCGAATTGTTAGGGGCGGGACGCTCTAGCCTGTTATTAAGAACACTGAAGTTCCCAGGTAGTCTCTGCACCTTCCGGCGGTGTACCGCCGGCTTGGCTCAGGATTGCCATCAGCCGAACTGCTAAGGTTTCCCTGAATTCATCCCGTTCATTTCGCGCCTTTCGGCACAAACGCACCTTCTTGATGAGTCCCCTGCTCTAACCAACTGAGCTACAGGCCCACACGTGGGACGCGAATTCTAACAGAAATGTACGCCGAAGAGCGATGGCAAAAACTGGCTAAATGACAGCTTTTCGACGGGCGCACCAGTGCGTTCGTGAGCCGCAATATAAGGTGATGAAGAAATGTGTCCGGTGCTCGAAGAGATTGTCTGGCCGACAGTCAGAATATTGCTCGCGAAAATGCAAGAATGACAACAATAATAAGCTCTTCCAATCCTGCGCCGCGCAACAGCGGCGTGGTCGATCTCGTAAACTGGCCTTGATTAACCTCCATGGAAATCGTTGCGAAATGTGTAGCTACGATAGAAATTTCTCAGCACCGGAATTTCACCACACCGAGCCGAAGACCAAGGAGTTTCAACTGGATCTACGCTCTTTATCGAACAGAAGGTGGGCAAGAATTCTTGAGGAAGCAAAGAAGTGCATTCTGGTTTGCTCCAATTGCCACAAGGAGATTCACAATTCGGGATGTACGATGGCCCTGGAAAATTCGATTCCAGGTTGTGTTGCGGAACGTCCAAAAAAGCGCAACAAAAAAAAGACCGGGAAAACCCGGCCTTTTCCTGATACATCTAATAACCGCTAATCCTCGAGGAGGAAGCTCCTGAGCTGATCCGAGCGTGTCGGGTGTCGAAGCTTGCGCAGCGCCTTGGCTTCAATCTGACGAATTCGCTCACGAGTGACGTCGAACTGTTTACCAACCTCTTCGAGGGTGTGATCGGTATTCATATCGATGCCGAAACGCATACGCAGCACCTTGGCTTCGCGCGGTGTCAAACCGGCAAGAACGTTGTGCGTCGTTTCCTTCAGACCCGATGACGTCGCAGAGTCGACCGGTGAGTGCACCGTCTGATCTTCGATGAAATCGCCAAGATGTGAGTCTTCGTCATCGCCAATCGGCGTTTCCATGGAGATCGGCTCTTTCGCAATCTTGAGGACCTTACGAACTTTGTCCTCAGGCATATCCATGCGTTCGGCCAGCTCATCAGGTAAAGGCTCGCGACCCATTTCCTGCAGCATTTGCCGCGAGATTCGGTTCAGCTTGTTGATCGTCTCGATCATGTGGACCGGGATGCGGATGGTGCGCGCCTGATCCGCGATGGAGCGTGTAATAGCCTGACGAATCCACCATGTCGCGTACGTAGAAAACTTGTAACCACGACGATACTCAAATTTGTCGACGGCCTTCATCAGGCCAATGTTGCCCTCCTGGATAAGGTCCAGGAACTGCAGGCCACGGTTGGTGTATTTCTTGGCGATCGAGATGACGAGCCGCAGGTTCGCCTCGACCATTTCTTTCTTGGCGCGGCGAGCCCTTGCTTCGCCAATTGACATCTGGCGATTAATCTCTTTGATCTCAGCAATGCTCAGACGCGTCAGATCCTCAACGGCAATCAACTTACGCTGTGCACGCAAAATATCATCTCGCAGCTTCGCCAGTGTTGACGAATGCTTGCGCTTGGCGCGAATGTGTTTCTCGATCCACGAAAGGTTGGTCTCGTTTTTCGGAAAGCTTGACAGAAAGTCTTTGCGAGGCATCCGGGCGTCTCTAACACAGATCTGCATGACCAGGCGTTCCTGGCTGCGAATTATCGATACAACGCCGCGCAGATTTCGGACAAGGAGATCAAACAGTTTTGGTGCAAGCTTCAGCTCCATGAGCTGTGCCGCCAGGTCTGATTGAACCTTCAGTGTCTTCTTGTCCTTGAAGCTGTATTTCTCGATATTTGTCAGCACGCGATTGTGCAGGCGGCGGATAACTTTGACTCGAGCTTTGACTTCTTCAGGATCGGGTCCGGTATCGATGACTTCTTCGTCATCATCAGATTTCGGGGCAGGGGGCTTAATCTCGTCCGGCTCGTTCGGGTCGATGAAACCGACCACGAAGTCCTGCATGCGTGTGTCGCCCGCGAGGACTGCATCCGCAACTTCCAGCAACCGGCCAATGGTCGGTGGGAAGTGGGACATATGCCATTTGACCTGGTTGAGGCCGTCCTCGATGCGCTTGGCGATTTCGATCTCACCCTGCCGTGTCAGGAGTTCGACCGTTCCCATTTCTCGCATGTACATGCGCACGGGGTCGGTCGTTCGACCGAACTCAGCGTCGACACTCGCTAGCGCGGCTTCCGCCTCTTCGGCTGCATCGTCGTCATTCGATACTGCCGCATCGGACAACAGGATCGATTCGGCATCCGGCGCCTTTTCGTGCACCGCGATACCCATGTCATTGATCATGTTTACGATGTCTTCGATCTGCTCAGGATCGACAATATCGTTCGGCAAGTGATCATTGACCTCGGCATAGGTCAAATAGCCTTGCTCTTTGCCGCGGGCAATCAGGTCTTTGAGTTGCTGAGCCTGTTTACTGCCGCCAATTGCTGCACGTTTTTCGCTCAAGACGAAACAACCTCCAAGTAATGGATACAAACGAGTAATTGTACTATTCTGACTGGATCTAAAGCTATAAAATTCCGTCGAATTCAAAAACTAACGCAAAGCCCGAATTTCCGCTTTCTCCTCATCGGTCAGTGAGCTAAGTTTTTGTTTTTCAATCAGAAATTCAATTCTCTCCCGGCGCCCCGCCGCGGCCAGCTGCTCAAGACAGGCGGCCAACTCTGCGGACGCATCGAATTCTTCCTCCGCTGGCACCTCAATCGCTGCCAGTTTTCCAAGGTGCCTGCCCTTATCGTCGTGACGCCATCGTTCCAGTAGACCAGCCGTCGTGATATTGGGTTCCTTCTGCACTGTTTCAATAAGGTCGTGCAAAAGATCGACGCCGGGTCGACTGACGCCGGCGAGCATCTCAATGTCGAGCTTGTTTGCCGCTTCCGGGTAATTCAGCAGCAAGGTAACCGCCCGCCGTACTGCTGATGGCCGTCCGCCGGCGGATGTGCTGCGTCGACGCTTGCCTTCATTGGCCGGGCCTGGCGCCGGCCTGCTTTGCTTGTCCCGTGCCTGCCCGAGCATTCTCTCGAGTTTCGCTGCACTTAGACCCACGGTATCGGCCAGGCTTTCAATGAGCAACTCCCGGTATACGCCCGGTGGAATATTGTTTACGAGCGGCTTCGCAAGTTCAGCCAGCCGAGCTTTGCCATCAATGGTCGTCATATCGACCTGGCTGGACAGCTCACCGATAAGAAAGTCGGACAATGCGATACCCTCATCAATAGCCTGCATGAATGCGTCAGAGCCATATTCGTTGACGTAGGAATCGGGATCGTGTTTTTCAGGCAGGAACACGAAACGAATTTGTCGACCTTCGCGAACTTGTGGCAGCGCATTTTCGAGTGCGCGCCACGCAGCCGCTCTACCCGCTCGATCGCCATCGAAACTGAATACCACGTTGTCGGTCAGACGGAAGATACGGTCGAGATGATCCGATGTGGTTGCGGTGCCCAGCGTCGCGATTGAAAAATGGATGCCGTGACGGGAGAGGGCAACTACGTCCATATAACCTTCAACAACAACGAGCTGATCTATCTGGCGCAGCGCCTGGCGCGCTTCGTACAGGCCGTATAGCTCCCGCCCCTTGTGAAATAGCACGGTTTCCGGTGAGTTCAGGTATTTGGGTTCGCCGTCGCCGAGCGCGCGCCCGCCAAAACCGATTGTGCGTCCACGGGTATCGCGGATAGGGAACATGATCCGGTCGCGAAAGCGGTCATAGTGCTTGCCGTTGTCTTTACGGATAACCAGCCCGGTGGCCAGTAGCCGCTCGGCAGCTTCGGAGGTCTTGCCGAACTTGTCCAGCACGTCGCTCCAGCTGTCCGGCGCGTAGCCGATACCGAAACGTTTCGCTGTCGCGCCGTCAATACCGCGCTGCTTGAGATAGTCGACGGCACTTGAATTGTCACGCAGGCACGCTTGCCAGTGATTCTCGACACTGCCCATCAAGGAAAAAAGTTCATCGTAGCGGCGAGCGGGGCGGTCGCTCTCGTCCCTGGGCACGTCGACACCCATCATGCTTGCGAGGGCCTCTATGGCCTCGACAAAGCTCATGTGATCAAACTCCATGAGGAATCCGATCGCGGTGCCGTGCGCGCCACAGCCGAAGCAATGATAAAAACCTTTAGTTGGACTTACCGTGAAAGACGGTGTCTTTTCTTCGTGGAATGGACAGCAGGCTTTGAATTCGCGACCCGCTTTCTTAAGCTGGATGCGTCGCCCGAGGACCTCGATGATGTCCGCTCGCGCGATCAGGTCGTCAATAAAATCCTGGGGAATCATTCGACTAGCATAGTCGTTTCGGCGCGATGCGCCAGCGCTAGCCTAATCGCGCTTTGACCTTGGCGCCTACCGCGCCCATGTCTGCCCGGCCAGCTGCTTTGGACTTTATCTGTCCCATCACTTTGCCCATGTCGCGAATGCTCTCGGCGCCCGTTGCGCTGATGGCTTCGTCGATGAGCGCATCGAGCTCAGTATCGCTCAATTGCTCGGGCAGGTAGGTATCGAGAACAGCGATCTCTGCGAGCTCGATGTCCGCCAGATCATTGCGGCCACCGTTTTGAAATTGTTCTACAGAGTCGCGCCGCTGCTTGACCATCTTGTCGAGCACCGACAACACGGCCGCATCATCGAGTTCGATACGCTTGTCGATTTCGATTTGTTTGATTGCAGCGAGCATCAGACGCACCACTTTCAGCCGGTCTTTCTCGCCGGCCTTCATGGCGGACTTCATGTCTGCTGTGATTTGGTCTTTCAGGGACATGGCAGTAGCTCCGCGCTTGCGGAGCGTCAGGAACCTAGTAGAGGCGTTTGCGCTTGGATTCGTCGCGAGAAGATTTCTTCATGTGGCGTTTGACGGCAGCAGCCTTCTTACGCTTGCGCTCCTGCGTCGGCTTCTCGTAATACTCGCGGCGGCGCAGCTCTGTCAGGATACCGGCCTTCTCGCAGGCGCGCTTGAAGCGGCGCAGCGCGGCGTCAAAATACTCATTCTCTTTTATACGAACACTGGGCATACGAATTCAGTTCTTCTGTCCAAACATAAATAAACCCGGCCGAGGCCGGGACTGAGCCGCGTATTATAACGCCAGTTTTCCAGCAAATCCAAGGTAAACTGTCGCCAAATGAATGTCCTTGGCATAGAAACGAGCTGTGATGAGACCGGTGTGGCGCTGTACAACGCCCAAACTGGCCTTCTGGCGGATGCGCTGCACAGCCAAATTGACCTGCACGCGGTCTATGGCGGCGTCGTCCCGGAAATAGCGTCACGTGACCATATCCGCTGCCTGTTGCCGCTTATTGAGCAAGTGCTTGGCGCGGCCGGCATCGAACGGCCCGATGCGATTGCCTATACGGCAGGGCCCGGGCTGGTTGGCGCCCTCATGGTCGGCGGTGGCATGGCGAACGGCCTCGGATTGGCCTGGAATTGCCCGGTTATCCCGATTCACCACATGGAAGGACATCTGCTGGCGCCGATGCTCGAGGATGAGCCGCCGGAATTTCCGTTTCTTGCGCTGCTCGTGTCAGGTGGACACTCGATGCTTATCGCGGTGCGCGGACTTGGTGACTATGAGGTCCTGGGTACGACGCTCGATGATGCGGTTGGCGAGGCGTTCGATAAGACGGCCAAGTTACTGGGTCTCGGATATCCGGGTGGTCCGGCGTTGGCCGCTCTTGCCCAAGGCGGTAGTGACACTGCCTATGCCTTGCCGCGACCGATGCTCAATCGCCCGGGGCTGGATTTTAGTTTCAGCGGCCTCAAGACGGCGGTGATGCTCGAGGTCAAAAAGGCGATAGCAGCAGGTGAGCTGGAGTCCTGCCGCGCGGATCTTGCTGCGTCCTTTCAGAGGGCGGCGGTCGATACGCTGATTGGCCGAGCGCTGAAGGCGGCGAAGCAGGAACGGTTCGAGCGGATTGTGGTTGCCGGCGGCGTCGGTGCCAACAAGCTGTTGCGACGGGAAATGGCATCCCGATTCGAAGGCAAAGTGTTTTACCCACGGCTGGAATTCTGCACCGACAACGGGGCGATGATCGCGGTGGCGGGCGCGTTGCGGCTGGCGGATGCTACGGCGGCAATTGAGAT
>JAOTUU010000096.1 GCA_029863705.1 Gammaproteobacteria bacterium
ATCATCATCGCTGGGTCATTGCGGTCGAAGTAAAACAGCCCCAATACCCAGTGCTCGTTGTCCGCCAGACTGCCCGAGAGGGGCGTTTGCGCGGAGCCAAATTCCCTGAGTGATCCGCCCTGGCCGTATCCCTTTATGATCCGGATGAGGAACGCGGCGATGCACATAAATAAAGCACCTGCGAGCCACCACACGGCGGTTCCGAGCGACTCGACCTCTGCGAGTCTGACGCGAATAAACTGCACCGAGAGCAGGGTCAGAAACGCGCAACTGAGCAATGCAATCCAGCTGAGCGCCTTGACGTTCATGGTGCGGAAGGCATTCTGTGCCTCGAGGGAATGGCTGTCCGAGCCATCCCGCAGCGAACGTTTTGCCCCGGCTGTGAGTAGTGCGAGCAGCGCGAAAAGTGGACTGACTACCAGGTTGAGATAGGGGAAGAACAGGAATATGAAGATGGATTTATCAACCAGGGCATGTGCCTCGGCAAAGTCGATCCCTGGCAATGCCCGGTAGCTAATCGCCGCGTAGGCAATGTTTGCCAGGGCAGCGATGAGACAGATTGCGAGAGAGAGTTTCGCGAATCCCGCTTCCTTCGGATTTCTCTGCTCAAGGGAAGCCACGGCCTTGCTCGCTTGCAGAGTCGCGTCCGCCGAAACCAGCTTGCGTGCTCTTGAGTACACAACAATGTAGAGCAACAGGGCCGAGCAGAGCAATACAGCGGTTCCCGTGAGGTTCCCTGTGACGGGCCTGCCAGCCAGGCTGATGCCATAGCCGACAGAGAGCGACAACAGCATTACCAATACGCAACCCTGTCGCCAGCTGCGCACGAGCTTTTGCCCGGCACTGCCCGCAGCCACATCTTCGCCGACGTATACGCCGAACAGCAGGCCTTTACGAATAATGCGCGGAAGAAAGAGAAGGAATCCGCCGACGATTATTACCCTAACCGTTAAGAATAAGATGACAAACATTGCCTCAGTCATTGCGGTTCTCCATGGCTGCCGAGTTCATGGCTTCAACTTCGCATCGCACGGCGTTTAGCAGATCATCGGCCGATATGCCGGCCTGTCGGAGCTGCCCCAGCGTGATGCGCAGCTGCTCCAGTAAATCTGACTTGTCGGCGTCTCCGATACTTTCAGCCGGTGCGGCAACCGTAACGCCTGCCCGATCCCGGATGGCGAGAAACCCCTCCGCTTGCAGGAGCCGGTAGGCTCTTGCGATGGTATTCAGATTGACGCCGAGATCGCCGGCTAGCTGACGCACCGATGGCAGTGATGCTCCTGGAACGAGTGCGCCCGACGCGACAAGCTGCCGAACCTGGCTAGCCACCTGCTCGTAAACAGCCTTCTTACTCTCACGATTAATGGAAAGTGTGACCATGAAGCAACTGTATACCATTCGGTATACAGTTGCAAGTTTCGCCCAGACTAATTAGAACTGCTCTTCTGGCAGCTCCATGGCCGCGGTGCCACCTGACGTAACTGCCTCGAAGTGAGAGGCAGACCGCGGCAGAATCTGTTCTGCGTAGAATTTCGCCGTTGTGATCTTCGCCTTGTAGAAGTCGACATCGCCGTCGTTGTTAGCGAGTTTGGTTTGAGCAACATCTGCCGCTCGACCCATTTGCCAGCCGCCGATTACGGTTCCAGCCAGCATCAGGTAATCGAATGCAGCCAGGAACGCGACGGCGGGATTTTCCTGGGCCTTGCCCAGTAGCCACTTCGTCGCATCCTCGAGACGCTGGCGACCCGTTGCTATTGCAGCTCTGATGCTTTCGAGTTCCGCACCGCCGCTTGCCAGCCTCGCATCCAGTTCGCTGATTTCCTTGAGCAACCGTTGCATGCCCTTGCCACCGTCAGCCATCACCTTGCGACCGAGTAGATCGATTGCCTGTATACCAGTGGTACCTTCGTAGATGGTCAGTATCCGCGCATCGCGCACGTATTGCGCTGCGCCTGTTTCCTCAACATAACCGTTGCCACCATGGACCTGGACGGCGATAGATGTAAGTTCCTGCGCTACCTCTGTCATCCAACCTTTAACGACTGGCGTGAGCAGCGCGGATCGCTCTGTAGATGCGGCTTTCGCGTCATCATCGTCGGAATGACGGGCGATATCCAACTCAGCCGCGGTTACGCAGGCGGTGACCCGCATCGCTTCGATGAGCGATTTCATGGTCATCAACATGCGTCGCACGTCCGGGTGCTGAATAATTGCAGCTGACTCACGGTTGCCCGGGAACTGTCCCTGGACTCTCTCCTTCGCGTAATCTCGTGCTGCCTGGTAGGCACGTTCGCTGGTTGCCAGGCCCTGAATGCCAACTTGCAAGCGAGCCAGGTTCATCATGGTGAACATGCATGACAGCCCCCGGTTCGGCTCCCCTATCAGGTAACCAACCGCACCGTCCTTGTCACCGTAATTCAACACGCAGGTTGGACTCGCGTGAATGCCGAGTTTGTGCTCGACGGACGTTACGAACACGTCGTTGCGATCGCCCAGGCTGCCGTCTTCGTTGACAAGGAACTTCGGCACCAGGAACAGAGAAATTCCGCGCACACCCTCAGGTGCGTCAGGAAGCCTTGCAAGCACGAGGTGAATGACGTTTTCGGTCATTTCGTGATCGCCCCAGGTAATGAAGATCTTGTTGCCCGTTAACCTGTACTGATCGCCATCAGGAGTCGCCAGCGTGCGAATTGCTGCCAGGTCAGAGCCGGCCTGGGGTTCCGTCAGATCCATCGTGCCGGCCCATTCGCCGCTTATCAATTTCTCCAGGTAGAGTTGTTTCAGTTCGTCCGTCGCATGGACTTCAATAGTTTCGACGGCTCCGCTGGTCAGCATTGGGCACAAACCCAGAGCGAGATTTGCGCTTTGCCACATCTCTCCGGTTGCGGCTCCGATCAGGGCAGGTAGTCCCATGCCGCCGAACTCCGGATCACAATCAAGCCCCTGCCAACCGCTTTCAACAAACAAACGGTAGGCATCAGAAAATTCGCTTGGCACTTTCACAACGCCGTTTTCCACGCTGCAGCCCTGTTGGTCGCCGATGACGTTTGTAGGCCCGAGGACTTCGCGGGAAAACCTCGCTGCTTCATCCAGTATCGGTTCCAGGAGATCGTCCGTTGCGTGCTCGAACCTGGGCAACTTTATGATCTGTTCCAGGTTGGAAAGCTCGTTAATGACGAAATTCAGATCTGCGAGTGGGGCGGTGTATTCGGTCATGGTATTTCCCGTCGTTTAGGGGGTAGCGACGCTAATGGCGGCCAAAATCCTCTTGCGTAAACAGCCTCTGCATGCTCGCATCGGTTGTACTATCAACTCTATCCCGTATCTTCCTGACGAGACCATTGCGGATTTCACGTAAGTCGTCGAGATCACTGCCCAGGCGCGTCAGTCTCAGCACGGATAACATCGACAAAAACAGGCCCGCCTGGGCTTCGAGCAATCGAACCGAGGCAAGAAAGCTGAATGACAGCGCCACAATCGCGAGCAGCGCCCACCAGGGACCCGCATTGATACCGACGAGTATCGCGATCGCAACGTACAACAACGGCAGTAACAAAATTGTTGCCAGGACTTTCAGCGTTGCTATATCGTCTTTTTCATAACTGAAATGCTCACCAACCGTTGCGGCGACCCATCCGACCGGTAGATGCAATAGCGCGCCGGGTACGGCCAGTGGCAGCAATGCAAGCATGGTCAGCCCGCGCAACAGCAATTTGCGAGACGCATCGGCAAGTGTCACGGGTTGACGCAGCTGATGATCTTTGAGGCCAAGCATGTCCAGCCGAGCCTGGTAATCTTCGACTTCCACGCTTAATGCCTGCAGTTCTGGTTGATGCATGTCCTTCAGGTACTGCTCTACGAAGCGACGGTTTAGCTCGATGTATTCGCCCGGAGTCAGTGATGCTTTCGCTGGCTTGTACAAGCGGCGCACGGTCTGAATGATACGCAGCGTCCTCCAGTCCGGTGCATTGAGGGTCACACTTGCAAGCGCTTCGGCGAGACGATCCGTAAGATTTCGAACGGTCTGCCGCTCATCCTGCTTGTAGTCCTGTATCCATGCATCATCGATGACTATTGGGTCGCCAAATTCTATGAGCACCTGGCTCCGAAATCGGTGGCGGTGAATGTAATTCAGGCCGCACGGGACGATTTTGATCTGAACCTTGCCTCTTGCTGCGACAGCAAGAGCAACTCGAGCGGCACCGGTCTTGAGTTTGCTCAGTTGTGACTCAACGTGGCTGATACCTTCCGGGAAGATGCCCATGCAGTTGCCTGACTCAATAACCTCATACAGTTTTGCGAACGCTTGCTCGTTGCTTAGCTCATCACCCGCTTCATCGCGCGAGTAAACCGGTACAGCGCCACTCGCATCGAGGGCGAGTGCAAGCAGGCGGTATTTCCACAGCTTCGCATTCGCCATGAAATGCAATGGCCAACGGCCACACTTTGCGGTCAGGAGCCAACCATCCATCAGGGCATTTGGATGGTTGCCTGCGAATATGACCGGGCCGTCAGTTGGTACATTTTCGATGTTGACGACGTCTATACGGCGGAAAAAGGTATTCGTGATGACACGAACAAGCCAAATGATCAGACGCTGAAACATGCAGTTCCGCCAGGAAGCCCGAGGAGCTTCCTACCTTGCGATGTTGGCTGGTTGCTGTCAAACGCTAGATTGGCTCAAACCTCGCCTGGAAAAATCGTAGCATGTCCGGTTCGTAGGTGAACCGCAAGCCTCTGATTTCATTGCGTTGTTCCATTACTTTTGTAACCGCTCCGACGGTTACGTCCATATGCGCCTGGGTATATACACGCCGCGGAATTGTCAGTCGGACAAGCTCCAGGTTTGGTTTGTAATTCTCGCCGGTTTCTTTGTTACGGCCGGCAGAGACGATGCCACGTTCCATGGATCGTACACCGGAATCGACATACAAGGCCGCCGACAAAGCTTGTGCTGGAAACTGTTCCTGTGGAACGTGCGGCAGCATCTTGCTTGCATTGAGGAATACTGCGTGACCGCCAATCGGGTTAACGATCGGAACGCCTGCTTCCCTGAGTTTCCGCCCAAGATATTGCACCTGGCCAACACGCGCGTGGATATGTTCGTCCTGGACACTCTCTGTAATTCCGATCGCCAGCGCCTCCATGTCGCGCCCGGCCATGCCACCATAGGTGTGCAAGCCTTCGTAGACGACGACCAGGCCACAAGCTTTCTCATAAAACCTCGAGTCGTTCATCGCCAGGAAGCCACCGATATTTACCATCGCATCTTTCTTGGATGACATCGTCGCGGCGTCGGTAAGGCCGCAGATTTCGTAGACGATCTCGCGAATCGTTTTGTCGCGATAGCCGTCTTCGCGCCGCTGAATGAAATGAGCATTTTCTGCAACGCGGGTCATGTCGTGCACGAGCATGACGTCGTGCCTGTCGCACCAGGCGCGCACCTGTTTCAGGTTTTCAAGCGAGATTGGTTGGCCGCCCGCCATGTTGACGCAAGTCGCGATGCAAACATACGGAATCTTGTCTTCCCCGACTTCATCGACCAACGCATCCAACTTGTCGAAGTCTACGTTGCCCTTGAACGGATGCTCCGACTCAGCGTCATGAGCCTCGTCGATAATTACGTCCACGAACGTTGCACCAGCCAACTCCTGATGCAGGCGAGTCGTCGTGAAGTACATATTGCCCGGCACGTAGTCACCCGGCGAGATCAGGATCTGGCTCAGGATATTCTCTGCCCCACGGCCCTGGTGGCAAGGAACCGTATAGCGGTAGCTGTAATACTCCTCGACCGTGTCCCTGAGATGATAAAAATTCCGGCTGCCCGCGTATGCCTCGTCGCCCATCATGATTCCCGCCCATTGGCGGTCACTCATCGCGCCAACGCCGGAATCGGTTAGCAGGTCGATATAAACATCTTCGGAACGCAGCAGGAACGTGTTGTAGCCCGCTTCTTCAATAGCCGCCAGACGGTCTTCCCGGCTGGTCATCTTGATCAGCTCAACCATCTTGATTTTGTACGGTTCGGCCCAGGTTTGAGTACTCATGAAAGCGCCTCCATTGTGATCACAGTGGCATTTCATCCCTCGCCGGCGTGAGCCGGACAAGTGGCCTATTGGGGATGATAGGGCCAGGCCCCCAACCCTATCTATACGTAACAATACGGCGCTGGCACTGGTCGGCCGGGCAATACGGACACAAGAATCTAGTTCTTGTTGCCGGACGCCTTGAAGATTCTCTTGAGCGTCGTCCAGGCTCGCTTGATCCGGCGAGCTATGAGCTCTATGAGTAGTGGTCGATAGTACTTCGCATCTTCAGGAGATATTTCCTGATAGTTGCGATCATATTTGTGTTTCACCCAGGCGTTAAAATCGTGCTGGTGTGAGAAGTCGTGCCGGAAATGGTTGAATGGGTGAAAGCCGGGCTTGCGAAAAACAGAGACACCGAAATCGATCAGGCACGGACGTGAATCGCGGGTGACAAGAACGTTCTCCTTGCGCTTCAAATCACCGTGCGCAATGCCACGCTCGTGAATAGCCTCGATTATTGCCAGCATCTCCACAAAGTATCCGTCGCGGTCACTTATGGTGCCGTCACGCAATGTCTGCGCGTCGACATCTTCGAGCACCAGGTAGCGCCCCATAAAATAGCCAAAGCAACGAGGGATGCCGCTTATTCCCGCCAGGCGTTCGTAAATCAGGTACTCACGCCGGAGCATGCGGCGATTCAACCAGGCCGCGAGCCCGCGGCCGGCTGCTGATTTGACCAATATTTTGTGTTCGCCGACCTGGCCGGTATGGATATTGCCCTGATACCCGCGGTGGTCCAGTTGCTCACCGCTGCTTATACAGGAAAGAACGTCAGACTCTGTGATACCAGAGTCGTTCACAGCCTACTGTAGTTATAGAAGAAGGCAGCGAGCAGCAATACAGCGATGACCGGTTCGTAATTAGCAACCATGCTCGTCTTAAGTGACCAATTGCCACTCAGGTCTCGATCGCGGCCGCCCAACGAGGGCATTAGCGCTGGTGTGTTGTTGCCGAAATCCTGCCAGGCATCGCCGAAGATTTTCGACAACTTGCGATCTTCATATTCGATGGCAGGCGGGTAATAGAAAACAAAAAATATGGTCGCGACGATGAAGGTCCACCATAGCCCGGATGCTCCGGCGAAGGCATAGACTATAAGAATATTGCCTGTATAGAGTGGATGGCGGACCAGCGCGTACGGTCCGTTCGTTGCCAGTTCCTTGTTCTTCATGATGAAGCCAGAGGCCCACAAGCGAACGCAGACACCGAGCACAACAATCGGCGTACTGACATATACAGCCCATGCGACAGGCTCCGCGACCACAACGAATATGATGCACAAAATGAATCCAAGCCATTGACGAGAGGCTTCGTGGTAGCGCATCTCTCGAATGATATGGGGCAGACCCGTCAGAGGCGGTAGTGGTTCGGTGCGGTGGGACATTATGATTACCAATTTTGGTGGAGGATCGAAACGCCCAATGGAGCAGGCCGTTGGCGCGACAGGTCATGCTCAGCGCGGCGCCTATTTTATCGTAAAGACCACGAAATGCCATCGTGATGGGCCTGCAGCAGATAATGCAGCGGCAATATCGGAAGGCTTGGCTGATGAGACAGACCTGCTGTAGAATCCTGCACCTCGGTCGGGCTGTGGCGCAGTCTGGTAGCGCATCTGTCTCGGGGTCAGAGGGTCGCAAGTTCGAATCTTGCCAGCCCGACCAACTCAATACATACCCTTTCCCATTACATGACGCCATAAGCAAGCATGGCGTCGGTGACTTTGATAAAGCCTGCGATTATGAGCATGGTTGGTGCTGATTAATTCGATAATTCTAGAAATATCGTTGACATGCTTCGCAACGGGCGGTATTTTTGGCTCATGAAGCTAGAAAATGCAGCAAAACAACTTGAAGCGCTGGGGAATCCGACCCGATTGGCCATGTACCGCGTCCTGATTCAGCATGGCACTGCGGGTAGCCCGGTTGGTGAGATAAGGAAGAAATTAGGCATACCAGCGTCCACGCTTTCGCACCACATCGCCAAGCTGGTGCACGCGGGACTGATCACGCAGGAGCGCAATAGTCGCAGACTGTTCTGCAAAGCAGATTTCGCGAACATGAATGCCTTGATGGCCTTCATGGCCCATAACTGCTGCACTGTGGATTCGAGTTGCAAGGATGATGAATAGCCACCATTTTGGGAACGCCGCTTCCCTCATCGAACGTATTGACTGGTAGTAACGGATTTGGAAATAGATATGAGTACGAACACAGACATGAAATTCCTGTTTGTCATGGATCCGCCCGAGACACTGAATCTGAAGACAGAGACATCTTTGCTATTGATGCAGGATCTGATCGAACGTGGGCAGGATGTTTTCTGGCTACAGCAGGAGGACATCGCGCTGGTGCACGACCAGCCGATGGGCCGGGTGTCTCCAGTCACAGGGACTGATCCCCTTCAGCTTGCCGGGCCGTGCTGGTCGAATCTGAGCACGTTCGATGCGGTCCTGGTACGCAAAGACCCGCCATTTGATACTGAGTACCTTCAGCTAACGCTGATTCTTGATCATCTCGATTCTGACGTCGCCCAGTTCAATGATGTGAAAGCGCTCAGGGACTTCAACGAGAAAATGTTGCCGCTGCATTGGCCGGAGTTCACGCCGCCGACGTTGGTCACCATGAACACAGAGCAACTCGAGCGTTTCACCATCGAACACCGTAGCATTGTATTGAAGCCGCTAAACGACTGTTCCGGGCGTGGCATCTCAAAAATAGATTGGGATGAGCGAGGAGATTTTCGTGCAAAAATCGGAGAGGCATTGACGCGATCGCGCGGGCATGGTCGTTTCCTGGTCGCCCAGAAGTTCCTGCCGGCAGTCAACGAGGGCGACAAGAGGGTCTATCTCGTTAATGGTGAGCCGTTTGGCATGGTCAACCGGATCCCGTTGCCCGGCGCTTATCTCGCCAACATTCATCAGGGTGCGCAATGTGAGCCTGCGGAGCTTAGTGCGAGGGAAAGCCAAATCATCAACACCATCGCACCGTTCCTGCGTGATCACGGTATATTCCTGGCCGGAGCCGATTTCATTGACGGCTACCTGACAGAACTAAATATCACCAGTCCCTCAGCGATCCGGCAGATCAACGAAGTGAGTGGCGAACAGGTTCAAAGCAAAATCGTCGACGCAATGCTGGCAAGAGCAGGCCGGAAACCCATTCTCGAGTGGCAGGCATCGCGAACCTTCTGTGATCCTCGCGTCAGGCAGAACATGTGCAAGCCACCGGGATTGCAGCGCTGTTGCTAAGCTACACGGTCGGCTCCTGCCTCCCGAATCCAGATCTTGGGTGTTATCTGATTGTTTTTATTGATCTGGGTAAGGAAAAACGGGTCGGCGTGAGAGGATTTGACTCGCGGCTTCGCCGCTCGCCCTCCAAGACTCAATTGACGTAGTCCAGGGCGCTATCAGACCGAAACAACTGTCGCCCTGCTTGACTGGGCGGTCCAACAGCGCCGGGGACTCCTGATCTGGGCCTGTCTACCCGTCTACTACGTTATGCTGTACGCGGCGCAATTCTGTACGCGGTTTCCACAATGCGGGGTGTATTGCGCCAACTATAGAATGCACCACAAAGAGGGATTGAGGTATTCACATGTTGACAGGCGTATTGACGCTAGCCGCGCTGAGCTTTGTGTTTGCCACCCTGTTGGTGCTGGCTCACCGGATACTGCATGTCGACGAGGATCCTCGTATTGAGGCTACAAATCTCATGTTGCCCGGCACGAACTGTGGCGCTTGCGGCTACCCAGGCTGTCTTGGCCTCGCCGAGGCCATCGCTGACGGTTCGGCGCTGCCCGGCAAATGCACAGTAATGACCGAGGACGAACGCGAAATGCTGGCTGAATTTCTGGGTGTGGACGCCGGCGCGGAAGAAAAAGTCGTCGCGCGGCTCGCCTGCGCCGGCGGCATCAACGTCGCGCGAAATCGCGCCCACTACGAGGGCATCAAGTCGTGTCGTGGAGCCGCGGTGATCGCCGGTGGCGGCAAAGCCTGTTTCTGGGGTTGTCTTGGTCTCGGCGACTGCGAGGTCGTCTGCGACCTCGACGCGATCGTAATGAATGAATACGACATACCGGTCGTCATCGAGGACCTGTGCACGGCCTGCGGCGACTGCGTCGACGCCTGCCCCAAGGATTTGTTCTCGCTGCATCCCGTGAGTCATCGCCTGTGGGTCGCCTGCATGAACCTCGAGCACGGCGACGCTGTACTCGATGACTGCGACGTAGGCTGCGACGCCTGCGGCAGATGCGCCGTCGATGCACCGAACGGCGTTATTACGATGGTCGACAACCTGCCGGTCGTCGACTACGACCGAAATCATAATGCAAAAGAGGCGATCGATCGCTGCCCGACCGGCGCGATCGTCTGGTACGACCCGATCAAAGGACCTGTCGCCGGCCGCGCGGCAAGGAAAGTTATTCGCCAGAGTGCGCGACAAGCAACTTCGACTTAGAACTAGGGACCCCCGCATGAAACAGAAACAACCGACACCAAAATATCCCGGTACCCGGGCCGCGATGGACGGCAATACTGCCGCGATCATGTGCGAGCGGGAGTCCACCGATGGCGCCGGCGCCTATCCGATCACACCATCCACGCAGATGGGAGAATACTGGGCGGAGGCAGCCGCTGCCGGGCACATCAACATCTCCGGTCGACCGTTGATTTTTGTTGAGCCCGAAGGCGAGCACGCGGCCGCGTCCGTAACGGCGGGCATGTCGATGACCGGACTGAGGGCGACCAACTTCTCATCCGGCCAGGGCATCGCCTATATGCACGAGAATCTCTACGCTGCCGTTGGCAAGCGCCTGACCTACGTACTGAACATCGGTTGCCGGGCCATGACCAAGGCGTCCCTGAACGTGCACGCAGGCCACGACGACTATCATTGCGTCGACGACACCGGCTTCTTCCAGGTGATGGCCAAGAACGCCCAGGGCGTGGCCGACCTCAATATCATGGCACACCGGATCGCCGAACTGGCATTGACGCCG
>JAOTUU010000382.1 GCA_029863705.1 Gammaproteobacteria bacterium
GTTCTTCGAGCGGACATGCAACCTGGTATTCCTTGTCGAGAATACGGACGCTTACCTGGGCGAATTGATCGGTCATGCGGCGTGCTCCATATGCCTGTGTTGCGACGGTATCAAGAACTTTGCTCCATCGCCTTGAGTCTGCCAATCATAGCTTCGACCCGCGCGCGAACCTGCTCGTTCTTTTGCAAGAGATTTGCGCGCTCGGAGGTCAAGACGTCTTGGCGCTGTTTGAGCGAGCGATTTTCGTCCTGTAACCGGTCGCAAACGCGAACCAGCGCATCGACGCGTTTTTCCAGTCGCTTGAGTTCGTGTTCGAAGGTCGAGCTGATGCTTTCTGTCATAGTGAGAATATAGTCAGGCCACAGGGGAGAATCAATTATCTCTGTGCATCGGCCGATGGCGGCATGGCCCTGAGAAACAGTCCATGGGATCATAAGGGTCTGGAAGAATTGAAAAGGTTGGCAGCAGAATGGATGAAAAAGTCGATCATGACCGGCTTGATGATGCGCTCAAAAGATGTGGCGCAAGCTGGGATGCTGCGCAAACTCACGGTCTCTTGACTGGCCGGCTGGCCGTCGCCGGTGTTGCTGCCGGACCGGAATGGCTGACCCAGGTGCTTGAAGGAACCGACGAGTCGAACGCCTTGCGTGCGGAATGCCAAAAGATGCTCGATACGCTCTACCAGGCGACTTTCTGGCAGCTGTCCGAACGCCTGTCTGAATTTGCGCCCCTGCTACCGGATGACGACAACGATGCGGCCGAAAGAACGATTGCCATGGCACACTGGTGTGAGGGCTTCTTGCACGGCCTGGTTTCGGCGAAGCACGGTGATGTTCTGCGAGACCGGCTCGCGGCCGAGCCGCTCGCAGATATTATTCGCGACATGCTGCAGATGACGCGGGCTGAGCCCGATGACACCGCCGACGAAGAAACCAATGAGGCCGCCTACACGGAACTGGTCGAATACCTGCGAGTCGCGGCCCAGTTGACCTATGAGGAACTCTCTGAAATTCGCCACAGCGCTGATTCTTCGCCGGAGAGCCGCCGCGACACCATGCATTAACGGTCCCAAGCGGCGTAGAATACGGCTCGTCAAAATCAAAACGAGCGCAGTGCCCAATGGACATGAAGGAATTTGAACGGCGCCGCAAGCAGCTGGCACGCATGGTCGGTGCCGGCGGCATTGCGATTCTCCCAGCGGCGCCGGTCAGGACGCGAAGTCGCGATGTCGAGTACCGATATCGACAGGACAGCGACTTCTACTACCTGACCGGTTTCGCCGAGCCGGAAGCCGTGGCGGTCCTGGTTCCGGGCCGCGATAGCGGAGAGTTTCTGTTGTTCTGCCGTGACCGGAACCCGGACAAGGAACAATGGGATGGCTCGAGGGCTGGACCGGTTGGCGCGGTCGACGGTTACGGTGCTGACGATGCATTTCCCATTGACGATATCGATGACATATTGCCGGGCATAATCGAGTCCTGCAGCCGTGTCTATTACACGATGGGAATGTATGCGGACTTCGATTCGCGCATTGCGGACTGGGTCAACTCTTTGCGTTCGGGCTTGTCGCGCGGTCTGCATACACCTCAGGAATTCGTGGCGCTGGATCACCTTCTGCACGACATGCGCCTTTACAAAAGTCGTAGTGAGATCGCCGCCATGCGGAAGTCGGCCAAGGTGGCCGTGAATGCCCACAAGCGCGCGATGCAGATGACGCGGCCCGGGATGTTCGAATACGAAGTCGAAGCGGAGTTTCGCCACGAATTTCGGCGTAACGATGCCTGGGTCTCATACAGTCCCATTGTTGGCGGTGGCGCCAATGCCTGCACCCTGCACTACGTCGAAAATAACGCGGAACTCAAGGACGGGGACCTGCTGCTGATCGATGCGGGTTGTGAGCTCGACTACTACGCATCGGATATCACGCGGACATTTCCTGTCAGCGGGCGTTTCAGCCCTGAGCAACGTGCGGTGTATGAAATCGTCTACGAAGCGCAGCTCGCGGCCATTGACAAGACGGTCAAGGGTAACCACTGGAATGACCCTCACGATGCGGCCGTCAAGATCATCACGAAGGGGTTGCGAAAGCTCGGCTTGCTCGACGGCAAGCTGCCGAAACTCATCAAGGACGGTGCCTATCGGCAGTACTACATGCACCGAACAGGCCACTGGATCGGCATGGACGTGCACGACGTTGGCGATTACAAGGTGAGTGACGAGTGGCGTGTGCTTGAGACGGGCATGGTGACTACGGTCGAGCCGGGTATCTATATTCCCGCCAAGAGAAGCGTCCCCAAGCGCTTCCGCAATATCGGTATTCGCATCGAGGACGATGTTGTCGTGACAGCCAGAGGTCCCGACGTTTTGAGCAAGGGGCTGGCGAAGGACCCCGACGACATCGAGACGCTGATGCAAGGTTCATGAGCACGGCCGGTCGCAAGGAGCATTACGACATCGTGATTGCCGGCGGCGGCATGATAGGTACCTGTCTCGCGCT
>JAOTUU010000383.1 GCA_029863705.1 Gammaproteobacteria bacterium
GCCACTGCTCGCCGAAGAACTTGTGGCCTTCGACAAGCTGGCTGACTTCGACGAGAAACTCAGGGCGCACCTAGCGCCGCTGTATCCGAACATCACCGATCACTGGCTGGCCCAGGAAGCCAGCAACTACGACGAGGCGATCAAAACCGATGGAATGATGCTCGAAGAGCTGAGATTCGGGCCCGCAACTGATGCCCTGGAACGCGGCCTCAAGCGACTGAACGCGCATCCTGAGGAAGTGGCGCGGCTACAAGCGCGTGCCAGCGCTCGCGGAAATGCCCTGATGACACTGGAGCGGTTTCAACCGGCCGAAACCTACTTCGAAATTGCCGGCAATGAAGAGTTGGCTGCGAGAGCCGGCCGGCTTGCCGAGACGCAGAAGAACGCATGGGCCGAGAAGTTCAAAGCATCAGTCCAGACGAATATTCAGAATATTGAAAATATGAAGAAAAGTGATAAGGATCAGGCGGCATTTCAGGACGAGACCGACGAAATGGCCGCAGAATTCGGCTTCGACGTGGAGGACTGATGCAAGCCGTCGCCGAACTCGCGTTTGCTGTCGGCCCTTCCGATCGCGATCGGGAAGTGCAGAATGATCACATTCTCAAGATATTGAGTATTGGCGATGGTCAAACCTGCTCGCAGCAGTACCGCGAGGCCACCTTCACGTACTACAGCATCTTTGAGCCAAGTATGTACGGCCAATCAAGCCTCGGGCTTCGGCGAGTTGCGCCGATTGAGCTCTACGAATTAGCTGCAAGCAAATTAAGAGTGGTTGCAACCCGATATGCAGAGAAGCTGCTGGATTGCGGCTGCTTTCTCGCAGGCGAGTCACATGACGGAATTATTGGTGTCCCACGGGGTGCCCTGAATCTATACTTGATTAGCAATCAATACGAGGTCTTTACAAAACACGCTCTGGACTACGCGGCGGAAGAGCAGACCACTCGCGACATCAAGCGTTTCCTGATGTCATCGGTTCGGTCAAGACTCAACCATCTGCGATCTGTTGATGCGTGCGCGCCCTTGCTGAATGAAGAGAAGGACGCTTTTGACGTTCTGTCGGACTTCGAGGTGAGGCTTCACCGGTACCTTGCGCCGCTACGTCATGCGCCTCGCCGATATGCATCTCGCCGATGTGCGGATAGATAAGAAATTTTGTTGGTCAATGCATTGTTCGGCTGTAGTCAAGATTTGCGGAGGAGTCGATAGCATGCAAGAAAAACGCCTGACCGGCGTCGGGCTGTTACGGATGACGCCGACCGTGCTCTGTTTGGTTTCGATTCAGGTTTTTGCCGGCCAGTCCCTGCAACCCGGCTTTTACTACCACGAACCTTCGGTAATCACGCTCGAAAACGCCTCCTCGGGCTTGATTTGTACCGATGCACAGGGCCAGAAATCGCTATGCGAGCCGGCAATCAAAATCCTTGTCACGGGCGAGGATACCTGTAACTGGCCGGTGGGCCAGCAAAACCCGTGCACGAATTTCGGCTACGAATTCGATTATTCGGGTGCGAAAGGGGGGACGCACCTTGAGTGCTCGCGGAAACGCTATAACCCTCGGACTGGCGAGCAGAAAGACTCTTACCGACGAGCAATCGATGGCGAGAGAGGACAAGTCGTCTACCAATCGTTTCGCACCTACGCGCCGGTTGACGAGCGCTCCATTTTCAGCGAAGTGCACGACTGCTCCTACCTCGGCGAGAAGGTCGCGACAATCGAGTTCATGGTCTACTACGAGCCCGAAGTCGGCGGCGATGGCCCTGGTGATAATGCAGATCGGTATTTTTCGGAAGTGCCGGACGCGTGCTCGAGCCCGTATCTGACCCAGGCCACGGCCGCCGGCTTGCTCCGGGCAACCGCCGCCAGAAAACACGCGGCATCCGAACATATTCCTGTCCTGCAAAGTCAGTGTCTGTATGGCGCCGCTGGCGGCCAAAAAGGGCAAGTCGGCTACGTGTTCAAGTTCATGCTGTCGGACATGTTCGACGTCGAGAAGCTCTCGCCCCAACAACTGGATTTCAATGCATCATTTGCCAATGGCGGGACCACACCGGACCAGATTCTTGAGAATCCTGGAGTTCGAGCCTACGTGTTCCGCAAAGGTGATCGTGCCACATTATTCATGATTACCGGCATCAAGGGGCGCAAGGATTTCGTCGGGCGCTCGAATGAATTCGTTGCCCAGTACTACATAGACCATCCGGATATGGACTACGCGTCGAAACAGGGCGCTTTGCTCGAACAAGCCCGATTGCACATGCGCCACTGGACACGGGAGTAGGGGAATCAAACTCTAGCTCCTTACGGTAAGCTCTGCTCAGGCCTGCTGTATCGCGGGCGCACTCTGAGACGCGTGTTTATGAAAAAGATCGCCACCGCACTGGTCGCATTTGTCGCAATTGAGCACCTGTACATCCTCGTTCTGGAGATGTTTCTTTGGACCAAGCCGGCAGGACTGCGGGCGTTCGGCCTCACTTCGGAGTTCG
>JAOTUU010000097.1 GCA_029863705.1 Gammaproteobacteria bacterium
GGCCCCGCAAGATCCATCGCAAACAACAAGGCATCGACGTTGAAGTGTGAATCGCCATAAACGTGGTCGTTGCCAGCATTGGCACGAATGGTGTCGCCACCCGTTCCACCAGCAATGTGATCGTCGTCGTCACTGCCATCGATCACGTCATCGCCGAAGCCACCATAGATAACGACACCGACAAACCTGTCGCTTTGTTCGGCCATCTCGCTTGCATCGATCGTGTCATCGCCATCGTTGGTGAAGGCCGTGCCATGTTCGCTTGCTACAGTCGTATCCGGATCGGCATTGTCGTAGCGAGCCCGATCCTGCGAAGTGTCACCGTAGACAACCAGCGCGCCTTCGCGGCGATCGCTGATTGTGATCGTGTCATCGCCGCCGCCGCCATGAATGAGTGTAATGGCTTCATTCGGCGTAGACGAAACAGCCAATGTTTCGTTGCCCTGACCGAGCAACACTTCGAATATCTCGAATCCGGTAAACGTGATGCCGCGGTCGTAGTCGACAAATTGCGGATCTAACTCCGTACCCTCATTTATCCTTAGCGTATCGCCAAGACTGTTCATCCCGAATCCGATCAACCCGGTCCAGGACAGCGCATCGCCGTCGTCGGAGTCGAACGGATTATCGCGGGCCAGTAACAGGCCGGCGCCGATCGAATCAATCTCGGAATCGGTATGGAAGACGTCCAGCCGGTCGATGTCACCCGTCTGGTCCGAGTTATTCTCCTGGAAGAGATCACCTATCGTCTCGCCCGGTAATACAATGGCTCGGGCCAGAGTTCGGTCCGCACCCTCCAGGACACCGCCAAACACAATCAACGGCCCCTGAATCTGACCCAGGTCCTGATCCCGCGGCGAGATATCTCCCGCGTCGCTACTGACGATGTTCTCGACCACATCGCCCATGACATTGACTGTATCGCTTCCCTGTCCGGCAATGATGCGGGTGACAAGATTTTCATTCGTTGCCAGCACATAGATTGTGTCGTTACCTTCCAGCGCGTCCAGTTCCGCGCTTTCCACGTTCTCAAATCTGACGCTCAGTCCCGCCCCGAATATGCCGGTTTCATTGACCACAAACGCATCCGGGAATGGCGTTCCCAGCACGACGACCGTATCGAATCCGGATCCGCCATCAACGCTGACGGGCGCATTAATCGCGTACTGAATGTTATCGTCGTCCGCACCGCCCATGACTTCTGTCTCCGCCTGAGCTTCGACAGGTGTCCCGGATTCAGGCAGCAAGACGAAAGCCCTGACGATGAAGTCGTCATTGCCGTCGTCGCCCTCCAGTATCAGCTTGGCTTTGTTTTGATAGACAGAGAAGTCGTCGTCGCCGTCTCCCCCAATCACAGTAGTTTCGTAGCTGACGCCATCACTAACGTAGGCGATGCCGGGCAATGCTCCATCTGCCCCGATCAAACCCTCGATTTCAGCGATTTTGGCATCAGTCAGCTCGTTGACTGAGGGGTCGAAGACGACGTTGCCAAGCCCATCTCTGATGATGCCGATAATCACGCGTGTGGTATCGAATTCGTCTGCCGCGTCAGTAATGTTTGCGGCATCAACCGTCCGCAGTGTGTCGAATATCTGCCCAATCTGGAACGAATCGTTGTCTGCGCCACCATCGACGGTCGTAAGTGAACTGTTGTCATCCGCGGCGAACGAGTCCTCGCCACCCAGTCCGTTGACGATCAGCTGTTTATTGATGTTGCTGTCATAGTTGACGCGCTCTAATTGCTCAAATCCTTCTGCCGCGCTATCCGTATCGTTCAGCAACGCGACGAAGTCCTTTCGCAAGAGGAACGTGTCGTTTTCAGTGGCCGTACCGTCGGCGCCATTGATTGTTAACGTATCGTCGCCATCGGCTGCCGCGCCATTATCAAGAACATTGATCAATGCATCGCCCGTTCCCGACAGGTTCACGGTGTAGTCGTCCGAACCACCCTCGCCGTGCAGGTTCAGTACTACGCCGCCAGTACCGGCGGTTTCCAGGCCATTGGTGTCGAGACCGTTCGCGTCCGTGCGGACGAACTGTGCGTCATTGGCGGCATTTGTGCCGACCAGCGTCGGCAAGTCACCACCGCCATCAAGTTCCACGTTAACCAAAATGCCGTCGTTGCCACCTTGCCCGTGAATGGTCGCGACTCCGCTTGAGGTATTGATCGCGATCGTGTCGTCGCGCTGCCCTGTTGCAGTGTTGCCATCGCCGGCATAAAGCTGCGTGGTGCCGGCGTGCGTCGATGCGATGTAGAAAGTATCGGTGCCGGTGCCAAGCCAGATATTAAAGTCCTCGGCATCCTCGTAATTGACGCCGCCCTCCAGAGCCAGACCGCGTAGTGTGCTGTCTGTCAGCGTAGCCACCTTGTCGGCGCCATTCCGGGAATCGTCGATGTTGATGGTGTCGTCGTCGAGACCACCGTCGATTAAGACCAGGCCGTTCACGTTATCAATATTGCCAACAGGTTCTGCAGCCGGTGGCGGCAGAGTCGCCGGATAGTCGGCCGGCAATGACGGCGAGTCGTCACTGATGTTGACGCTGTCCGACCCACCCTGGCCGAAAATCGACGTAGTGCTTCCGAGGGCTGTTGCACGAACATTGATCTCGTCCGCACCGTTTCTCGCATAGACGTTGGTTGCCCCGCTGTGCGTGCCATCGATATCGAATCGATTGACACCGGAGTCGAGCCAGATGTTCAGGGTCTCCAGGTTGCTATAGTTGACACCTGACGGCATTGACAGCCCGCGCAACGTGCTGCCCGTCAGCGTACCGTCCTGGCCGATAATCGCCGGATCCGAATTGTCGACGTTAAGGACATCGTCCGTACCGGTGCCGCCACTGACTACCAGCAAGCCGTTAATTTCATCCACTGTGCCAACTACGTCGGTGGCGTCGTCGTCACTTGACGGCAGCGTGGGCGAATCGCTTGATACGTTCACAATGTCGTTGTCGGCGTCGCCGTTGATATTGACCGTGCCTTCGGCGGCTCGGACATTGAAAATGTCGTCGCCGATGTTGCCATCGATAGTGGTGATCTGATCGTGTGTTCCGTGCACCATGAATGCGTCGCTGCCCGTACCGAGGTGAATCTGCAGGCTCTCAATTGCGCTGTAGTTGATGCCGTCGCTCATACCGAGACCGGTCAGATCGGTGTTGGTTAGCTCGCCGTCCGTATTCGCCAAAGAATCCCCACGGTCATCAACATCGAGCACGTCTGTGCCGGTGCTGCCACCATCGACCGTGAGCTGGGCACTTATGCCGTTAACAGTGCCGCCTGTGTTGCCAGTTGCGCTCGCGTTACTGCCGATACGAATTTGGTCGGTCGCGGCGCCGGTGTTGATGGTCGTTGCACCGCTAATCGTACGTACGCTAACGATGTCGGCTCCGCCATTGCCATTTACAGTCGTCAGTCCGGCGTGTGTGGAGACAATCAGGAACTCATCACCAGCCGAGCCGAGATGAACCTGCAGATCCTCGATAGCGCTGTAGTTAATGCCATCGCTCATGCCGATACCGGTCAAATAGGTACTCGTTAGCTGGCCATCCGTATTCGGCAGGGCATCCCCGCGATCGTCGACATCGAGCACGTCTGTGCCGGTGCTGCCGCCATCGACTGTGAGCTGGGAACTTATGCCGTTAACAGTGCCGCCTGTGTTGCCAGTCGCACTCGCGTTACTGCCGACACGGATTCGATCGGTCGCGGCGCCGGTGTTGATGGTCGTTGCACCGCTAATCGTACGTACGCTAATGATGTCGGCTCCGCCGTTGCCATTTACGGTGGTCAATCCGGCGTGTGTCGAGACAATCAGGAACTCATCGCCAGCCGAACCGAGGTGCACGCGCAAATCATCGACGTTGCTATAGTCGATGCCGTTGCTCGTACCAAGGCCGTTTAGGTCCACGCCCGTCAGCTGGCCGTCAGTGTTGGCAATGCCATCACCGCTGTCATCCAGATCCAGGACATCCGTATCCGTACCCGTATTGATCGTTAGAAGCGCGTTTATAAGGTTCAGCGTGCCAAGCGTATTCGTGGTAGTCGTCGCAGCGCTGCCAACATTTACTCGGTCGATTGCCGCGCCGGTCGTAATTGTTGTCGTACCAGCTACCGATTGAATGGCAACCACGTCCGCGCCGTCACCAGTGTTAACTGTTGTTGTGCCTGCGTGAGTGCTGACAATCGTTACCTGATCGGCATCCCCGACGGTGTTGATCGTGAACGTTTCCAGGCCACTATAATTTAGCGTCTCGGTATTGCTGCCCTGCTGGAATACGTTGCTCGTCAGAGTAATTTGCTCTGCACCGGCGGTGCCGTTGACGACGACGGTATCGGTGCCCGCACCGCCTGTATCAGCAATTGTAATCTCGGTATTGGTGTTTCCACCCAACAGGTTGATCGTATAAGCGTCCCCGCCACCGTTACCATCGAGGTTCAGGACGCCCGTTGTATCACCCGTCACCGTCACGTTGATTTGATCCGCGAGTTGGCTGCCTTCGATGCTGCCACCGTCATTGCCGAAGATGAAGTCCATGTTCAGCAGCGACGTGTCGACGAAGCTGGCGTCAATGGTATCGTTACCGCCATTACCATTTATGGTCAGCCTGTCACCACTCGCGAAGCCGCCGGTTGCGCTGCCCTGCGCAATCGCAATGAATGCCTGGTCGGCGACGTTAATGCCAACCGTTTCGTCAACGCCATTGCTATCGAAGTCGGCGCTTTCAAGTTTAAACGTCTCGGAAGCGACACTACCGTTAATGATCACGTGGTCCTGTTGCCCGTCACCATCCCCCAGGCGAACAATCACGCGCTCCAGCGTACTGGCGGTAACGTCGTTAATAGTGACGGTGTCGCCACCGCCCATCATTTCGAGAATCAGCCCTTCGACGTTGCTGGCGCTGGCAACGGCCGCCCCAATTGAAACATCGAACCCACCGCCTGTCGCTGCACTAACGGTTGCGGACTCCGACGCCCCGTTCGCAAATACCTGTAAGGTGTCGCGGAAGTCACCTCCTGTATCGGCACCCCCGTCTATTGAGCTCAGAACTGCGCCGCTTAATTCATTCCAGACGATCGTGTCGTTGCCGCCCCCACCCGAAACTTCGCTGACACCGGCGCCGCCAATGAGTCGATCATCGCCGTTGCCGCCATCCAGCATGTCAGGTAACGCAAGCGTGCCACCGGAACCGCCGACCAGCTGATCGTTACCTTCACCGCCGTTCAGAATTGCCCGGCCGCCGCCAAGGTATGAAATTTGATCGGCGCCGTCGCCGCCGTTTATTGTCGCGTCAGCCAATACTCCGGCACCAATATCGATGACGTCTGTGCCGTTGCCGGCGTCCGTAACAACAATGCGTTCAACACCGCTAAAGTCTTGCTGCTGGCCAAACGCATCAACCCGGACGGTTTCAGGACCTGTAGCCCCACCGACCAGGTGCGTTACACGGAAGCTCTCATCGCCATTCGGCTGACCGAAGTCGTCTACTTCGGTATCGTCCCAATCGTTATTCGGATCACGCAGACCCGCATCTGCGCCGATGTGCAGGTAGAGAGTGCCATTATCCACGCGTCCGAGAACCAATGGATCAGGATCAGGTACGGCGAAAGTTCCCGGTGGTGTAAGCGTGCCGATGTTGAAAGTATGCCTGTAGGTCGCGACCAGCGCAGGCACACGTATGTTAGATCCGAACGGGTTCCATATCGTAAACGCCGGCGTTATCGTGACCGAGACCTTCAGCTTCAAGCTAATACTCGAACCTGATATAGACAGCGTTGCTGCGGCGTCGAACGAAATCCCAAGAATCCAGGCGGTTCCGCTTACCGTACCAGTGAAGGTGCCGCTGCTGTCAAAACTGACAGTAATGTCACCCTTGACGCCTAACACTCCCTCGACTCCGATGTTCAATCCCGCCGTAGCAGTGAAGTTGAATGCGTTATCGCCCGATGCGCCTCCGTTTACATCATCATAATTAAAGCTGCCGGAGACCTCGAGATCGGCGACGCCGAAGAAATCCAGCCTTAGCGGGTCTGTGTGGGGCACATTGATGTAGAACTGGTCGCCATCGACGCCGATAATGATGCTGCCGGACAATACCAGCCCCAATATGTTGACATTGGCGTCCGCGATACTGATGGACGCGCTGCCGGTGATGGTGTTCAAGGTCAGCCGAAATGTTCCTTCAATATTGAACAAGCCCGGAACGACTGCCAGTCCGCCGCCGGTCGCCAGGGTCAGATCCGCTTCCAGGGTGAAGCCCTGGTCACTGAGGGATGCCATCGCAGTGATATTCGCTTTTACACCGAGCAGATCGAAGCCCGCATCAATGTACAGTTCGGCCCCGGAACTTTCGAAGCTCAAATCAAAGGTGCCGTCCAGTACAAACAGTCCGGCAATGTCCAGCGTACCGTCCATGTGCAGACGGAGACCATCTTCAATACTTTCTAGGGGCCCGGCACTACCATCCGGGTCATATGGACTGCCAGTGGTATTCAGTTCCAGCAGGTAGCTTGTCGAGAGCTCAAATCCGAGACTGGTGGAGTCACCAGCTGTCCTCGTTAAACTGAGCGCGGCAACCAGGCCACTGCTGTCATAGCGCAACAATCCTTTGCCGCTGAGCTCAAGAAATGTCACCGAGCCTATCGTTACGTCGAGGGCGTAACTGCCGAAAATCTCCAGCAGCGGAGTAACGGCAAGGGTGGTTGGATCTACCTGAGCGCCCATCAAGAAGCTGAATTGCCCCTCCAGGTTGAATGGGCCAACCGTCAGAGACGCGTTCGGATTGCCACCTGTGCCGCCCGCATGAATCAGTATATACGGTGCACCTATGCTCGGCGCAGTCCAGGCATTGCCAGCGATCAGGTCTGTGATATTGAGGTTGGCATTGACGATGGAGTCGGGCGGTGCGCGCGGCAAATTGACGGTGCGCCCGGACGACGCACCGGGATTATCGGCGCCCGCCGGTATTTCAAACGAAATATCGTCGCCGGTCGTGTTCAGCATCAGCACAAATTGCGCATCAATATTGAAAACGCTCGCAAACACGCCCGGTGCACTCGCATCCAGCGACAAGACCATGTTAGCGGCCACGCCGTTTGAGCGGATGGCAAGGAAACCGAATACGTTGAATTTCAGGAATGGGTCAGATCGTTCGCCGGTCGTCGGGTCGGTCGTGGTTGGGCCGATTTCCAGCGTTGCGGGACCTAAAGGTGCTGCCGGATCAGAAGGTTCGCTGAAGACTAATACATCAAGACCTTCTCCGCCCACGAATGAGAGAACAAAGGAACCGTCCAACAAGAACAGTTGCTCAGTGTTTCGATCGAATACCTTGTCGTCGTTAAAGTCAACACGAAGACCTAGCGTGCCATCGACGCGCAGCGCGAATGTCTCCGCGGTCGGCGTGACATCAACCGTGCCACCTGTAGTCTCCAACTGAATCGGGCCTTGATCCTGATCCGTCGTGTTGAAAATTAATGCGCCGCTGACCTCCGCAAAAAGTCCGTACTTCTCCAGGAAAGTCAGCTCGGACGTCAGCAAAGCAGCTCCCCACGCTTCTACTTTGGGGGTCGGAAATCCCAGGACCTCTGGGCCTCCATCCGCATCAATGGTCACGGTGAAGTCACCACTCGCCTGGGAAATGACGCCTAAGTTGGTCTCGCTTAGCGTTGCATTGAAAGTCAGGCCCAGGATGACATCGATATTCGGATCGGAGGGAATTCTAAATGTTGTCGTCGCTGTCCCTTCGAGCGTCAACTTGGTAATCGTAATCGGGCTGCCCGAAGAGTCGATTCCCGGCACGCTAAGATCGATTGCGCCCGCCATTACAATCTGAAAGCCACCGTTGAGCGTGTTGGAGTTTGCAACGCGGGCCGCACTCGTTCCCGGTACCCACGCACCTGGATCTGCCCTGCCGATGTGGGCGGAGCTGACGCCAGTGAGCCAAGTCCCCGGATCCGTCAACGACTCAAGGGTTATCGTGTCAGTTGCTTCATCGACATTAATGATCTCGTATGTACCGTTCTGCAGGCCGCCTGTAGCCGCGTAAATTACGGCGTCCTCCCCAACGATGAACTCACCGGCCAGGCCACCTCCGGAAACCTCAAGTTCAATCGTCCAGGTTCCGTCTGCCGCATTTTCCATGATCGTAGCGTCAGTGACGTTGAAATCGAGTGTCGTAAGCGTAATCGTATTCGTGTCGTCGTTGACTCCGATCACTTGGTAGGAGCCGTTATCAATACCGTCTGCGGCAGCGAAGATAACCGCTGTACCGTCAGCAGCGAACTGTTCGGACGGATTGTCGAGTGCCAGCTGCAGATCAATCGTCCAAATATCGGCGCCCGAGCTTGCCGCATTCACCGTCGCGTCCGATACGTTGTAGTCACCGAAAGTCTCAAACGAAATCTCGCCACGAAACGTCAGGAGCGGGTCAAAACCCTCGACTTTGGGCATTTCCTGCAGGAATAGGAATCGGCCGGCACCACTGGCAAGTTCGCCTAAGCCGGCAAATAGGGTCGTCGGCGTACTAACCGCCCCGTCAAATAGCTGCATGTCCCCCTGCAACAAAATATTTCCATCAGTGTCCAGTGCAAAATCAACATCGAAAAGCAGTACAGTATCGTCAATTGGATCGATACTGATCGTTGCACCACCGCCAATTACGACATCAATGGTGTCATCCAAGACACCCTGTATGATCTCCCAGCCCGCGACCACAGGCGGAAGAAGGGGATCAACGTCGAAGTTAGCTTGCAGTTGATCGATTACGGCGTTATCAAGTTGTTCCTTCCAAACCAGGATACTGTCCGGCGGAGCGATCCCCGACTCCAATCCATTGTCATTTAGGTCGAGCGGATCCTTGATCGTCAGGCGAATAACCTCCGCCTCGCCTGAGAATAAACCTGGATCAAAGGTACTGATGTAGGTGACATCATCACCATTGACGTTTACGACTGTAAAATCGCCATTGAAGTTTTCTTCAGCTGCCTTGCGGATCCTGAATTCGTCATCAATTTCCAGATCGTGCCCGGGAATCGTCAACGTGATTTGTCGAGTAGCGGTGTCGTAAACGCCCACTTGAGCCTTGGCCGTAAAATCCGTTTCCGTCTGCAGACCTTCGATATTCGTGAAGAACCGAACGCCCAGGCGGACCTCTTCGAGAGTCAGGCCGGAGTTAAACTCGAAGCGCTTTAGTCCGCCGCCAGCAATAAAAAACTGCAGCGGACCCTGCTCTGAAATGGCGAATGCAACCGTGAGGCTTTTAGCTTTACCTCCCTTATCTTTGGTATTCGAAAGGCCGGATAGCTCTCCGAAGGTGGCAGATCCTTGTATAGCCAGGTAGGTAGTAGATCTCGCCTCAATAGGTCCATCACCGTCAGGATCGAATTCAACGGTATTAATGATGAATCCGGCCTCAATATCGAAAATCTTGAACAGTTTGCCAGTGATCTTGCCGGCAACCCCGTCGATAGAACTCGCTAGCGCCGCGTCAAGCGCCAAACGAAGGGCTCCGGGAATATCGAGCTCAGTAGCGGCGTTGATACTCGCCTCAATACCCGTGATGTCCAGCTCAGCTGCGACGAATCCCTCAATCGAAAATCCGAATAAAGGATTATCTCCATCATTGATCTGATCATTGATGACCTCTATTCCGGTGTCGAGGCCGACCAGCGCCAATTCGAACTCTATTGAATTCTGTTTGTCGTCCTTATGAAAATCTTCAAAATTGAGCCTTAGTTCGGTTACCTCAACTTCCAGAAAACCAGGCCAGCCGAGCTCCTCGACATCGATGCTATCGAGACTCAGCGAGGATGCGATTCCCGGACCAAGATTGATGACGCCTGCGACTTCCAAACCATCGGCGCTTTCATCCGTCACCTCAATATTGAGCAAGCCCGCAAACAGTACGGCACTTTCAGCCTCGACTCCGACCTGTCCGACCCAGTGCGGGCCGGGCGGGTCACTGGCCGTCGAGTCATAGGAGAGGCCGCTGAACGTCAGCGAAATATTCTGCAATTCGAGATCAACACCACCCCCCAGGGTTTCACCAACCGTAGCGATGGTGGGTACGCGGGCATCAGCCGACGTCAATACAATCGGATCAACCGGTGGGCTGCTGGTGTCAAAGGTCGCCAGAATCAGGTCGATGACATCGTTGAGATTCGTGCCGTCCTCGATTTGTGGCAATAGACGCTCGCCTGCCGCCAGGGTGGGCGCCATCAGAGCAGTGAGGCCGGCAGCTCCGTGAGCATAGCCAAGGTAATGTCCGATTTCGTGCAAGACCACGGTCAGCAGATCGACGCCAGTGAAGGTCGTGTCAGCGTCGGTGTCCGTGGCTGGATCGAGGTCGACGTACCAGCCGAACTCATCGGCGTTGATGTCGACGGTGATCGTGGTGCCGGCGATCGAGGCCAGGGCGTCTCCGCCAAGATCGGCAATTGTCAGGGTGGAATCCAGCAGCGCCAGATCCGGGGCTGCGGCCGGAATCAGACCAGAAGCGACCCAACGGGCTATGGCCTCTTGGTAGATTGCAGTCACGTTAGCGATTGGCACAGAGAGCAGGGAATTCGTCACCGCAGTGCCGGGCGTACCAGTGCTATCCAGATAGTCGATGTCGCCGCTCGCGGGAGGTCCGCGCGGCATGCTGTCATCGAGTGCCTCATGCACAGGCAAAGCGTCGTTCGACAGCGTGAAATAGTTGTTTTCGGCCTCTATTGAGCCGGCAAGAGAGCCCTGTTCCAGCGTGCTGCTGGAGGAATGAATATCGTTAGTTGTCGCAACTGATTGAATTACTGGGGGTGCGCGCGCATCGGAGTCATCGTCGGCGTCGCTTGATGCGGGCTCGTTACTCTCGGTCGCGCTATTAGTCGGCGAGGACTCGCCGCTGACGTCCCGGAGCGTTTTACCCTCCAGACCGTAGA
>JAOTUU010000384.1 GCA_029863705.1 Gammaproteobacteria bacterium
GGTTCTCGATACTCGGGATCATTGGCATCATCGTTGCGGCATGGCTCGGCATGACACTGGGCGCGGGGTCGTCGAGCGGCACGAAGTGACAGCGATCCAGGATCAGCTAGCTCACAATCATTGTTATGGCTGTGGCGCTGAGAACGAAAAAGGCCTGCAAATCAAGAGCCACTGGCACGGCGACGAATGCGTCTGCCATTACAGACCAAGGCCAGAGCAGTGCGCTGGTCCGGAGCAATATGTTTACGGCGGCACGATCGCGAGCCTTGTCGACTGTCACAGTATCGGGACGGCGCTTTCCAATTATTACAAACTGGAAGGTCGCGACGTTGGTGAAGCACCCGAGATCTGGTGCGTTACCGGACGCCTGACGGTTAACTACCTGGCGCCGACGCCCATCGACAAGGAAATTGAGGTCAGGGCGACCATTGCCGAAGTGGGCGAGCGCAAGACGCTCGTCAAGTCCCGGGTTTATTCGGACGGAATCCAGACCGCCGAAGGTGAAGTTATCGCAATTCGCGTTCCCGATTCCTGGAAGAACGCCAACTGATACGGCTATTCCATCAGCCCCGAGCGTTAACGACACCGTCCGGTTCCTCGGTTATCTTTTTCGTGCGTCGACCGCTCAAAGCCCAAGAGGCATTGCGCCTCTTGGACTGGGTGCCCCACAACCACTACGGCAGAAGCGGGTTTCGGCGACTCTCAAGATCACGCCTGGTCGAAAAACTCAATCGAAATTATAGACATACCGAAGCCCAAACTCGCTGCGGTCGTTGTTAAGTATCTGCAGCACGTAGTCGTTCGGCAGCAGTCGCGCATTGTCATATTTCTCATCCGTCGCATTGCGGCCGTACGCGGCCAACGTCCAGCGGTCGTCCGGGTCATGGTAAGCGATATCGAAATTTATCAGCGTTCGGCTGTCGATATTAGTTATCGGAACATTATTAAAGGGCTGGCCGAACATTTCGTCCCGGTAGGACCAGTCGAAACGCCAGACTATTTCGGCGCCATTCTGCAGAGATTGTGTGAATTCCGGGCTAATGGCCACGGTCAACTCCGGGGTCAAGGGTGCCGCAATATTCGGATTGGGGTTGTCAACGTCAACATCGATAAAGCCGACGGCCGCGTGCAACTTGAACGGGTCGGTTGGCGCCCAGGTGCTTTCCCATTCCAGGCCTGTGGAGTTCTGGTCGACGAGGATATTGACCGTGTTGAATCCGCCACCAGTATTGTCGCTGACCTGGTAGGGCAGGTCCGAGTATTCAGTGTAGAACACCGCAACCGACATGCTTAGCGTGTCCACCGGCCTGCCTTTCAGGCCCACCTCGTAATTGATAGCGGTGACATTGTCATTGGCGACAAAACAGTTGGGCGTGCTGACATTTCCGGGCTGAGTGAAGTCCAGGTTGGCGAACAGGCAGAACGGCCGCGGCGGGAACTGGCCGGATTGGTAGCCGTTCTGGATCGTGCCATACAGGTTCATGCGGTCGTTCAGGTCCCAGGCAGCCGCGATTTCCCAGCTGGTCTCATTCCAGTCGCGCGAGTTGCTTTCCTGGATCAGGCCAAAAATGAGATCGGTCAAGGCGGACTTATCGTCCTCGGTGTAACGGGCACCGGCGGACAGCCGCAGACTATCCGTGGCCTGGAATCCTGCGTTGACGTATATCGCCTGGCTTTCGGCTTCCTGATAGTTCAGATGCGAGCCTGGCCCGGCGTTGAAAAAGTTGGGGTTCTGGTCGTTTCCACCCTGCTCCTCAAAGAAGTACAGGCCCGCGACGAAGTCCCAGCTATCGTAGTCGCCAAACAGTTGCAACTCAGCTGATTTCTGGTCGGCAAATCCGGTTTCCGGGTATTGAAAAAGGACGCCCAAAGTTGGGTCGGCCGGGTCGGCACTGCCGCCGTTGAACCCGATGCTGTCGTCATCGAGGCCTGAGGTATATTCAGAACTGCGATCGCTGTAAATCAGTCTCCCTGACAGCGTTTCCGTCATATCCCAGTCGGCCGTAATCGACCAGCCATCCGCCTGGTTGGTGACGGTGGCCTGGCTGACCAAGTTCCCGTTACTGTCGAAGTAGAATGCCCCGGCGTTGTCATAGGGATCGGCGGAAACATCGGTATTGCGCGCCCCGGTTGCATACAACAGCCCGGTGGGCACTTCGTCGATCAGCGTGGTGTAGGGACGCAATCCGCCTTCTCCGTCGTTCTTGTCATACGCGAACAACACGGAGAAGTCCTCGGTCGGATCCCATTTCGCCGCGACCCGGCCTGCCCATTCCTCCAATTCACCGACTTCGACCCCGGCGTCGAAGTTGAGAAAATCGCCGACACCATCGCGGCTATTGTAGGATCCCGTAAATGAAGCGGCGAAGGTATCGGACATGCGTGCATTCCAATAGAAGTCGCCGTTCAATCGGCCACGCGAACCCGCTGTTACAGTCGCCCGCCCTCCGTTTTCG
>JAOTUU010000385.1 GCA_029863705.1 Gammaproteobacteria bacterium
ACGAATATTGCCCGGCCACTCAGCGGTAACCAGCATCTCTACCGCCTCCGGTGCATACACTTTGCGTTCCTGTCCCGCCTCCAGCGATATGGTCTGCAGGAATTTCGCGACGAGTAGCGGAATGTCTTCGCGCCTGTCGTCAAGCGTCGGAATATTGATGTTGACGACATTGAGACGGTAGTACAGATCCTCGCGGAATTTTCCTTCACGCAACAGAGTTTGCAGGTCACGATGCGTAGCCGAGATAACCCGGACATCAACCTGCAACGCTTCTGTGCTGCCGACTGGTCGAACCTGGTGTTCCTGCAGGACGCGCAACAGTTTTACCTGCAAGCGCATCGGCATGTCACCAATCTCGTCCAGCATCAACGTACCGCCTTCGGCCGACTGAAACAGGCCCTTGTGCGTGCGCGTTGCACCGGTGAATGCGCCCTTCTCATGACCGAACAACTCAGATTCGAGCAGGTTTTCCGCCATCGCGCTGCAGTTGATAGCGACAAACGGTTTGCTGTGCCGCGGGCTCGCTTTATGGATCGCATTGGCGAGCAGTTCTTTGCCGGTACCGCTCTCGCCCGTGATCAACACCCTGGCATCGGTCGCGGCAACCATCTTCGCCTGTTGCATAACCTCCTTCATGCCCTGGTTGCGGGTAATGATTTTCGACGCCCAGCCTTCTTCGATGTCGGCCGAGCCGGACACCTTCAAAGCCTTTTCAACGGTAGTCATTAGTTCGTCTTTGTCGATCGGTTTGGTCAGGAATCCAAACGCGCCACTTTGAGTTGCGAGCACGGCGTCCGGGATCGTGCCGTGCGCAGTGATGATGACCACGCGCAATCCCGGTGAGCGCGACTGTAGTTCCTTCAGCAGCCCGATGCCGTCCATCTTGTCCATGCGCAGGTCGGTAATGACCAGGTCGGGCGAAAACCGGTTGAGCGTGGCGAGCGCAAGATGTGCGCTCTCGACAGCTTCGACGTCATAGCCCTCGGCCCGCAGGCGAATGCTCAGCAGGCGCAGGAGCCCCGGGTCGTCGTCGACGAGCAGGATCTTGCCTTTGGTTTGTGCGTTTGGCGTGGCCATGGCTACAGGTTAGAGAGATTTGGTTTAGTCGGCAAGGGCAGGAGCGCCCCTGTAGGAGCGCCCCATAGGCGCGATGCTACTGATCAATCGCGCCTATGGGGCGCTCCTACGATTACTGATCCTGCGCCCGAATTGAGCGCTCAATCGAGGTGATGGCCTCGAGTTTGTCTTCAGCCTCTTCGAGTTCCCGTCGCAGACGACGATTCTCTGCCGCAACACTTGTCAGCCGCGCGCTTGCAGCCGCTTCCTGCGTCTGTGCCGCACGCGACGTTGCAGCCCTGAGGCGGCGCACCTCGGAGTTCGCAACAATCAGTTGCTCCGCGTATTTCAAGTGAATGGTTGCGAGCGATATTTCCGCTTGCGTCATCAGTGGTGCCTGTGTGAGCAACTCGCGCAACAGCGACTGCGCCATTTCAGCATTGGATTCAGAATGTCCGGGCGTTGCAAGCACCAACGCGTATCGAAGGTTGGTTGACGGCCCCGGCGTCAATGTCGAAGCAGAGCGTGCGTCAGCGTAAATTTCGGCCTGGGTGGCTGGATCTCCGGCGGCGAGCTTGTACATGTCCTGCAAATACTGATCGGCTTCCGGTGCACCGAGAATGCCGACATCTTCCGATGACGACGATTTACGCATGCCCGACATAAGTTGTTTCGTCTGGGCACAGCCGCCCAATAGCAGTACGACCACAACCGTCGCTGCGAGAGTTCTTGCACCTGTGCTCAATCGTATCTTATGCATTTGCCGCCATCTTTGGCTGTTCCACATCGCGCTTCTGCGGAATATCAATGCGGAAGTGCGCGCCCGAAAACTCACCCGAATCGACCAGCTCCACCGAACCCTCATGAGCCTGGATGCACTCGAGCACCACCGATAAGCCGATGCCCGTACCGGCAACCTGGCCACCTTGTTCGCGGCGCCCCTGGAAAAAAGCCTCAAAAATACGCGGGCTCTCTTCGTTCGGAATGCCAGGCCCTGTGTCGCCGAACTCGAGCACGAAGCTCGATGGTGTCTGACTCGCCCGGATCGTTATGTATCCGCCCTTGGGCGTGAACTTGATCGCATTCGATAGCAGATTATCTAGGACTGTACGAATTTTGTCGCGATCTGCGTTCACATACAGGTCATCAATTTCGAGCTTAAGTTGAATATGGGCCGCTTTCAGTGCCAATCGTTGCTCTTTGGCGACCGCAATGACCAGCGCTCGCAACGCAAAGTCGGACAGCGTCAACACCTCGGTCTTGGTCTGCCAGGCGCTGAAGCTCAGCAGGTTTTCAATGAGTTGCTGCAATTTGAGCCCGTTTACTCGCAGGATGTCTGTCACTTCGCGTTGCGGTTGATCCAGCTCACCTACAGTTCCGTCGAGCAGCAATTCGG
>JAOTUU010000098.1 GCA_029863705.1 Gammaproteobacteria bacterium
ATGAAGTACAGCCCGGGTTGGCGCGCGGACTCCAGGGTCCTGGACGACAGTTCGGCCGTGTCCACTCCACCCAGGGTCACTTCCGCGGTTCGATAGCCTTCGGTGGCAGCGGGCTTCAGCGTCCAGTGGCCCAGGTTCCCGGCGATACGGCGCAGCGTGTCGTCCGCGATCTCGGCCAGCGGTGTCTCCGAGACTTCGGGCCAGAACAGGGCCTGCAGCTCGGTGACCAGGGCGCGCGGGAGCAAGGCGCCCAGCACGGTGCGCAGCAGTGATTTCGGCTGTGTCTGCTTGGCGCCGAGCAGGTAGTCGACCGCGTTCGTCCCGGGCAGCAGGTCGACCTCAACGTCGTCGCCTGGCGACCAGTAGCTCGATAACTGCAGAATTGCGGGCCCACTCAAGCCGCGATGGGTGAACAGAATGTCTTCGGTGAACGCGACGGCGCCGGTGCTGACGGTAGCGGCGGTGCTGACGCCCGCCAGGCGACCTGTTAAATCGTGCATTGCCCCGGTGAAACTGAATGGTACGAGTCCGGCCGTGGTTTCGAGAATCGTATGGCCGAACTGTCGCGCCAGCCGATAGCCGAATCCCGATGCCCCCATTTTCGGAATGGACAACCCGCCCGAGGCAACCACGAGTGATTCCGATTCGAAGTGGCCTTTGTCGGACGTGACCGTGAAACGGTCTTTGAAAACGACTGAAGAAATTTCGCAGTGAGTCTGTATTTGCACTCCCGCGCTTTCACATTCGCTCCGCAACATCGCGACGATGTCTTTGGATGAATTGTTACAGAAAAGCTGCCCAGCCGTTTTCTCGTGGTAGGGGATGTCGTGTTTTTCGACCAGCGCGATAAAGGCCCATTGTGTATATCGACTCAATGCTGAAATGCAGAAACGCGGATTGGCAGAAACAAACTGCGATGGCTCGCAGTGCAGGTTGGTGAAGTTGCAGCGACCGCCGCCCGACATCAGGATTTTTTTGCCGATTTTGTTGGAGCTCTCGAGAACGATGACGCGACGTCCGCGATTACCTGCTGTAATGGCGCACATGAGACCCGCGGCACCGCCGCCGATAATGATCACGTCGACTCTGGTCATGGCGAAAGCATAGCAGGCGTGCTAAAGGTAATGAGGAATGATTCGCAAACAAAACAATGCCGGCACTGATGTGCCCATTATTCTGTTCGACGGTGTATGTAACCTGTGCGAAAGTACCGTGCATTTTGTTATTCGCCGGGACAGGAAAAAACAGTTTCGCTTTGCGTCCCTGCAATCGGAAGCGGCGCAGGAATTTCTTTCGAGCAAGCAATACGCTTTTGATGACCTGAGCTCGGTGTTATTGATCATCGACAACAAGTTATTCAGAAAATCGCGGGCAGCGCTGCAGATTGTCAGGCGCCTGGACGGTGCGTGGCCGATTCTTTATTACCTGTTGTTCTGGATCCCGAAATTCATCGCCGACCCGGTTTACGACTTTGTCGGCAATCGACGATACAAATGGTTCGGCAAGAAGTCGGAATGCTGGGTACCGGACGATGAGCTGCGCCAGCGTTTCATTGATGAGCAACTCTTTCTGTAGTTTTAGCGCGCTAATTGACTTTGAAGTTATGCCCCGGTTGCCCTACGAATAAGGGCCGTGACGAGACTCTACTCAGAAACACTTTTTCGCAGGCAGGCCATCAGCGCTTTGTCGAAGCGCCCATTTGGCAGGCCGATTTCTGTCATGCCCAGCCCTTGGGCCTGGCTTATCGGGCTCATCGTCTCTTCTTCGGCAATGGCTGTCCTTTTCCTGACGACGGTCGAGTATTCCCGCAAAGAGACTGTCCGCGGCTGGCTGGTTTCCCGTGATGGCGTAGCACGAATTACGTATAACGTTGCCGGCGTCGTCGACAGCATTGCAGTGACTTCCGGCGAATCGGTCCAGGTTGGTGATCCCGTTATTTACCTGTCGCGAGACACGTTCATGGAGGACGGTCGCAGTTCGGCCGATGAAATGCTGCAGGAACTCAGGAAGCAGCTCGCAGCAATTGACCGGCGAGCCGAGTTGTTGCGAACTGAAGCCGCTATAGAAGGCGACTCGGTTGCGACCCAGTTGCGGAGCGTGGTGCAGGCGCAAAACGCGTTGTCGCGGCAGAAGATCGAGCAACAACGGCGACTTGATGCCGCATCCGACAAGCTGGCATTGCTTGAGTCAGCCGCACGGAGCGGTGCTGCGACTCAGTGGGAGGTAATGCGCCAGGCAGATGAATGCGTCGTCCTGCAGCAGGCTTTGGGCGAGCTGCAACAAAATCAAATAACGCTCGATCGCGAGCGTGATCGATTGAAGACACGGGTGAGGAGCCTGCCGGTCGAAACCGAGCGTTCTATTTCGAACCTGATGTCACAGAGGTCGCAACTGCAACAGCAAATTACCGGGCACGAGTCTGCACAACGCATCGTTCTCAAATCGCCGATCGCCGGAAAGCTGGCATCCCTCGAGATTCACCAGGGAAGCGCGGTTCTGCCAAACCAACTGCTGGCTACAGTGCTGCCGGAAAACCTGACAATGGTCGCTGAAGTGTACGTACCGTCCAGCGCGATCGGTTTTATCAAGCCGGGACAGCGAGCCCGACTCATGTACGATGCGTTCCCGCTGCAGCAGTTCGGAACATTTTCTGGCGAAGTGCAGCGCGTCTCCGACTTCATCCTGATGCCATCGGAGGTGCCGCAAACATTCTTTCTGCGCGAGGCAACATTCAAGGTTCACATTGCAATCGACAGGGACTCTATTCTTCTCGAATCAGGTAGCGCACCGTTGAGGCCCGGAATGCTGCTTGCAGCAGAGATCATCCTCGAAAGCCGAAGCCTCTTCGACTGGTTACTGGAGCCGATTCGTCTCCGCACGCGAGATGCTGCGTAAGTGAGCGCCCAAACCTCCGGGCGACCGTATCTTCGGATGAGCGGAGCGCCACGACTTTCGATTATCCGCCAATCTACCGTCACTGAATGCGGCTTAGCCTGTATTGCAATGGTTGCAAATTACCTTGGCGTGGGCGCCGATTTGGTGGCACTGCGTCGGCGACATCCAACATCCCTGAAGGGCGCGACGCTAAAAGACATCACCACAATCTGCGATTCGCTCAAGCTTTCGACGCGAGCGGTAACATGTCGCATGTCCGATTTGCGTCGCTTAAGAACGCCCTGCTTACTGCACTGGGGATTCAATCACTTCGTAGTACTAAAATCGGCCCGCCGTAACCATCTCGTCATTCATGATCCAGCGCGCGGTATCGTAAAAGAACCTCTCGAGATTGCGAAAGATACATTCACGGGTGTCGCACTGGAGATATCGCGAGGCCAGGGTTTTCGGAAATCGCGCCAGCTGCCAAGACTTACGTTGAGCGCACTGTTACCTGCAGATGTTGAAATCGTCCGCAAGCTGTCGGCAGGGCTGTTGCTTGCTCTGATCTGCGAACTTCTCGTGCTGGCGTCGCCGTTCTATTTGCAGGTCGTGATCGACCAGGTTTTAGGTAAAGGCGACCATCTGCTGCTGAATACGCTGGCGGTCGGATTCGCCGTGCTGCTGCTGTTCCAGGTTGTTGCGAATACGATGCGGCAACTGACCTTTCAATACCTGAGCCAGGTATCTGTCTTCGACATCACGGCGCGCGTGCTGCATAAGCTGTTGCGTCTGCCCCTGACGTATTTCCGCAGTCGTGATCTTGGCGACGTACAACATCGCGTCCAGTCGCTCAGGCGAGTGCAGGATTTCATCGTACACTCGGCGCCGGCACTATTGCTCGACGTGTTGTTTATCGTGCTGATTACGGCACTGATGGCCATGTACGAAATGAAGCTCACGATTCTCGCTATCGCGGCCACGGTCGTATGGTGCCTGTGGCGTACGGCGATGTTGCCGCTGAGACTTCGACTGTCTAGCGATATCGCACTGTCCGAGTCTTCTGTGCAAACGCACTTCCTGGAGACACTGCGTGCAGTGCAGACCATAAAGATGGCTAACGGCGAGGCCGCGAGGCAGTCGGAATGGCGAAACCTGTTCGCCAATGGCATCAACGAAAAAATCAGAGCCGGCAACCTCATGATTCTCGACAGTGCGCTGGGCCAGTTACTGTTTCAGGGGCTGCGCGTTGTGTCTATTTATTTGCTTGCAGAGAGGGGCCTGGATGGTCGTATGAGCATCGGCATGATCTCGGCTTTCGTCGCCTACCTCGGAATGTTCATGACGCGCGCTGGCGGTATTGTCGATCGAGTAATCGAGTACAGGTTGCTCGACGTGCCCCTGAATCGACTTGCAGATATTGTCTTCAATGAAAATGAGGCCGACGGTCACCGCAAAGGCGTGGTTGCCGATTCCAGGCATGGTATCGAACTCAGAAACGTTGCGTTTTGCTACGTGCCGGGCGAACCGTGGGTTCTCAGCAACTGCTCGTGCCGCATTCCGGCGAATGGTTTCACAGCCATCGCAGGCTGCTCGGGAACGGGCAAGAGCACTTTGCTACGGATCATGGCCGGCGTCGAGTCCCTCTCCGTTGGGGAAGCGCTGGTAGGCGGATTGGCAGTCAGTGATTGGCATGTGCCAGATCTGCGCAGGGAGCTAGCGACGGTTTTTCAGGAAGACTGCCTGCTAAAGGGCTCCGTTGCCGAGAATATTGCTGTGTTCGAAACAAACATCGATTTCGGACGGGTCCGACAGGCCGCCAAGAACGCATGTATCGACGCAGAAATCGAATCGCTGCCCATGGGCTACCAAACACGAATCGGCGATCTGGGTTCGTCATTGTCGAAGGGGCAAATACAGCGCATCCTGCTCGCAAGAGCCTTTTACCGCGAAGCCAGAGTCCTGTTGCTGGACGAAGCGACCAGCGGCCTTGATTCTGTTTCGGAAAAGCGTGTTATCGACTCCATTTCGCGGCTCGATGTAACGCGGGTTGTAATCACCCACAGTGACCAGGTGCTGCAGGCAGCGCACGAGGTATTGTGGCTGCATGACGGAAAACTGTTAACGTCCCGGCCTGAGCTGAACGCATGAGGCGCAAACGAATTTCTTCCGAACGAGCGCGTTACTTGCTCACAGGTACATTGCTGCCACCGGTCAGCATCGCGCTCTGGATGACCGAAGTAGCGGCCGCTGAATGTTTGTCGTAGTAATGCGGCACCGCGCCAAGGAAAAACAACATATAGAGTTTGTCGTTCGCGACAAACGCACCGGCCGTTCCCCGATATTTCGGACTGTCGGATACGGTTGCGTCAACATCGAACATGACGCCACGATTCTCTCCGTACCGCTGTGGCCGCAGGTTCTTGGTTGTCACGACCGCATTGCCTTCGCCAAAATATTTTACAAAAGTGGACTCCGTGAGTTCCTCGATTTCGTTCGGCAGCATGTCTTTCTTGAAAACAGGCATCGCGGCGGATTTGTTTGAGCTCTTCATCAGTGGTTCGCCATCGGCAACGCCGGGAATGATGATTAGTTGGTCCAGCAGCGGACCGTCATGCGTCCACAGAACAGCGCCCTTCTGCATTGACGGCGTATTCATTGAAGGCGCCTGGTTCCAGCCGCTCGTGGCACTGACCTGCATTCCTTCGAAGGCTCTCGCACCTGGTGCGACCAGCGTATAGTTGGTGGCCACACAGCCCGAGGCAAGGACCGCCAACGCAACGAGCAATGCGATTCGATAGATCATCACGATTAATCCTCCAGGTAAAATTCGATCATTTCCCGGTCCGATGCGTCCGGGTCAATTTCCAGGTATTTGGCAAAATGAGTTTTGGCGCTTTCAATCTCGCCCTCTTTTAAATACAGGTAGCCGAGGTTGCTGTATGCCTTGGCTGGCGCGTTGCCCAATTCGATAGAGTGCAAATAGGCGCTTTTCGCAAGATCCCGGTCACCGTCCTTGCCCCGTTGCCGAAACATCTCGCCATAAAAATACCGGACCAGGCTGGGCTCTACGCCCAACGCGGCGTGGCGCTCGAGCAGTTCCTTGGTACGGCCATAGCGATTGGTATCGAGCTGGTCTTCCATCAGCAGCATGTAGTTATTATTGAGAACGCTTAACAAGCGTTGATCGGCGACCGCTTCGGCATCGGGTGGTCCATAACGGGCCGTGACAAGTTCCTTAAGGTATGCCGCGCGAAGTTTGGCATCGGGGTGAGTCTTTCCAAATGCACCAGGTTTCTCGCGCTTTACTTCGGCCGCTTCCTCCTCGGCAATAATCTTCTGCCAGATTCCGTAGGAGGCGTGAGGGTCATAGGCGGCCTCGGCGAGCAGGCGCACGCCGAGCAGGTCAGCCTCTGTTTCCTGTTCGCGGCTAAAGGACATTACGCTCAGGGCGGCCATGGTTTGCCCGAGCCCGGTGCCGTATCCGGTTGCCAGTATTAACGCGATATCGACGAACGTGCCTGTTGCCAGCTTCTTCTTGAGCGCTCGAAGCGTCGCGAGTGAGTGCAGCAGCGTGTAATGCGATATTTCATGGCCGATAACGGCCGCAATCTCGTCTGTCGAATTCGCGCGGACTATGAGGCCGGTCCAGACCTGCATCATGCCCGTGGCCGTCATTGATGCATTGAAATCCGGATTGCGGATCAGGTACACACGAAAGTCATTGCAATACCCTGCCGCAACCCTGCAAACGATTTCCTGAAGATAGTCGTTCACGTCCGGATCCCGGACAAGCAGGGCAGACTGTTTCAGCGCCTGTTCGTACTCGCGCATCTCCATCCAGAGCCCCAGCTCGTCTTCAGCTTCAATCGGCTCGTACCCGGGCGGAATCCTGTGTTCGAGTGTCTCGCTCTCGGCACCGAATACGGGCCAGCACGCCAGCAGGTACGCCAGCAGGACGACAGGGCGGGTTTGGCTCATTGTTGTTCGCCGCTGCCCCGGGCTGTTGGGATGTTCTTGAAAAGGGCGCGAACGGCCGTTGCGGCACCGTCCTTGTTCCGCAGTTCACCGGCGCCGGCATTCACAACGTTGAACCACACGATGTCCCCCGTCTTTAGATCAACCAGCGAAGCGAAGCCGTGTTCGGAACCGGTCGCAACGGCACCACCGACCGCGGCCGCCAGCACCGCCAGGGCGACTCGGCCGCCCGACGCCTGGTAGTCCCTGTAGTAAACGAACAGCGCGTAGTCAGCATCGTGATTCTCGCCGATCGACGCGATTTCGGGCCCCAGTGACCAGTCGAACTTGCCGTTCTTGCTGGGGAGCTTCATCATGCCGAAGTGGTGATTCAGCAGCGAGCTGCCGACCGCCGAGTGCAGGGACTCATAACGAATCTCGTTCTCGCTCAGGCTGTCTGCGCTGATAAACGCGAGATCGGTACCGATCGAAGCCGCATAGTCCGTCATCGCCACGTGGAAGTTCTCGCGCGCGGCAGTGGTCCATTCGACATTAGGTTCCGGAACGCCGGAAGCAGTCAACAGGTAGTACTTCACGTCGGGCGGCATCATGACGATTCGCGGATTTTCACCGACAGACTCGAGCCGGTCTATTTGCTGCACATTGCTGGACATGACACAGCCGGATAACAAAACGATCGATATCGACAGAGTTGGCAGCCTGATGAATCTTAGTGCGTTCATTGTCTCTCCCCCGCATTGGCGGATAGCTGAAATTATGCCTAAGCCACGATGGACGCAAGTACTTTGATGCGGTCCGGACGGACGCTACACTGGCCACAAGCCGTTTTTCCCTGGGGGAGATACAAGTTGCTGAAAACATGGATGTAACTGAGCTCGACAGCCTGCGCATAGTCCTCGATCCAATCGGGCAGACGGGCGTGGTGCTGGCGCTCATGATCGTCATGTTCAGTGTCGCGCTTGGGCTACGTGTCGATGATTTTCGTTTCCTCCTGGACAAGCCGGTGCTGTTTCTTGGCGGTGTTTTTGCGCAGGTGCTGGTCCTGCCATTTGTTACCTACCTTCTGATTCTCATTATTGCGCCGCCCGCATCCGTTGCGCTCGGGATGATTGTCGTTGCCTGCTGTCCGGGCGGTGCCGTGTCCAACCTTATGACGTACCTGTCCCGCGGCAGCGTCGCTGTATCAGTCGCCCTGACCGCAACATCGAGCATGCTTGCAGCCCTGTTGACACCGGCATCAATCCTGTTTTGGTCACATACCTACAAGCCCACATCGACGCTGTTAAAGACACTGGAAGTCAGTCCGCTCCTGTTTCTGGCGCAAACGACCTTTTTACTGGCTGTGCCACTGGTGTTGGGAATGACGGTCGCAGCCAGGGCGCCGGACGTGGCGAAGCGGATCCGGCGGCGCACGACATTACTGGGGAGCTGCGTGCTGCTCGGCGTCATCATTTACGGAATCGTGTACTTTTTCGATATTCTGATCCCCGTTGTGTCGCTTCTTGGCATCCTTGTCGTGATACACAATGCTCTTGCGTTCGCTACAGGTGCGGCTGCGGGAATGATCCTGTCGCGGGTTCGAGCAACCCGCAGGGCACTGACATTTGAGATAGGCATTCAGAATTCCGGGCTGGCTCTTGTTATTCTTGTCAGCCAGCTCAAGGGCCTGGGCGGTGCAGCGGCAATTGCCGCGGTGTGGGGTGTCTGGGATTTGATCGCCGGTGGCGTTATCGTCGGACTGTTTCGTGCATTGGACAATAGAAGGCAACTGCTTTGGCAAACAGGACAGAAATAGAGGTCGACGATTTTCGCCGCGCGCTGAGCTGCTTCGCGACCGGCGTCACAGTCGTTACGACGCTCGATGGGAAAGGTGAGAAGGTCGGCATAACCGTGAGTAGTTTCAATTCCGTCTCACTCGAGCCACCGCTAATCCTCTGGAGTGTCGGTATTGATTCAATGAGCTATGACGTTTTTACCAGCGCAAAATATTTTGCGGTACACGTGCTGGCGCGCGATCAGCAGGAATTGTCCGATCGATTTGCGCAAAGTGGCAACAACAAGTTCGCTACGCTTGATTGCGGCGAGGGAATCCACGGCGTACCAATTCTTCCCGAGTTTGCCGCGTGCCTGGAATGCAGTACGGAACATGTCTACCCGGGCGGCGACCACAAGATCATTGTCGGTCGCGTGCATCGGTGCGAGGACAGGCAGAACGATCCGCTCATCATCCACCGCAGCCGCTTTCTGAGGAAAGAAAGTCCTGCCTGACGATCGGCCGGGCCGGTATAGCCCTACGAGCTGTGTAGCTGCGGGGCCGTGAATACAATGAAGAGCCCCAGCAAAATACCGACGCGGTAGCCCCAGTCCTGGGACTTTGCGACCGGTTCTATATGGCTACCGTGATCGTGCGTTACTCCGAAAGCGACAACATGGATTAACGAACCCGAGACGAATGCCTGCACGTAAGCAATACTCCGCGCTTCCGCAAGCTCGACCATCGGCGCGCCAAGTGTGTAGGACACAGCCGTAGCGATGCTGATCATTGCGAGCGCGGCAATTGCCACCGGCAGGCCCAGGTTCGGCCGCAGCGACCACCAGATGGCCATACCGACCGGGAGCCTGTGCAAAATCACGGCGTAAGCGAGATCGCTGCCCCGAGACGGCAGCAGAGCGATACCGTCGATGAGTGCATGAACGATCAATCCCAGCGCGGCGATAATCAGCACCAGCTTGTGTGCTTCGTGAAACGCGCCGTGAAAACCACGCTCAATGATGACGGGAAAGACAATACCAAGAAGCAGGAAGACAGCTGCCGGCGTGCCGCCAGCGGTCAGCGCTTCCGGAATAATATTGACGCAGATAATCCCGGCAATTGTGATGAAGATAAAGCCGTCGAGTACCTGCCTGGCCACGTGATTACGCCGGCCGAGTCCGTAGATTATCGGGCCAAGCAGTAAAGCGGCAATGCTCAGTAGTAGATTCATAAGATTAGTTGTCGCGGTGTAGAATACACGAATGACTATCGAAAGGATGGCTATCCGACTTTTTATCGGCTTCGTCTTATCGGCGTTTTTGTCGGATGCCGCTGTTGCGCACGGCGGCGTTGTTCAGGAAGAAGACCTGTGCGTAATCAAGGTCAATTACCTGCGTGCCCATTTCAAGATCTACCAGCCTCGTGTGAGCGGGCATGAACAATTCTGTGAGGATTTGCCGGCCGCATCTGAAAGCGTGTTCGTCATGGAGTACCAGCACGACGCGCTCAAAAGTATGCCAATCGATTTCAGGATTATTCGTGACGTCACGGGCAAAGGTCGTTTTGCCCGCATGGAAGACATCGAGCAAATAGACGACCTCGATGGCGTAACCGTGTTTTATCAGGATGCAGCAGTTGAGCCTGACGTGTTTACAGTGATGCATGAGTTTGCCGAGGAGGGCGAATTCATCGGCATCGTGTCCGCTATCCAACCTGATACGAGAAAGGTCTACGCTGCCGTTTTCCCATTTGAAGTGGGCTTTACCGGCATTGGCTACTGGCCGTTCTTCATTGTCGTACTCGTGCTGCTACAGCTGCAGTACCTGCTCATGAGTGGGCGGCTCAGGCGCTGGATGAAGGGCGGGTGGTCGGGTGTTGCTGGCAGTTTCCTGCTCTGTGCGCTACTGGTCGCGCCTGGCACTGCGGTCTTCGCCGAGGATGGCGAGCTACGAGTGAGTTACTCGACGCCAGCGGGGCCGCCCGAGATCAATCGAATTCACAGCTGGATACTGCACCTGCAATCTGCAGACGGCGTGCCAATTGAGAATGCGAGCATAGAGGTCACCGGCGGTATGCCAAAGCACGATCACGGCTTTCCGACCCGGCCCAGAGTAACCGAGGAGCTGGGTAACGGTGTCTACCGCCTGGACGGCATGCGATTTCATATGCGCGGGTACTGGGAAATCACGGTTACCGTCGTCACCGAAGAGGGTTCGTCGGTAGTCGTTATACCGCTGCAGCTGTGAGATCAACG
>JAOTUU010000386.1 GCA_029863705.1 Gammaproteobacteria bacterium
AGGATGGCGATCATGCCAATCGGTGGCCTTCTCATACGCATGTCCGATTCGGCACAGGCGCGCCTCCGACAACTGCGGTCCAAGTAATTGCATCGCGTAGGGAATGCCGTTGTCTGCAAAACCGCAGGGTAACGTGAGCGCTGGTGTTCCAGCGAAGTCTGCAGGAATTGTGAAATGCATCTGCACGCCTTCGAAAAGTGGTTGCAGGTCGGCCGTGCTGCCATACATGATTTCTGGCGGCAGCTGTAACGTGAAACCACCTGCCGGGCAAATTACTGTGTCGGTAGAGCCCAGTACGGAATTGAATTGTTCGTTGAACGCGTTGCGCACTTCGGTCGCTGCCGCGTACTGATCGTCAGTGATAGACGCGCCAATCTCAAGAAACTCGCGAAAGTGCATGCCGTATTCGTCGGCGCGTGATGGGAATGTCTTTGCGTGTGCGTTGAATGCCTCGCGGGAACAAATTGCGAACCAGGTGTCGCCGATGGTCGCCGGATCCACGGGCACTTTCACATCGACAATAGATGCGCCTAGATTTTCCAGCACGCTGAGCGCATTTTCGATCGCAGTAACCAGACCCGCGTTGAGGCCCTCGCTTGCGAAAGCCCGGTCGTATCCGATTCGCATACCGGCAACGCCGCTATTTAGGTCCTCCAACATATCGGGAGCCGAATCCTTGAGCGAGGTCGGGTCGTTGATGTCGTGTCCGGCAATGGCTTCTAGAACAATCGCCGCATCAGCGACCGAGCGAGTCATCGGGCCGACATGATCCAATGTTTCGCCCAGCGGGTGAACGCCATACCGGCTGACCCTGCCGTACGTTGGCTTCAGGCCAACAATGCCGTTAGCCATTGATGGAAAACGTATGGAGCCACCCGTATCTGTGCCTAGAGCCGCAAAGCAAAGTCCGGCGGCAACCGCGACGCCAGAGCCACTTGATGAAGCGCCTGACCAATACGTTGGATCCCATGGATTTACCGGTACATCGAAGTCACGGTGATAGCCGGCCATGGCACCCTCGGTTAGATTGAGCTTACCAAGTAGTATGGCGCCAGCGCTTTTGAGACGAGAGACAGCAGTCCCATCATAGTCAGGCCTGAAGTCCCTGAAGACTGCTAGGCCACCCATCGTCCTGATACCCTTCGTATAACAAAGGTCTTTCACAGCAACTGGTATGCCGTGCATCGGCCCACGGTAATTGCCAGATGCGATCTCCTGCTCGACTTTTTCTGCTGCCGCCAGAGCTCGTTCCGGTGTGACTGTAGCGTAACTTTTCAGACTGCTATCTACCGCCTCTATACGACTGAGCATTGATTGCACGAGATCGAGCGGCGAAATTTCGCGCGATTTAATCTTTCGCGCGACATCTACTAACGTTGCGTAGTGCAGCTCACCTTTCGCGATCGGATCCGAAGGCAATGCGTTATTGTCACGCGAACATGCAGGAACGACACCGCTCAGCGCAGCGGCACTGGCGAGTTTCAAGAACCGACGTCTCGTCAATTCGCTAAGGTGCATTGATTGCACCGCTGTCAATCGAAACCGTCGAGATTCGCGTCGCATGAGCTATTCCTCTGTTATTTAGCGCCCGTATGCATTGATCGCACACCAATGTCCGCTTCGGGTCAGTAGCAGCCGCTCGTCCCAATAATAGCCCAATGTCTGCTTTCGGGCGTATAGCAGCCATTCGACCGATTGCCATGACAGCGTTTTATGTCAGTTGACTGCAGAACGGAATTAATGCGACCAGAAACATAAAAACACCGAAAGCGATCTGTGTTCTTCGATCCTTATTCTTATCGGTCAGGTCTTCGCGTCGCTCTTGAGTTTCCTTATCATTCTTGAGCTCGTCTAAGCGTTTCTTCATGTAGGGTATGGCACGAGAGAATCGTGAATCTTTTCCCCGTTGGATTTCGTACTGGAGTTCCGCAGCCGTCAGTCGATCTATAGCATCACGAACTCTCTTTGAAGGTTCCATGTTTATGCCTTGCCCACCTTACGCCCCGTTCATATCCAAAGTCCGCTTTGGGTCACAAGCAGCCCCAAAGCGTCATTTTAGCGCAACGGCAGCTATCGGTTGCGATATCAATTGGTCGACGCAACACATTGAGCAAAACGTTCTGCCGGTGTTCGATATTCTAACGTCTTTCTTGGTCTCTCGTTAAGCCGCCGAGCAACTGCGTTTAATCTGTTCTGATGAACATTCGACAAGTCCATTCCTTTCGGGAAGTACTGTCGCAGAAGCCCGTTGGTATTTTCGTTTGACCCCCGTTGCCAGGGACTCTGTGGATCACAGAAGTACACCTTGATGTCGGTGTCCAGGCTGAAGCGTTCATGATCTGCCATCTCTTTACCGCGATCCCAGGTGAGTGACTTGTAGAGTTCCCGCGGTAGCTTGTGAGCTTGCTTGATGAGTGCGTCGATCACGGTCTTGGTATCCTTG
>JAOTUU010000008.1 GCA_029863705.1 Gammaproteobacteria bacterium
GGAGCCGCGGTCGGCCAGGTCAGAGGATCCGCCCGCTCTTACGATGTCGTTCGCGACAGGGCGATATCGCGATACCAGGCGCTCCGGGAGGCCAGCGAACGGCGCATGCGGCTCGGTGAAGTTGAGGCTGATGAAAAACGGCTTGTCCGATTCCTCGTCGATAAAACGAATAGCCGACTCGGTAAGAAATCTCGCCTGCATTCCCGTGTGGGTCGCTTCTTCACCGTTGCTGGAAAAACTGACGGTGCCGCTGTGCAAGTACTGGTTCTGCCACCCTGCTTTGTACGGGTCATAGCTCAGCCAGCGATCGAACCCGGGCTGCGGCGGCTTGCTGTTGGTCGTCGCGTGCCATTTGCCGAATAGGCCTGTCCGGTAGCCTTCGTCGGACAATCTTTCCGACAATAGTGTTTCGCCGGCCAGCCAGTTTGCATTGAACTCTTCCTGCTCGCTCAGGAAGTCGTGCACACCGTGCTGCGATGGCATCTTGCCCGTATGAAAACTTGCTCGCGCAGCTGAGCACACCGGCGCTGGCGACATCGCATTTTCGAATAACACACCTTGATCGGCCAGCCAGTCGATATTCGGCGTTTCGATCTGTTCCAGACCGTACGCACCGAGCGCCCACTGCGCATGGTCGTCCGCCATGACAACGACAATATTAGTATTGACTGCCGACTGGGCAAGCGCAACGCCTGGCGCGACCGCCAGCAGGGCCAGCAACATTGAGGTGAAAAAAAGGCGCTCCCGGATGGGAGCGCCTTTGCAAGTCTTCATAGAACGATCTTCAGCACAGTCTCTGTACTAGAAGTCCACTCGTATGCCGAGTTGAATCCGATACAGCGAATCCCAGGTATCGGGCAACTCGACCGGCGGCGTGAACGACGTGAAGTTATACGTATTCGTTACGCCATCGATACCCGCGGTAACAACACCAACCGCCGAACCAATGTCCTGCGTGTTGACATAGCGTTTTCTACCGTACTGGGAGTCGATCAGGTTCAGCACGTTCTCAATATCGAAGTAGACCTTCCCGGTAGCGCCGCCGAAGAACGGAATTTCCTGTTGGAAACGAAGATCCAGATCGCTTGACCACGCCTGATCAAAGCTACCCTTCTTCTGAATCGCGCCGCGTTTCAGGTCGTTCTTGTCCGCCCAGTCGAAGAATGCAGTTGTATCGAAACCGGGGTCGAAATTAACCAGCGGATCGCTGGCGTCGGTCGGAACGTACAGCAGGTTTCGCGCTCGGCCACCTGTATCACCAATGTCTCCGGAATACGGCGAGCCGTTAAACACGGTGCTGATCGGACTGCCTGAACGACGCTGGAAGAACGCCGTGACACTCGACTTGTAACCAGACCAGATCTCCTTGCTGAATGTCGACGCAATGACGAAGTTATGCGGCGTATTTCGCAGCGAGGGGCCAACCGGCAGATTGACAATGTCGTCGGCTACAACAGCGCGGAAATTTTCAGCCGCGGTGAAGGAAGTACCCGGATTGCCGATCTCCGATTCATTGTATGAATACCCCAGGACAAGATTCAGCTGCGATGTATCACCCCAATCGAAACTCTTATTGGCCTGAATCGACGTGGTGAACGTATGGCCGCCATCACCTGGTTTGTTGGTGAAGTAGACGTCCTGATTACCACCGAAACAATCCGGTGTCACATTGCTGAATCCCTGACGAGCGCCATTGAACGTCGCATTGCAATTCAACAGTAACGGATCAATCTGGGAGTATGTCGGCCGACCGTCAGGTGCCGTACCCGTCTGCGTCAGCGACAGATCGAGGAAGTCGACCTGGTCCTTAAGGTCTGCGTAGATAATATCCAGTTTCACGTTCCAGTCACTCATGAGATCGCTCTCGAACGATGTGTTGTGTTCGAGGCCGAAACTGAAACGATTAACGGTTGGCAACTTGATATTCGGATCAGTCGCATTAACCGCGCCTGCATTATTGAGTGCCTGCTGTTGCCCTGCTTCGATTACACATTGTGGAATGCCCTGGAAACTGCCGCTTGCGAGTACGTTCAAATCAGCGGCAGTGCAAGTTGTTGGGCCAGCAAAGCCTGTCGCACTGCCCACACCGAGAGCACCACCGAAGTTCTGGTAGGCATTCGAGAACCACACCGTCGGGTCGTTACCCGAGAAGACGCCAAACCCGAGCGACATTCTCGTATCGCCGAATTTGTCCGGCAGCGTATAGTTCAGGCCGATTCTTGGCTGAAACGCATCCAGTCCGTCGTAGCCGACCTGGTTTGACATGCCGTAACGCGCCACGTAATTGGGGTTCTCCAACGGCAGGTCATTTGACTCATACCAGTCGTATCGCACGCCAAAGACAAGTTGCATAGCGTCGTTGATGTCCCACTGATCCTGCACGAATAGCGAATTGATATCCCGCCCGTAAATCGCTGCAGCATCGTTCGGATCCTGCGTAAACGAAACACCAGAGCGAATCTCGTAAGCTGCGCCCGCCGCGAGGTTTGCGATGCTATCGAAGAATACGGTGCCGGTAGCATTGATAATGAACAGGTTAAAGACGTCCAGCGTCTCGTACTCATAACCTGCCGTAATCAAGTGGTCACCAACCTGGTAGTCCATCTTGATTTTGAGTTGATCTTTCTCCGTAGCCAATCTGTTAGCCGAACGGAATGTACCCGGACCGCTGACGAACTCCTGACCAAAGAATTCTCCACCGAACTGTCCGGATCCACCAATGGCGATACGAGGAATCGGGATCGCGTCCTGGGCCTCACCACCGCCCAACGGATTCTGCAGATCGGTAACTTCCTGGGTGGAATAGCGAATTTCCGTAGACAAGCGGTCTGTCCAGTCGGAATAGAGCCTTAGGGCAAAGGTATCGGAATCCGAACCGCGGAAATGGAAGTTGTCCGAAAACGTGAATTCGCCTCGGCCGGTGCCAATATCGTCACCAATCGTCGTGGTTTCTTCCAGACTCGAGAATGTACCTTCCAGACGATGATCATCGTTTATGTTCCAGTCGATACGAGCAAATATCCGCTCCGAGGTAACTGGCAGGTTGCGGACAACCGAACCGGCGTCGCGCCCATAGGAACTGCTCAGAATGTCGCGAATCTGATTGACCTCGGCCGTTGTGAATACGGTGTCGTTCTGTGGAAAGGACGTGTCGTCTGCTGCACCAACCTGATTAACCGTTGCTGTATCAAACTTTTCGTAAGACAGATAGAAAAACAGTTTGTCCTGAATAATTGGCCCGCTGACTTCAGCACCGTAATTCTTGCGCTCAAACGTGCCCTGATCAAATTTTGAATTGTGGATCTTGTCGCCTGTCAGGCTGTCATCGTTGAACAGGTAGAAGCCGCCGCCGTGCCAATCGTTTTCGCCGGACTTGGTTACGACGTTGACGTTGCAACCGCTAAATTGGCCGTATTCCACAGAGACAGGGGCAAATTCGACCGCTGCTGCCTGGACTGTATCGAACGGAATAGGAAACGTGAATCGAGCAAGGTTACCCGACAGGTTCAGGCCGAAGGCGTCGGTAGCCCTTACACCGTCAATCGTAAACGAGTTGGTTCGGCTCGATCCGCCAAGACAACTAATCGCACCGGACTGGTCACCACCGTCTCCGGTTTGACCGACGCTGATTCTTGGGTCTATGCGAATGATGTCGCGAATCTGGCGCTGCGTCGATGGCATGTCGGTGATCTGCTCCAGAGAAAAACTCGAGCTCGGTCCCGATGCTGTCGTGATCGTTTCGATCTGCGCCGCTGTCACGACGACTTCATCGATGCTGGCGTTAGCTGCCTCGAATGTAACTGTGAATGACGATGTGCCTGCCACGTCTGTGTACAGGTCCGTAATCAGGACATCTTCAAAGCCGTCACCGCTTATCCGCACAGTGTAAGGACCGCCGGCACTGATAGACCGGAAGCTGACAACACCGCGAGAATCAGTCGTCGCTGTCCGGCGGCGGCCATCTCGGGAGTCCGTAACGGTAGCTGTAGCTCCAGCGGCCGGCTGTCCGTCCGGCTGTATAACCGTGCCGTGGATGGATGCTGTGATTTCTTGCGCAGCCGCGTCTGTAGTGATTAAGACAACAGGCATAGTTGTCGCAATCGCAAACAACAGTGCTGCACCGACGATTCCAAACCTAAATCGTAAATTCCTCATTCGAGCTCCCCTCAAGGTATCGCGATGTCGAGTAAACAGACAAAATGGTAGCTATTCACCCAATGATTTTGTTTTTGCTTCCTGATACTGAGTCAGATCTTTTTCTTTGTCGTTCGCCCGGCGATGCGCCAGCGAACTGGCCCAGTTTGGAAGTTCTACGTCCCAAGTGGAATCTAGAAGATTGTTAGGTATTCTGCAACAGAAGGAATCGAATACTGACTATGACCGGCGAGAATGGATAAACTCCTCGATTATACTGACGCCTGCAGGCGTAATTACAAGATACTTCAATAACTGAGCGCAAATCTTTGAAAATGAAATTTATTCCTTTGTGGTTCCTGCTCTTCTCGAGTCTGGCTACACACGCCGCGGACCGGCCGAACATCCTTCTGATATATGTTGATGACCTCGGCTACGGCGATCTCGGTAGCTACGGGCACCCGGTGTTGCGGACGCCGAATATTGATTCGCTGGCAACTGATGGACTGCGGTTGACCAATTACTATGCACCGTCCGCATTGTGCTCTCCCTCCAGGGCGGGGTTACTGACCGGCCGCCATCCATACCGGACCGGCATCAAGAGCTGGATTCCGGAAGACAGCGGCGTTTACCTGCGAGACGCGGAGATCACTCTTGCCGAAGTGCTAAAGGAGGCTGGATACGCGACAGCGCATATTGGCAAGTGGCATCTTAATTCGGATCTCAGTAACCGAACGGAACCGCAACCGACGGACCAGGGCTTCGATTACTTTTACGGCCACAACGCGTTTCAGATTCCACACAATTTCAACCCGACGAACATTTACCGCAACAAAAAAGCGCTGCCCATGCAGGAAGGCTATACAGCAGACTTGTATGCCGGCGAAGCGATCAGGTGGCTTGAAAAGCGTGACCAGGATGAACCGTTCTTTCTGTACCTGAGCATGGCCGAGCCACACACATCGATTGCCAATCCTCCCGAGTACAATGCGATGTATGCGCAGTACAGTCGCGGTAAGATCGAGCCAATCGTTAATGGCCTCAAGGATCCGCCAAAGGAATCTCTCGTGCCCCGCGGCCCTGGCGAGTATTACGCGAATATAACGTATATGGATGCCCAGTTAGGCCGGGTGCTTGGCTGGTTGCGCGATCATAAACTCGAGCAGAACACCGTCGTTGTATTTTCGAGTGACAACGGTGCGGTCACGTCGCAGTGGATCAACTGGTGGGAAGTCAATGCCTACGGCAGCACGGGCGGTTACCGCGGCCGCAAACACTATCTTTACGAAGGCGGCTTGAAAGTACCGACCATCGTTCGCTTCCCCGGTGTGGTCAAATCCGGGTCTGTCTCGGATGCGACGGTGATCGGTATGGACCTCTTCGTAACCCTTGCCAATATTGGTGGCGGCAAGGTGCCGGACGACCGCGCTATTGATGGAATCGATATCCAGCCGATTTTTCGTGGCGACGATTTGCCGCAACGAGGCCTGTTCTGGGCCCTGGACTCGGTGTCTGACCTGGAGTTCGCCATCCAGAAAGAATCCTGGAAGTTGTTGTTGGACCGAGATCAGGAACCGCGGGAACTTTACAATCTCGCCGACGATCCGCTCGAATTCTTTAACCTGATTAGTAAAGAACCCGCCAAGACCAGGGAACTCACCGATGAGGCTGCAAAACACCTTGCCGCAATTGCCAACGACCCGTTGCGGCCAAACTAGACTCCGGATCTACGCAATGAAATCAATAATCGCGATCGTCGCACTACTGTTCACCCACTCGGCCGTCGCGGACTGGTTCGATGACCTCAGGAATTCAGGCAATGCGGCAGACCTGTATCGCGTGCTGTATTACATGCCTAAGGGTGGCGACTTGCACAACCACCTGTCCGGGTCGAATTTCTCCGAATGGTGGTATGAGTTGGCGCTGGCCCAGAAAGAACGCGGCTATCACTACTACACCAAGGTAAGAATCGAAAACTGTGTCGCGTATGGCCGCAACCAGTTCGGTCACTCTCCCTACTATCTGATGTTCCGCAACATTATGGCTTCTCAATACGAACGCCTCAGCGATTGTGAGAAGAGCGAGTACAAACCACTTGGGCAGCTCAACGAGGACGAAAAGGCAGGTTGGCTAGCCAGTATTCAACTTGACAAGCCCTACGAGGGCCGCGAGGAGTTCTTTGGCACGCATTGGCCACGCCTCAATGCCCTGACAAAGAACCCCTTTATCCAGGCGGAGAGCCTATATCGCAATATGCAGGCATTTGGCGCGGAGGGTCTGAGCTATCTCGAGACTATGGTCGCTGTGTACGGTTTTGCCGAGCCGGACGGCGGCACGATCACAGCGGAACAGGTGGTAGATGTTCTACGCCAGCGCTTGCGGCAAAAGGACGCCATCGCTACTGGTGTAACGGTGCGCTTGCAGCTTCCAATCCTGCGGTTCCTGCCGGACGCAGAGGAACAGCTCCGCGGTGTCTATGAGCTGGTGCAGAATAATAGCGACGTCTTTGTCGCCGTAAACATGGTTGGTCGTGAGGACAACGACAAAGGCCATCCACGACGTTTTCTTGCCACCCTCAGAGACCTGCGCCGAAAATACAGCGACGTCAGGCTCTCGATTCATGCCGGAGAGGTCGACGAACCCAACAATCACGTCCGCGATACGTTGCTACTGGGCGCCGACCGCATTGGGCACGGCATCAACCTGATTGGCGATGACGATACGATGTTGCTGATGCGACATGGCCCGTACATGGTGGAAATCAACCTGATCAGCAATCTGCTACTGCAGTACGTTAACGATATAAACGAGCACCCGTTCCCCGAATACCTGAGGACGGGCATTCCGGTCGCGTTATCGACCGATGATCGCGGGATGTGGGACTCGACGATGACAGACGAATTTTTTGTCGCTGTTACGGAATTCAAGCTCTCCTGGGATGAGGTCAAGACGCTGAGCCGAAACTCGCTCCAGTATTCGTTCGTTGCGCCGCGATTAAAACAGGATTTGCTGCAGGACTTCGCCAGCCGAATTTCAAAATTCGAGCGCGGCATGGAAAAGTACGGGCTTAAGGAGATTGGCCCGATGCCGCCAACCCGTTCGTTTATCTGCAAGCGCTACGAACTCTGCAATTAAGCGTCGCGACTGATCCGAGTGCTTTGGAGCTAACCTCTATGCGACGATTCGTACTGATTACTATTGCGTTCGCGGCGCTGCCCGTTGCCGCCGCACAGGATTTGCAGTGGCCTCACGAGCAGCCGGACGAGTGGTTGCTGGCATTCGTCGATATCGAAACTACGGGCCTGGTGCCGGGACATCACGAGATGATCGATATCGGAATTGTGATGACGGATCTGGAAGGCGTTCAACTTGGAGAGTTGTTTGTTCGCATTCAACCCGAGCACCCCGAACGAACAGATGAGGGTGCTCGCGCAGTCAATGCATTCGATGAGGGCCGATGGCGGGAACTGCGCGCATTGGCAGGCGACGAGGCTATCGACCGTATTGTGGGTTTTCACACAGGTATTGCGGGTGATCGGAATGTGATGATGGTCGCGTTTAATTCGCACTTCGATGCGTCGTTTCTCGACCACTTGTTTCGTTCACAGGGGCGTAGCTGGCGTGAGCTTTATCACTACTTCATTCTCGATTTGCCATCCATGGCCTGGAGCCTTGGAATTCGCAGCCTGACAGGGTCCTCCATATCGGGCACGCTGGGTATCGAGGACGAACCACACATCGCGCATTTGCATACCGGAATCACCGGTGCCAAATTGAACGCCAGGATATATCGTGAATTATTGGCTCTGACCAAGGCAGAGCAGGAGTAGCAGATGAGTTCAGCTATCGACCGATCCGGACTGAGTCAGGATGAAATCGATCGTTTCCAGGCCGACGGTTTTCTCCTGGTCGAAGACTTTTTTACGCACGAGGAACTTGACCGCTTCGGAAAGCTTGTAGATGCGGCGGTCCGCTATCGCACCGCCGACGATCGTCGCGCACTGTCGGACAAGAACCTCTACGAGCAGACCTTCGTACAGTGCATGAGGTTATGGGAGGATCATCCATCGATTAGCCCGTTTACCTTTCACCCAAAACTCGGTGCCGCCTCCGCTGCACTACTGCAGACTGAACGCGTTCGACTATGGCACGACCAGGCGCTCTACAAAGAAGCGGGTGGACGCAAGACCGATGCACACCTCGATTATCCGTTTTGGCCCGTCGACAAACCCGACCTGGTTTCGGTGTGGATTCCGTTTGACGATGTCCGACCGGGCGGTGGCATGATGAGTTACGTGCAGGGTTCGCACACCATGGGCATCACCCAGTTCGTCGACATCGGGGATCTGCGTGGTGGCGAGTCTATCGACTTGTTGCAAACTCCGGAAGTAGCAAGCCGGCCGTTGATTCCGGTTAGCGCATCAAAAGGTTCTGCAATTTTTCATCACGCATGCACGATTCATGCAGCGGACGCGAACGAAACCGACAGCGTTCGTCGCGTGTTTACGATGGTCTATATGGCTGACGGTTGCCGTCGCTCGCGAGACGATGTGTACTTTGCGCTTGATCGCGACGAGATCAAGACCGGCGATCTGATCGTTGGGCCAGGGCACCCCATCGCATGGCCACGCCCCAAGGATGACCTGCCTTCGTCACCCACTGTGATGGGTCCGAAGACCGGCTTTGGCTTCTCAGACAGCGACGAGGCCTAGCAGTTCTGCAAGGTCGTTAATCTCGTGAACGACGTGATCAGCGTCCCGGACTGAATCGCCATTAGGGTTATACCAGCAGGTGGCAATTCCGTAGTTCGCACCACCTTGAATATCGGACGCCAGGTTGTCGCCCACCATCAGAGATCGTTTCCTCGAAGGGAAATCCAGCGCTTCGAATGCGATGTCGAAGATCTTCGTGCCAGGCTTAGCCGCACCAACCTCGGCTGAGATGACGACAGCATCGAAATACTCATCAATACCGAGTCGCTCGATCCGGGTTCTCTGCACTTCACCCAAACCGTTGGTGATCAACGCCAGCGTGGCTTGATCACTGAGTTGCTCAAGCATCTCGCGGGCACCGTCGTAAAGATCTCCATTCGCCCCCAACCCGGACACAAAATCTTCCGCCATTTGCAGTGGATCAGCATCAATATCTTCCTCTGCAGCCAGGCGCTCGAAACGTCGCGTGCGTACATGCTGGGGACTTATCTCGCCCCGCTCCACGCGCGCCCAAAGCTCAAGGTTAATGCTTTGATAGCTTGCGGCATATCGCGCCGGATTGCCTACTCCGGCCGCAGCCATTGTCTGGGCGAAGGCCGCGGACTCAGACGCATCTGAATCGAACAGTGTGTGATCCAGGTCCAGTAAGAACGTGCTGTATCGCATGAGCGGCTCTTGCTCCGTAATTTCTACGAGCATACAAGAGCGGCCGCTCAACTGGCTATTTTATTCTGGTATTGTATTTTGTTGTTGCAATAAATAACTACGGACTGAACCGCTATGCGTGCCTCTCGTTTTTCAAGTCTGCTCCTGATCTTCGTCTTTGCGCTGGTCTCATGTAACAGCAGCGACACCGGACAAAGCGCGACTCAATCTCCCGCGACCGAAGACCAGATCGTAACTCTGCTATTTACCAATGACGTCGAAAGTGCCTACGACCCTATACCGGCGTTTTGGCTGGACGATATTTCGATGATCGGAGGGATCGCTGAAATCACCACTCTGATCGAGTCGCTCCGCGAAACAGAGCCGAACGTATTTCTGTTCGATTCGGGCGATATTTTCACCGGAGCGCTGGCGAAACTCACGCTGGGCAAACTTGCTTTCGAACTCATGATAACGATGGGCTACGACGCCATGGCGATCGGCAATCACGAATTCGAGTACGGCCACAAGATATTTGCGTGGGAGAAGAACAGAGCACCGTTTCCGGTTCTCGGCGCCAACTTCTACTACAAAGACACTGACCACCCCTACGCCCAGGCGCATGCAGTCATCGAGCGCAATGGCCTGCGCATCGGTGTAATCGGCATTATGGGACAGGACGCCGTCTCAGCCATCATTCCGTCTTACATCGCCCCTCTGGATGTCCGCGATCCGGCCGACGCGGTTCGCAAGTCCGTTGCCGAATTGCGAGACCAGGTGGATCTTATCGTCTTGCTGACACATCAGGGTAAGACTGCGCCGATGCAAACTGACGCCGAATCGGATCCGAGGTTACAGCGAGATATCGACGCTGATATCGCACTCGCCGGCGCCGTCGAAGGCATTGACGTCCTCTTTGCAGGACATGCCGATGCCGGAACACCAGAGCCAGTCGTCCACCCCGAAACCGGGACACTGATCATGCAGACGTACGGACAGGCAACGCATCTCGGCTATCTGCAACTCCGGCTGGATCGCGAGACCGGCGCCATTACAAGTTACGACGGCAAACTGATCCCGGTCGAATCTTCAAAACTCGACCCGGACCCGAGGATGCTCGCCAAGTTGAAGCACTATCGGGACCAGAACGCGGAGATCATGGCCAAGGTGGGTGCAACAGAGGCAGCAATGATTCGCCGCTATATCGAGGAATCGGATATCGGCAACCTGTTCGCCGATATCTTCGTAGCAGTAAGTGGCGCTGATATCGGGTTTGTGCACGGCGGCAGCCTGCGCAAGGATTTACCCAAGGGCGACATCCGCCTGGTGGATATCCTCGACTCTTACCCGTTTGTCGACGATGTGAATGTGAAAGAAATGAGCGGCGCACAGATTCGTCGTGCGCTGGAACAATCGCTGACGTTTGAGCGCGGGATGCTGCAACTATCGGGACTCGAGATGATCTACGACCTGGATCAACCTGAATACAGTCGCATTGTGTCACTGAAACGGAATGGCCAGCCGGTAGTCGACAGCGATCGCTTTACCGTGGCTGCACCTGGATTCCTGACCGAAGGCGGCGACCTTTACGATTCCTTTCCCGAATCTGAAGTGATTCAAAGTTTCGGCAAGGTATCCGATGTCATTATCGAGCACTTTCGCAACCACGAAGTTGTCAGCCTGCCCAAACGCGGTCGACAGTTGGAAACTGTAAAAAGTCAGTAGCGAGAAATCTCATGCCGGTCGACGAACTCGAAATTCAGGCCGCGGTTGCGCACAGCAGCGGCGAGCCTTTTGTTACCGAGAAGCTTCACTTAAGAGCTCCTGCGGCCAACGAAATACGCGTAAAGATCATTGCTACCAGCGTGTGTCACACGGACTTGATGACCAAAGACGAGGCTCTTTGTGAGTTTCCCATTGTTCTTGGCCACGAGGGTGCCGGGGTTGTTCACGCGTTGGGCGATAGCGTCACTGAGTTTGATATCGGGGACCATGTTGTCCTGAGTTACGATTATTGCGGTCAGTGTCGACAGTGCAAGGACCACAAACCCTCGTACTGCAACGACCATGGCAGCTTGAACTTCGCCGGAATCAGGCCCAACGGGGACAAGACGCATCGTCGTCCGGTTAGTGAAACGGCGGACGTGTTTGGCTCTTTCTTCCAGCAGTCATCATTCGCAACGTATGCGCTGAGTCATGTCAGCAACACGATCAAGGTGGACAAATCCCTGCCCTTGCCAATGCTGGCACCACTGGGCTGCGGTGTGCAGACCGGTGCGGGCACGGTCCTGAATACGCTGCAGGTTAAATCGGATACCAGCATTGTTGTGTTCGGCTGCGGCTGCGTTGGTCTTTCGGCGATTATGGCTGCGAAAGTGGCGGACGCGAAAAATATCGTGGCGGTGGATGTCAATCCGGCTCGCCTGCAAATGGCTCTCGACCTGGGTGCCAGCCACGCTCTCGCGCCAGCAGATTTTGCCGAGGCCGCGTCACTGGTCGAGCATGTGAAGTCCATTTCACAGGGCAGCGGTTGTCAATATGCTATCGATACCACGGGTGTACCCAGCGTTCTCCGCCAGGCCTTCGATTGTTGTGGGCCGCTCGGTGTGACGGCAATGATTGCGCCTGGCGTACCTGGCACGGAAGTGTGTATCGAGATGCTGGGCCTGCTGCCCGGCAAGTCCTTACGCGGGGTTATACAGGGCGACTCGGTCTCAAAGATTTTCATACCTGAGCTGATTGATCTTTGGCAGCGAGGCCAGTTTCCTTTCGAAAAAATGCTTACAAGATATGCATCGATCGACAAAATTGAAGATGCCGCGCAGGCAATGGGTCGCGGCGAAATTATCAAGCCCATCGTAATTATCGACCCGGAGTTTGAGTAGTTACATGCAACTGAAAAATAAAGATTTGTTGTTGACCGACGGCTGGATCAATGCAGCGGAGTTTCGTTCAAAGCGGCAGTTCGCTGTAGATGACCCCGCCACACGCGAAGACATCGCAACGGTTAGCGATCTCGACGCGACGCACGCGAAGCAGGCAATTGCCGCGGCAACAACAGCATATGGCCATTGGAAAACTGTTCCCTCGCAGGAACGGATCCATGCCGTTCTGCGTTGGGCGGAACTAATTGAGGAGAACGCCGAAGACCTGGGTGTAATCATAAGCACCGAGAGCGGCAAGCCGCTGCGCGAGGCAAAAGGTGAATCCCTGCAGTGCGCGGCGTTGTTGCGCTGGTACGCCGATGAAATCCAACGGTGGAACACAGACAATCGTCCCGCGCCTGTTTCGGGTCAGCAAAACTATACGATCAAGCAGCCCGTCGGCGTCGTTGCATGTATTACGCCATGGAATTTCCCGGCGGCCTCGGTGATCGTTAAGGCCGGTGCCGCCATCCTTACTGGCTGCACGACCATTGTTAAACCATCCGACCTGACCCCACTTATCGCACTGGCATTCGCGCGTCTGTCTGCCGCCGCAAACCTGCCTGCCGGCGTTTTCAACGTACTGCCCTGCAAAGACCCGACGGAAATCGGCAACGAGCTTTGCAGCAATCCGGATGTACGCATGCTGTCGTTCACCGGGTCGACCCGGGTGGGCAAGAAACTCTATGCCGCTTGTGGCGATACCGTTAAGCGACTCGCCCTGGAGTTGGGAGGCAATGCGCCGTTCATCGTATTCGATGACGCGGACCTGGATCTGGCGATTGATGGCGCGATAGGCGCCCGCTATTACAACAGCGGCCAAATATGCGTCGGCGCCAATCGCTATTTTGTGCACAGTAGCGTTTACGGAGAGTTCGCGCGCAGGCTCGCAGACCGTGTCAGCAAGATGCAAGTCGGTAACGGCTTCGACCCATCCAGCGACATCGGCCCGATGATCAACCAGGCAGCGATAGACCGTCTGACGCATGTAATTGAAAGCGCGACCGAAATGGGCGCCGAAGTACTTGCGGGCGGTGGCCAGGACGATGCATCGACATTGTTTTTTCAACCCACCGTATTAATCGGCATGACTCCCGACATGCCGGCATATACAACCGAAATCTTTGGTCCCGTCACCTGCCTGTACGAATTCGAAAACGAAGATCAGGTCGTGGCGCTTGCCAATAACACTGAAGCCGGCCTGGCTGCGTATGTCTACTCGCGTGATACCAGCCGCCTCGCAAGAGTTAGCGAAGCGCTGGAAGCGGGTGTCGTGGGTGCAAATTCATCCTCAATCTTTGCCAACGACTTGCCGTTCGGTGGCATCAAGCAATCCGGCCTTGGCCGGGAGCATGGTTCCCAGGGGCTTGAGGAATACGTCGAGACGAAAAGTATCTGCCTGGTGTCGCAATGACGACGGAACACCAAAGCTGTCGCTCCGCCTTTATGCACATGAGTGAAGTCAGCAAGAGGCAACAAGTTCGCAATTTCGTCCAGTCACTGGATATGAGCGATTACCTGGTCGAGACGGACCTCTTTCCCAGAGAGGTGCTGGAAGCATACAGCGCACTCAATATGGAAATGAAAATCACCGACGAGCAAGCGCAGTACGTGGACGAGCAGCGGGGTGGCTCTCAGGGCAACTATCGCGAAGGCATGAAGCAAAAGATTGCAAACGTGGTTGATTGCCTGGCCCACTATCCGCAATCAAAGCGTGCGGTAATTACCGTTTGTAACGAGCCTATGCCCGAACACAGCGATGACGCGAATGCCAAGTGTCTGCGTGAACTACACCTTTATCTGGATGAGGAAGACAAGCTTAGCGGTACTGTGTTCTTCCGTGCCCAGGCGGCTTTCCTGTTTCCGAAGAACATCCATCTGATCGGCTCGATAATGTCGGAGATAGCACGGCAGCTGCCACAGAAACCAGCATTGGGAAGTTTGTTCTATCTGGCAACGGTACTGGTTGCGGATCGGTCTTAGACCTGAATACCGTTCAAATCACACATGGCGCCCAATGCGATGCTGATGGCGCCCTCCACGCTGGCTGCGTAATCAAGAATAGCGGTACTGGCTGTCGGCTTACTGATGATGGGACATATAGTGCCAACCAGGCAGCCCAGGTGGCCGGCAACATGAAACAACAAGCTTGACTCCATTTCCATATTTACGACCCTTTGGTCCTGCACCTGCAGATCAGACAGCTGTGTCTTGATGGACGGGACCGTATTCACAAGACCCTCTATGTATCGGCCAGACGGCCCGTAGAAACCCGGCGTCGCGGCGGTGATCCCGGTGACGTAATCGACATTCAGGGAGCTTGCGCGGTCAGCCAGTGCGGCCACTACGCTCGGCGAGGCCTTGGCGGCGTAAGGGATTATTTTGCTCCGGAACCTCGCAGCCTCCGAAGTCGAATTTACAAGTATTTCAAATGCTTGCCGCTCAATATCTGTGACGACCTGGTCGGCTGGCGGATGATCGTAGTACAAACCGGCGTTATCCAGCCCGAGCGCATAAGTTGATATCGCCATTGTTCCCGGTTCGATATCGTCCTGGGTTCCTGCAGAGGTCCCGATGCGGATGAATTTCAGCGGCGCTGTTCCCGACCGATACTCGCTACTGTCGAAATCGAAAGCATGCACCGTGTATGCTTCGACCAACGCGATTTCGACGTTGTCGACCCCGATGCCGGTGCCAATAACGGAAACCGGCATACCCTTGTAACTACCCGTAAAAGTGACGTATTCCCTGTGCCTTACTTCGGCACTGACAGTGTCGAATCGTTTGGCCACCCGAGTCGCCCGAGCCGGGTCACCCACCAGGAAAACATTTGCAGCCAGTTGACCCCTGGTCAGACCGAGATGGAGAACCTTGCCATCAATGACGACGATCTCTGACTTCATACTTGAAAATACCCGGCACGTGAGAAATGTGTTAATGAAGATTATTACACTTTGCTGGCGGCGCGACGATTGAGTGACATACACATACTAATTATTGGCGGTGCATCACTCGACACGCTGGATGGTGCTGATCAGCTGGTTGCCGGCGGCGCCGGTATGTACACAGCAATGGCATCGCGGCGCAGCGGCGCGTCGGTTACTTTGTTCGCACCAAGGCCGGAACCGGTTCCGGCCGCCCTGCAGCAGGTTGCCGCGAGCGTGTCGTGGCTCGGTCCGACCGTCGCGCAGCAAGACCTGCCACATTTTGAGATAACACACCGGGATGGCGAGACCCGATACGTGCAGGCACGCTTTGGCGCGGAGGCGTCGATATCACCGGCGAGTCTGCCCGCCGATCTGTCCGGCTTTGACTGCGTCCATCTTGTGCCGCTCGGCAATATCCGCAACCAATACGATTTTATGCTCGCCTGCCGCGCAAATGGCGCACGCAGGATATCTGCCGGAACCGCCCTTGATTTGATTGACGAACAGCCGGATGACGCGTCTGCTCTCTTGGATGGGGCGGACTTCTTTTTCATGAATGAGAAAGAGGCCGTACGCTTGTTTGGATCGATGGCTGCAGTCAGGTCCCGAACCGGGCAGACGATTTTTGTTACCCAGGGCAGTGATGGTGCGACGGTTGTGCAGGGCGACATTGCTACTCAGTTACCCGGCGTTGCGGCAACAGTCCGGGATCCGACCGGCGCTGGGGACACCTTTTGTGGCGCAACACTTGTCGGCTTGTCACGAGGTCATCACCCGGTCATGGCGGCGCGCAATGCGATGCCACTTGCGGCACAAATGATCGGAGACGTCGGACCGGCCGCACTATTGCTCTCATCGCCGCCACCAGGCTCACCGACTGACGAGCGTGTAGTTGTTAGCCCTGCACAGATAAGTCGAATCGCTGCGCTGATATCCGAACTCGAGGATGTCACGCCATACGCATTTACAGGCCCTGACCTTCCGAGGCCTGGTCACCCGGCATCGCTTGATTATTTCTTCGCGTCAACGCTACAGCAGTTCAGCTTCTGGTCGACGAACGGCGGTCGATACGAACGCCCGCTGGTCGCCACCGTCGACGGAGAAGAACGCAAGGGTGCGTTCTATCTGTTTCGTGCCTATCTCCGCTGGCTCGAAAGTAGTCCGGAGATGCTAACGCCCGCGGGCCAGGCGGAACTGAGCAACGCAGACATGAAGGCAGTGTTTCGCGCCGATGACGGCACGCATCCGATGCCCGCCCTCGAATTACACCTGCAGTTGGCGCGCCAGTACGGGCGCGACATGCTGGCGCTCGGTCTGACGCCGCAGGAGGTGCTGGAGCAGGTCAATACCTCAGCTACGCCGCTGCGCACGCTGTTTCAAATCCTCGATCATGTCGGCGGTTACAAAGAAGACCCGCTGCGAAAAAAGGCGGCGCTACTGGCCATCATCTTGCAGCAACGGCCGGAAGCGTTCCTTGCCAGCCGCGAAGACAAAGTGCCGCCCGTGGTCGACTACCATGTCATGCGCTCCTGCCTGCGCACCGGCCTGGTCGACGTGGTGGACAACGAGCTCGCGAGCAAGTTGGTCGGGCGACAACTATTGTCCCAAGCCGAAGAGTGGGCGGTGCGAAACGCCGCACACCATGCCGTTGAACGCGTCGTCTCTGAATCAGGTAAGAGCATGGGCGCGGTGGACTGGTTCTTTTTCCAGGCGCGCAAACGCTGCCCCGAAATGACTGAACCACGCTGCAGCTTTTGTGCGGTCGAACCTGTTTGCGCCAAGCGCAAAGAGCTTTTTCAACCAGTACGCAGGACGAGCTTTTACTGACGTCGTGATTTTCCCGGTGCTAGACTTGCCGTCCGCATCGGGGAAAAAATATGCTCAACGGAAAACATCTCATTGCCGGCAGCTGGGTCGCTGGTGAATCGACGTTTGAAAACGCGCCTGTTTTGGGCGCTGTCGACCAATTCGCAGTTGCTACTGCGGATCACGTCGATGCGGCGGTGCTTGCGGCCGAGCAGGCATTCTTGTCCTATGGAAATTCGAGCAGAAAAGATCGAGCGGCATTCTTGCGCACGATCGCAGACGAATTAGAGTCACGCGGTGAAGCCATTACCGCGATCGGCATGCGGGAAACGGGGCTTCCGGAAGTGCGCCTGAACGGAGAGCGCGGTCGAACCGCTGGTCAATTCAGGCTCTTCGCCGATCATATTGAGGCCGGTGATTATCTGGATCGAAGACATGATGAGGCCTTGCCGGATCGCGAACCGCTGCCGCGACCTGACCTTCGCTTGATGCAGCGCCCGGTGGGTCCGGTTGCTGTTTTCGGTGCGTCGAACTTTCCGCTCGCCTTTTCGGCCGCGGGCGGTGATACGGCCGCGGCCCTCGCGGCAGGATGTCCTGTTGTAGTCCGAGGCCACTCGGCTCACCCCGGGATATCTGACCTCGTGGCGCAATCCGTCGATGCTGCAATCAAGACCTGTGGCATACATCCCGGAACGTTCTCCCTGATTCAGGGTGGGGATCACTCGGTCGGTCATGCCCTCGTCAGCCATCCCCTGATCAGGGCTGTCGGATTCACTGGCAGCCTGGCCGGAGGGCGCGCACTGTTTGATTTATGCGCCGCTCGCCCGGAGCCCATTCCGTTTTTTGGCGAGCTCGGTTCCGTTAACCCAATGTTTCTGCTTCCCGCAGCACTTGCCTCGCGTAGTGAGTCGATCGCCATCGGGTGGGCCGAATCGTTGACCATGGGGGCGGGCCAGTTTTGCACAAACCCCGGTATTGCTGTGCTTGCCAGGGGAAGCGACGCTGACGCTTTTGTTGTTGCTGCCAAGGGTGCTTTGAACAAAGTCGAAGCCCAAACCATGCTGACCGATGGCATCGCTTCTGCATTTCGCGATGGCCGCGAAGACATGCAAGCCGTGGCTGGTGTGACTGAGGTACTCGGTAAGACCTGTGGTGGTCGCAGCGTAGAGCCGTATCTCTTTGTCACAAGCGGTGAAGACTGGTTCGCGAACGAATTATTAAGCGAAGAAGTCTTCGGCCCGCTTGGCATGGTAGTGATCGCCAAAGACGCGGATGAAATGATCGCCATCGCAGATGCTCTCAAAGGCCAGCTAACCTGCACACTGCATATGGACGACGGTGACACCGAGTTGGCTCGAACGCTGCTGCCAATACTTGAACGCAAAGCAGGTCGAATTCTAGCCAATGGATTCCCGACGGGCGTCGAAGTTTGCGACTCAATGGTCCACGGCGGACCCTATCCCGCGTCGACGAACTTCGGCGCAACTTCAGTCGGTACTATGTCCATCCGACGGTTTCTCAGGCCGATCGCGTACCAGAACATACCTACAGAGATTCTCCCCACAGACTTGATTTGAATTTGCGGTCAACTCAGCCTGCGCACACCGCAAGCAACTGTTCCAAGCTGTCCGCAGGACGACCTTCTACTGAAACGCAATAAAGGCATGCTGATCGGCTGCCGCTCGGCTATAATTCCAGTGTTATATCCTATTGCCAATAATCAAAAACAATTGGGGAACGTCGTGAAGAATCTACTTCTTTTCAAGAACTTATCTATCTTGTGTACTGCGGTCGCACTATCCGCGATATTATTCAGCGGAACAGCGCTTGCGCAAAACACGTCATCATCGCTCAGGGTCGTCGTCACAGACGCAAACGGTGCTGCAGCAAGTGGCATTCGGGTCAACGTGACGCACGTACCAACTGGACGTTCCCAGGTCGTTGCTTCGAGTACTCAAGGCATTGCGGCAATGCGCGGCCTTGCCGTTGGTGGTCCATATGAGGTATCTGTCGTAGGCGGCGCCGATTACGCAGCGGATGTCATTCAAAACATCTATCTCGAACTGGATAAGACCGCGGTTGTCGATCTCGCGGTGCGGTCCGTTATCGAAGAAATCATGGTTACGGCTGTGGCTCCGACCGGAGAAATAGCTGTTGGCGTAGGTAGCGCTTTCGACCGCGCGACACTCGACGCTACTCCTTCAATTTCTCGCGACTTTGTCAGCGCCCTGGCAACCGACCCCAAGATCATGGTGGACAACAGTGTCGCGCGCGGCCCGGCCGTGTCTATGGCAGGACAAAACTTTCGATTCAATAGTTTGACGATTGACGGCGTGCCGCAAAACGATAACTTCGGACTATCGAAGAATGCTTCAGCGACACAGCGCACACCGATATCGATTGACGCAATCGAGGCAATCACGGTCAACATGGCGCCCTACGACGTGACCTATGGCAACTTTATTGGTGGCAACATCAATATTGTCACGAAGTCCGGCACTAATGACTTCAGTGGTAGCGCCTATTATTTCTCGACGGACGACAGCTTCACCGGCGACAAGTCCCAGGGCGACACGATCAGCATTCCCGATTTCTCGGAGGACACCTACGGCTTCACGCTCGGCGGGCCAATAATCGAGGACAAACTGTTCTTCTTCACTAATTACGAGAAGTTCGAAACGACGCGGCCAGCCAATGCTCTTCCCATTGAGCAAATTGCGGGCGTAACGCAGGCCGATGTAGATCGGGTCAGATCAGTCCTGCAGACAGAGTACGGATTCGACCCCGGACCGTACGCAGCAACAGACGACGACCAGGACGAAAAACTCCTCGTCAAGTTCGACTGGTTCATCAATGACGATCACCGAGCCATAGCGACTTACCAGAGTGCTGACGGCGATGTGATCTTCGATGATTTCCCGACTTCGGCAGCCCTGCATTCCAATCGTTACAACATTAATGAAGAAATGAATGCTTACTCGCTGCATGTGTTCTCGAACTGGACTGACAATTTCTCAACCGAATTCAAATTCGGTACCAAGGATGTCAAGAACCGCCAGGTCAGTGTTGATTCGTCAACCAACGAGTTCTGGGTCTTCACGAACGCCGGCGGCACAATATTCGCGGGCGGCGACCGGTTCCGGCATGCGAACGAGTTGGACAATGAGTCTGATGTTTTCCGCATCAAGGGTGACTATGTCATGGGTGACCATGTCATTACGGCCGGCTGGGAAAGAGAATCGAAATCAGTTCGCAACCTCTTCCTGCCTTTCTCTCGCGGCGCTTTCGTGTTCTTCGGCATCGACGCTCTTGAGGCTCGCGATCTCGGCTTCCTGCTGTTCGGCGGCTCAAATACGGGTATACCGTCCGACGCTGAAGCGAATTTCACACTCGATGTCGACAGCTTTTTCGTCCAGGATGAGTGGACGCCAACGAGTGACCTGACCATGACTTTCGGTTTGCGATTCGACTCGCTATCCAATAGCGATGCGATCACAGACAACCCGAATTTCTTCGCCAGGCGCGGCTACGCGAACGGCGAGAATCTCGACGGTAAGGATCTCGTGCAACCTCGATTTGGCTTCAGCTGGGATGCCTCAGATCGTTTGACGGTCAGAGGCGGTGCCGGTCTGTTTGGTGGCGGTTCGCCATTGATCATCCTGTCGAACAGCTATGCAGGTGACGGAATCAGCCGTACATTTGCGGGCTTTTTCGCAGGGTTCTTCGGTCCGCCCGTCAGCGATAGCCTCGATGCCGCCGTTGCAGCATTGCCTAGCCCGACTGCAGCGTTCGACAATATGCAACAGTACCTCGGAGTGGATCCAGTTGGCCAAACCGACGCAATTGACCCGAGCTACGATATTCTAAGTAGCTGGAAATATAGTATCGGTGTGGACTACCTGGCAGATCTTGGTTTTCTCGGAGACGACTGGCAGTTGTCAGCAGACGTAATCTTTTCCGATGTCAAAACTGCTTACAATATCTTTGAGGCACGACGGTCCGTAGTCGATCAAGCTCCGGATGGCAGACCTATTTACGATACGCCGCCTGGCGCTGATTACATTACGACCAACACCAACAAGGGCAGTGGCACGGTCATCTCGTTTAACGCGAACAAGATGTTCGACACCGATGCCGGTACGTTTGACGTGACTTTCGGGTACACCCACCAGGATATCGATGAGTTGCGAGCCTACAATCGCTTCATAACATTTGAGACGTTGGCGTTCGATGCGGGTACGGATCTGAACAACCCTGTTTTGGCACCTTCTAAATACGAGGTAGAAGACCGCTTCACAGGCACCTTGACTTGGCAAAAAGAACTGTTCGGCGACAACGTTACGAGCCTCGGACTCGTTTGGCAGGCTCGATCGGGACGGCACTTTACGTACGTTTTCGGCAGCCAGGGCCTCTCAACTTTTGGAGGTCATGAATTCGCTGACTGGGGAAGTGAAAGCGAAACGCCCGGCACCCATCTGTTCTACGTACCGACAAGCGCAACCGACCAGATCATCTCTGGTGACCCGGGCTTCCTCGCTGATCTAGATCAGTTCATCAGCGATGACAGATGCCTCAGCAAGAACCGTGGCTCGATCATGACTCGGAACGCCTGCACGACGGGCTGGGTAAACATCATCAATTTGCGGCTTGCGCAAGAGATCAACGTTGGCGATATGGCGTTTGACCTGATGTTCGATATCGAAAACCTGGGCAACCTGCTCAATGATGATTGGGGTCGTGTGGACAGCTACACGGCACCATCCAACGTCGCACCTGCCAATGTCGCGATTAACGGCGCCGGCGATCAGTATGTTCTGACGCCTTCCGCGTCATACGTTCCCGGCGATTCAAGCACGATTGTGTCGAAACCTGAGATAGCAGCACTGCCGTCTGTGTATCGCATTCAGCTTGGCGTACGCTTCCGCTTCTAGGCGATTTCGTACAATGCGCAATTGGAAGGGGCAGCATTGCTGCCCCTTTTTTTGTGTCAAAATACGTCGGTGATTGACGTCGACAAACTTTCTCGCCTTAAGCTCTCTCTTCTTACGACGTTTCAGGTATTGCTGCAGGAACGCAGCGCCCGCGCCGCGGCTGAAAAACTCAATCTGTCCCAGTCCGCTGTCAGCAAGAATCTCGCCCAACTCCGACGTTTGTTTGATGATCCTTTGTTCTACCGCACATCACATGGCCTGACGCCTACTCCACTTGCCAGGAGTCTCGAAGGTCCGCTGTGTGAGGTGTTGTTTCAGATCGACGGCCTTCTGAACCCCGCAGAGTTTGTCGCCGAGAGTTACAGCGGACGTGTGCGAATTGCGTTGCATGATGCCGGGTATGCTTTCATTGCAGCTCCGCTGATGGCCCTGTGTGAAAAACAGGCGCCGGGTCTTCAGGCAGATTTCTGGTTCAAGGACGTCAAGGGTCTGCAGGCACTACTGAATGCCGAAATTGATCTTTTGATTCTGCCGCAGGATATCGGACAACAATGGCATGATGATGAACAACTGATCTGGCGCGAACTTTATCAGGAGCCATTGGTTTGTCTGCTGCGGTCCGGCAACCCTGCATTGCAGCGTGCGTGGAACGAAAAAACCTATTTGGCCTGCTCGCACATTGGCGTGCGCGACAGTCAACTCGGCACAGCAATGCTTGATCAGCGACTCAACCAGCAGCATCACGGGCGGGATTTTTCGGCAATGGCTCCCGATTTCCACACAGCGACGCGACTTGTGCAACAAACGGATTCAGTATTCACCTGTTCGCATAGTTGGGCTGAACTGGTATTGGCGGAGGTCGATGTCGTCAGGAAGCCTCTACCATTCCCCGAGCAACAGTGCTCTTATCAGCTCGTTTGGCATAAGCGGACAGACACCTCTCCGCTGCACATCTGGTTGCGCGATCGTATCTGTGACATTTGCGATGGCCTGAAGGTGCGTTACGAACTTAAGCGCTGACCGTTCTAGATATACACCGCCGGTGTAATCACATTCTGAATGCCTGCCGCACGTAGACGTTCGGCGGCCATCTCGACACCGGCCTGCGGCATCTTCTCCCATTCCAGCGCTTTACCTTTGACGCCATGATGTTGAAAGGCATTCAGTTTGATGCGGACGTCTTTTCCAAGCGACCCGACAAACTCGATCAACTGGTTCAACTCGGCGTCGTTATCGGTTTTGCCGGGGATCAAAAGAAACCGCAATTCATAGAGTTTTCCGGCCGCGTACAGCATCCTGGCTGCGCGAAGACTACGTTGATTGCTCTTGCCGGTTAGTCCCTCATGCAGAGAGTCGTCAAATGCCTTTATGTCGAGCATTACGCCGTCTGTAACACGCATTAGCTTCGTCCAGTTTTCGGCACCCAGGTGACCGTTGCTATCGACAAAACAGCTAAGGCCTGCGATATCCTCATCCGATTTGACGGCTTGAAACAGTTCGCTGATGAATTTCAGTTGCTGCGTAGGTTCGCCGCCGGATACCGTGATGCCGCTCAAGAATGGCCGGTGCTTGCGGATCAACTCCAGGATATTCGCGATGCTGTATTGCCGCACCATCGGGTTGGCGCTGATCGGACACACGTCAATACAGGCGTCACATGAATCGCAGGCAATAGGGTCGAACGAAATCTTGCCGTCCACCAGGGACAATGCGTCGGCGTGGCAGGCAGGAACACATTCGCCACAATGATTGCAAACGCCAATCGTATGGGGATTGTGGCAAGCCGAGCAATTGAAGTTACATCCCTGCAAGAAGATAACGAGTCGGTTGCCCGGCCCGTCTACGCACGAATAGGTCAGAATTTTACTGACTGTAGCCTGGGCGGAGCTCATGACTCATGACTCGAGGTTTGCGCTCAAGAATATTCACTATGTCGGCAGCTTCCGCGCCCAACGCAGTGGTATTTGTGCGCGAACCTTTTTCCTCGTTAAATTTCTTGATGTCTGACAAACGGATCATGAAACCGGTCACACGCACCAGGTCATTGCTTGCAACATTGACTGTGAATTCACGGAATCCGCAGGAAAACGCACCTTTGCAAAGTTGTTGCATCGCTTCCGGATTGTTCTTGATGGTTTCATCCAGTGTCAGGATTTCGCTGATCCCGGATTCATAGTATTGATGGTGTGGCGCAAGCGCCTGAATATGCATCACCGGATCCGGTTCGGTACCGTAGGGAATCCGCACACCAGGCGTTGCTTCTTCATCATTGCTCAGTCCTGCCTGCGCGTGCAGCATGGCACGGCCTCGCCAGACATTCTTCATAGGCCGCCGCTCGACAGCTTCTGCCAACACCCTGGAAATCCTGTGGCCCAGTGCGTTCGCGAGGTCGTCAAATCCATATCGACCGGCCCGACCTTCCTTGTCCTGCAGCACGTTGACCGCCTCGGCCATTGCGTAGATGCCATACATCGCGGTGAATCGATCTCGCTCTATCCAGCCCTCCTCAACAAGGAAACTTTCGAAGAAATTGGATTCGTCAAACAGAAACTTTATCCGGTTTTCAGCAAGCCGGAAATTCATCTCCATGTAATGTGGAAGCACGCGGTCAAAGAAGTCTGCTTCGCCTTTCGAGCGCAGGGCAACTTCCTTCAAACTGAGACGCGTCAAGGTCGACGAACCGCCGGCAACAGGCAGAGCGTTGTAGCAACTTACGATTCCGTAGCCACGTTCGTCGAAAGTCTCGACGTGCATCGGATGGTTCGCGATATGCGGCTTCGAGCATTCAACGATGCTGTTTGTGGCGATGGCCAGTATCTGCTCGCTACTGACTTGCGGATCATAGAAAAACGTCAGGTTCGGTGCGGTCTGCTTCAGCTCGGAATCAACCCGCAAAATGGTACGAGCTACCCGATTGTCCGTCGGACCGATGTTGGCGTGCATGAACGCATCGGGCAAGGTGCGATCAAGATAACGCCAGAATAATTTTATCTTCTTGTAGAGTTCGTCATCATCCACACCGTCGCAGAACGGCAGTAGCAGATCATCCAATTGGCCTAAGTAGACTGGCATGCCTGTGACAGACGGGACGTGGTGATAGGCAATCATCAATGTGTTGATCGCCTCATCGAGGGTCTCGGGCACGGGCAGTTCCAGGTACTCGCTGCCATGCTTGAGCACAATGCTGTAGTCAGGCAACACGTAGCGTGGCTTGTAAGGCGCATGTCCCTCATACAGATCGCAGATCACCCGCTCATCCAACGCCTGTTGCGTATCCGTGTCCAGGGCCGGATACGGCAGCATATTCTCGGCCTCGAGCGACAGGTAGTGCGCCTTCTGCGCTGGGCTCAAGGTCTTGTCAGTTGTGATTTCATGCAGCTTGCGAGTGATTTCTTGCACGTCTCTGCTCCCGCTGGAAAACGCCTCTTGCCACTATATTAGTCGAAAGCGTGTATTTCGAAAATGGAAATTTAAGAAATATTATTTTTCTATAATAGAAACTCTCTGCCTGCGCCATATTCAGCAAGAACCGAGCCTGGGAGCCCTTCTGACAGGCCAGCAATTAACGCTCCAGCCCGCCGCGGCCGCCGTGATACGGCATTTTTGTGTCAGAATACGTGGGTGAAGAAAACTCCGGGAATTGTTGCGCTTATTGCCGTCCTCGCCGCCCTGTTCGCTTGCACACCGCAAGAAGATGCAGGACCAACGGTAGCGGCCGGGCAATCCGCAAAGCAGATCGATTTGATCGTCAACGGCGACTACGTAATAACGATGGATGATGCGGCCACTGTCCATACAGGTGCCGCAGTTGCCATCGATCAAGGCGTTATCATCGCCGTCGGGCCGGCCGCAGAAATTGCCGCAAGCTACGACGCAAGCGAGGTCCTTGCTGGCCAGGATCGCATTGTCACGCCCGGACTGGTTAACGGCCACTCGCATGCAGCCATGACTTTGCTTCGTGGCGTCGCCGACGACCTCGCACTCATGGACTGGCTAACGAATTATATCTTCCCTGCCGAGGTGGAATTCGTTGATGCCGAGTTCGTCCGTATTGGCACCGAGCTGGCCTGCTGGGAAATGATCCGTGGCGGCACAACGACCTTCGTCGATATGTACTATTACCCGGATACGATTGCCGACGTCGTCGACAAGTGTGGAATGCGCGCTTTGATTTCCACAACTGTTATCGACCAACGTAGCCCTGACGCCGAAAATGCGGCCGATTCAATTCGCAAAGGCAGCGGCTTTATCGAACGATGGCAGGACAGGAACAGTCGCATCTCGCCCATATTCGGGCCTCACGCAAATTACACCCTCGATGCAGATCAGTTACGCGCGACACATGAAGCAGCATTGGCACTCGGCGTCCCCATCAGTATTCACATGTCGGAATCGGCCTTCGAGGTGCAGTACAGCAAAGACACATATGGCATGACCAGCATCGAGTTGTTCGAGTCAATCGGCTTCTTCGACGGACCAACAATAGGGGCGCATGTCGTTTGGCCGACCGAGGCCGAGATACAGATTCTCGTCGACCGGCGAGTCGGCGTTATTCATAACCCAAGTTCGAACATGAAAATTGCGTCGGGCATTGCGCCTGTCGCCGACATGCTGGCCGCCGGCGTCCGCGTGGGTCTGGGCACGGATGGTGCGGCCAGTAATAACGATCTCGACATGTGGGAAGAGATGCGACTCGCGTCGTTCCTGCAGAAAGTTGAACAGATGAATCCTGAGGTTCTTCCAGCCGTCACCGTGTTTCGTATGGCTACAAGCGGTGGAGCCACCGCCATTGGACTCGGGGAATCTATCGGTTCGCTGGAGGTCGGCAAACGCGCCGATATTATCCAGGTCGCATTTGACGACGTTCATCATGTGCCAACTTACGATGTCATTTCTCACCTCGTTTATGTTTCAGACGAACAGGATGTTGCATCGGTTGTCGTCGATGGTAAATTGTTGATGCGCGAAAAGGAGCTTCTGACCATCGATACAGCACGCGTAGCCGAAGAGGCCCGGGCTCTCGCCGCCAGAATTCAAAGTGCGTTGAAGGAGAGAAACCGCTAATGTTGCGTAACGTTGTGGCAACCGTTATCGGCGTCGTTACGGCGTTCGTTACGGTTATGCTCGTCGACAAAATCGGGCACATGGTCTATCCCGCACCCGCAGGTCTCGACTTCACTGACCCGGACGCGATACGCCCTTACCTTGCTACACTGCCAATTGGTGCATTTCTCTTTATCCTGGCATCGTCGGTGGTCGCTGCTTTTGACGGCACTCTCGTTGCCTGCTTGATCGGCGACGCGAGGGCGAGGATATTCGGTATCGTGGTGGGCGGTTTCGTTTTTGCGGCATCTGTCGCTAATTTCATCGCCATTCCGCACCCGCTCTGGTTAGCGCTCGCGACACTCGCCGGAGTGGTCCTGAGCACCTTGCTGGCAATGCGCCTGGCAACTGCGATTCGCGGAACGGAAACCCGTGACGGCAATCCAGGATAGCTTCAAGGACAATCATTGCTATGGCTGCGGTGCCGATAACCCGCTTGGCATGCAGATCAAAAGTCACTGGGATGGCGAGGTATCAACCTGCACGTATGTGCCGCGTCCTGAACAAAGTGCGGGGCCAACTCACCTGCTTTACGGCGGCGCAATAGCCAGCCTTATCGATTGTCACAGTGTTGGCACGGCCATCGCTAACTACTACGATCTGGAGAAGCGCGACGTTGGAACGGATCCGCAAATCTGGTGCGTAACCGGCCGACTTACCGTGAATTACCTGAAACCGACGCCGATAGATCAGCCCGTTGAACTGCGCGCAGTCGTTACAGAGTGCACTGAGAAAAAGACCATTCTGGAATGCAGCGTCAGTTCAGGCGGTGAAGTCACCGCCCAAGGCGAAGTCATTGCCATACGAGTCCCCTACTCCTGGCGAGAGTAGGCAGAAACAAAACTAAAGAAAACTCGTGCCGTAGTCCGTTGGCGGCAGGTCAAAAAACGTCGCAATGCTTTGACCAATATCGGCAAAGGTCTCACGCTTGCCCAGGGCACCGGCTGTAACGCCCGCGCCATACGCCAACACAGGGATGTGCTCACGCGTGTGGTCGGAGCCGGGCCATGTCGGGTCGCAGCCATGGTCTGCACAAAGGAACAGCACATCATCGTCCTGCATGATGTCCAGCAACTCCGGGAGACGTTGATCGAGGTATTCGAGCGCTGTCGCATAGCCTTCTGCATCGCGCCTGTGGCCGAATAGCATGTCGAAGTCGACGAGGTTGGTAAATATGATGGTGCGATCGCCGGCTTCACGCATCGCATCCAGCGTCGCATCAAAGAGCGCCGCATTGCCCGTCGCTTTGATCTTCTTCGTAATGCCCCGGTTCGCGTAGATATCGGCGATCTTGCCAACACTCACGACATCGCCCCCGCTGGCTACCAGCTTGTCGAGCACGGTGTCCGCGTGGGGGGGCGTCGTTAGATCACGGCGATTGCCCGTACGCACATAGGTATCGGGCCCATCGCCAACGAACGGACGCGCTATCACTCGACCGATGTTGTAGTCATCCACCAGCTCTCTGGCGATGTCGCATAGATCATAAAGGCGTTGCAGGCCGAATGACTCTTCATGGCACGCGATCTGGAATACGCTGTCAGCTGACGTATAAAAAATCGGCTTACCAGATGCCACGTGCTCATCACCAAGCTGCTGAATGATGGTTGTTCCGGACGAATGGCAGTTGCCGAGGTAGCCCGGCAAATCTGCACGTATTACTAATTTATCGAGCAACTCCTGCGGAAATGTATTGGTCTTGCCGGTGAAGTAGCCCCAATCGAATAGCACGGGGAGGCCTGCGATCTCCCAGTGACCACTGGGCGTATCCTTGCCACTCGAAAGTTCTTCGGCGAAACCGTAGGCGCCGGTAATCTCAACGTCGGTATCCACACCTGCGGGAAATTCACCGGCGCTATCGCGGCCAGCATGGAACAAGCCGAGTTTCGCGAGATTCGGCAAACGCAGCGGCCCGGCTGAAGAAGCTGCACGCCGCTCCGCGATGTGACCCATTGTGTTCGAACCAACATCACCGAATCGCTCGGCATCAGCCGTCGCGCCTATGCCAAAGGAATCGAGTACCAGAATTATTGCTCTGCTCATTGCTCTACTCTAACAAATTAAAAGGCCCGGTTACCCGGGCCTCGACTGTTCGATCTTTGTGACCCTGCTAATGGTGCGGCGTCTCGACTTCAAGCTCGCTTTCGCCGTAGACCTCAAAGCGCGTTTCCTCAATGTATTCGCCTTCCAGGGCCATCAGCCAAATAAGCACGAGGATCGCGACCGGCGGGCCCAGAATCGCCAGCTTCAAAGCAGGCCTTTCCCATTTCATGTGCATGAAGATCGCGAGGATGAAGCCAGCCTTCAGGAACATGAACAGCAGGATCAACCCCCAGCGAAGATTGCCCTGAAAATTCATGTAGTCGACCATATAGGAAAAGAAACTGAGTACAAACAGCAGCCCCCAAATCCAGAAGTAGACACTGAGTGGGTGTTGTTGGCCTTCTTCACTTGCCATGCTTACGGCTCCTGATTTCTCTTACCAGAGATAGAAAAACGCGAAAATGAATACCCAGACGAGGTCAACGAAATGCCAGTAAAGACCGGTGATCTCGACGATTTCGTAGTTACCGCCCCGCCGCTCATAGAAACCATTGCGTACACGGTTCGCTACGACGAGCAAATAGATGACGCCCGCCGACACGTGCAGTCCGTGGAAGCCGGTGATCATGAAGAAGCTGGCCCCAAACTGCGGCGCACCGAACGGATTCCCCCACGGCCTGACGCCTTCCATTATCAACTTGGTCCACTCGAAGGCCTGCATGCCGACGAATGATGCGCCGAGCAATGCTGTTGCAACCATGAGCCAAAATGTTTTGTTCCGGTCCTTGCGATAGCCCATGTTGACGGCCATCGCCATCGTGCCCGATGACGTAATAAGGATGAACGTCATGATGGCGATAAGGATCAGCGGAATCGGGTCGCCACCAAATGACAGGGCAAAGACTTCACTCGGGATCGGCCACGGATCGGTCGTTGATATACGAACCGACATATAGCCCACAAGGAAGCAACTGAAAATGAATGTGTCACTCAGCAGGAATATCCACATCATTGCCTTGCCCCACGGGACACCAAACACCTGCTTGTCCCTGGAGAAGTCGTTGACGATGGTATTCGCGTCGCCTGCTTCCACTATCGCTTCTGACATAGATAACCCCAAATCAAATCGACAGAACTCAAGTCGATATCATCAAACCAAACAAGACGAGCCATACGAGCAACAGGAAATGCCAGTAGATCGTGCAAAGTTCGACGCTTTGCCTGACAGCGTCTTCGTCGCTACCACCCATCGCTTTTATCGTCGCACGTGCCCAGACATACAAACCACCCAAAATGTGAAGGCCGTGCAAGCCAGTTAACAAATAAAAGAATGCGTCTGACGGGTTGCTCGTCAGGTAATGCCCCGAAGCGCTCAATTGCTGCCAGGCAATCAGTTGCCCCACCAGAAATGCGATTGTCAGGAACCCTGTCAGCAAAAGGCCCGGTAACAGTGACGACGCATCACGCCGCATGGCTATGTTGCGGGTCCACTGCAAAGTAGCACTGGCCAGCACAAGCACGCCTGTGTTTACCCAGAGTAAAGCGGGCTCGGTTAGCGGCACCCAATCGCCCAAATCCATGCGCAACGAATACGCGCTGAGAATGAGCGCGAAGAACGATGTGATTACCGCAAGCAGCGTCGTTAACGCGACCAATTTCGGCCCTGCGTTAAAGGGTGCCTGGTGAGCGGATTCCGGTGCCACCTCTGCTATCCAGGGCTGCGTATTGAAGGACTGCCGAAGTATCCACCCCAACAGCGCAGCGAGCATTGTCGCCAATACGATGAGACCGATTTCCACTAGTGATCTGCTCCGTGATCACGCCCGACCGGCGCGACGTCGGCCGGCACGTTCTGTGGAATGAAGTCATCGGCATATCCCGGCACGCTATAGTCATACGCCCAGCGATGACAGGTTGGCAACTCATGGCCCCAGTTGCCATGTTTCGGCGGATTGTCCGGTGTCTGCCATTCCAGCGTGGTGGCATCCCAGGGGTTCGGATCGGCCTTTGGCCCTCTTTTCAGGCTCCAGATCACATTTACAAAGAACAGTATCTGCGCGGCTGCCACAAACAGCGCCGAGATGGTAATTGCGGCGTTGAGGTCTTGAGCAGAGGCAGGCAGGAAGTCGGTATTGCCCATAGCGAAGTAGCGTCGCGGCACGCCCTGGAAGCCCAGGTAGTGCATCGGCAGATAAATCGCGTAGGTGCCGAGGAATGTCATCCAGAAATGCCACTTGCCGAGCGCCTTGTTATACATCCTGCCTGTGATTTTTGGCCACCAGTGATAGATAGCGCCAAATACGACGAGGATCGGCGATACACCCATGACCATGTGGAAATGAGCAACAACGAAATAGGTATCGGATAGCGGCAAATCGATCGTGACGTTGCCGAGGAACAGCCCGGTCAAGCCACCGTGGAGGAAGGTGAAGATGAAACCAATCGAGAACAGCATCGGTACCCTGAGATGGATATTGCCCTCCCATAGTGTCAACACCCAGTTATAAACCTTGATTGCCGTAGGCACCGCGATGATCAGCGTCGTCGTTGCGAAGAAGAAACCGAAGTACGGATTCATGCCGCTGACGTACATATGGTGTGCCCAGACGATGAAGCTCAGGCCGCCGATGGCGATAATGGCCCAGACCATCATCCGGTAACCGAAGATGTTCTTGCGTGCATGCGTGCTTAGAAGGTCCGACACAATGCCGAAGGCCGGCAGCGCAACGATGTAAACCTCCGGGTGACCGAAGAACCAAAACAGATGCTGGAACAGGATCGGACTGCCGCCCGAGTAACCGGGATCCACACCTGCCGAGCTGATCGCGGGCATAAAGAAGCTCGTGTGCAGTGTTTTGTCGAACAGCATCATGATGGCGCTAACGAGCAATGCGGGAAACGCGAGCAGACCCAGAATCGTTGCTATAAATATGCCCCACACCGACAACGGCATACGCATCAATGTCATACCGCGACAGCGAGCCTGTAAGACAGTCGTAATGTAGTTAAGACCGCCCATCGTAAACGCGACGATAAATACACCCAGCGAAGCAAGCATCAATACGATGCCCCACTCCGTGCCCGGCGTTCCGGGCATAATTGCTTGTGGTGGATACAGCGTCCAACCCGCCCCCGTCGCGCCACCGGGCACGAAGAAGCTAATGAGCAAAATAATAACGGACAGCAAATACACCCAGTAGCTGAGCATATTCAGATACGGGAACACCATGTCTCGAGAGCCGACCATGAGTGGGATCAGGTAATTACCGAAGCCACCGAGAAATAGCGCCGTCAGCAGGTAGATCACCATGATCATGCCGTGCATCGTGACAAACTGGTAATAGTTCTCGGGGTTGATGAATGAAAACGAGTCGGGGAAGCCCAGTTGCAGGCGCATCATCGCCGACAGACACAAAGCGATTACGCCGACGAAGATCGCCGTACAACCGTACTGGATTGCGATGACCTTGTGGTCCTGGCTCCAGACATACTTGCTAATGAACGTTTGCGGATCGTGATGCTCGATTTCGTGGTCACGATCGGCGATTGCAACGTATCCCATGCGGCTATCCTATTTGAGCGTGTTGATGTAAGCGACGAGATCATTGATAGCTTGTTCGTCGCGGGCGACGCCGGCCATCAATCCCATTTGAAATCCGTAATAGTCCGACAAATGCGAACCGCGAATTCCATCCCTGAAGTTTTCAAGCTGTCGGGCGAGGTACCAATCTGACATTCCGGCCGCCCGAGGCGCGTTCATTGCCTGAATCCCCTGCCCGTCCGCACCGTGACAATAGGAGCAGACCCGGTAGAGCTTCTCGCCGTTGCTGACATCGCCGGCAACGGTTGACGGTGCCGGGTTATCTGGCAATGTCTGAATGTGCGCAATGACGTTATCGATAGCCGCGTCATTGGCCAATGTGGCAGCCATTGGCGCCATTTGCCTGCCAAACACGTCGTCAGCATGGGCGCCGCGAGCACCGCTCTTGTAATTTTGTAGCTGACGCTTCAGATACCAGGCGCTCTGGCCTGCAATCTTGGGTGCATTCAATGCCGCCATACCCTCGCCCTGCTGGCCATGGCACGCAGCGCATACGATGAACTGCGCCGAACCAACCTGGGCATTGCCAGCGACCTTCATGCTGTTTTGTGCCCATGTGGATTGCTTCGCTATCCAGCTCGCATACTCCTCCGGCTTATCAACTACGACGGCACCACGCATAGTGTGATGGGCAATCCCACAGAGCTCCTCACACAGGATCTCGAAGCGACCGAGTTTCGTCGGCGTCAGCCAGAGAAACGTTTCCATACCTGGAACGAGATCCATCTTGACGCGAAATTGCGCCACGGCAAAATCGTGTAAGACGTCCTTGGAACGCAATAGAAATTTGACGGGTTGATCAATCGGAATATGCGCTTCGGGGCTATAGACGAGAATGTCGTCCTGACCATTGGGATCATCCGGATCCATGCCAAATGGATTGTCGTCAGTAATGCGCTCGGCATCGACTTCACCGAACTTGCCATCGTCGCCCGGATAACGAAACGTCCAATGCCATTGCTGACCAACGGCCTCAACCTCGATGGCATCTTCGGGAACGTTGACGAAACTTGCCCAGACGAATAGCCCCGGCGCCAACATGGCCGCAACACCGACTGCGGTTAACGCAGTCAGCCACGTTTCCAGCTTTTTGTTCTCCGGCTCATACGTCGCACGAGCACCTTTCTTGAACCGGAATTTGATAACGCAGTAAGCCAGGAACAGGTTCACCAGGACAAAAACGGTGCCGGTTACCCAAAACGTGACGTCGATCGTAAAATCGATCAGGCCCCAGTTGGAAGCCAACTCGGTAAACGTCCAGGGACTAACAAGGTGAAAAACAACGGAACCGACAACGAGCAGAATCAGGACAACAGCTAAAGGCATACTTCAAGCATCCTATTGTTGGCTAACGCGAATTTTGTCGCCGGCAACAGAGGAGCCGATGCCAGTCTTTTTAGTACGTATAAACCGAAATATACTAAAAGAGGCGCTCGATGTCTTGTTTGACAGCCTCTTCGGCCTTTTCAAGGTCCGATTGCAGGTCCTCGATCTCCTGCTGCAGAGGCCTCGTCAGCACCGCTGACTGAGCATTCCACTCAATACTGGGTACCGTGAGCGCCGATGCGGCCGGCTCGGTTACGCCTGGTTGCGGTTCCGGGGACCGCAGGTTGATAGCCACAATTATTGTTGCAGCAACTGCAACACCGGTCAGGCTACTGACCCACCAGAACGACGCGGGGCGCGATTCTGCAACTGGTTTTTGGGCCGCTTGTACCTGGACTCCCTGCAATGACGCCTCAATTCGGTCATTGAGCTCATCAGATACCGCACATTCAATTTGACCTGCGTCGTCGCGCAGTCGTTTGGCGAGCTTATCCATAGGCTTTTCTCTCAGTAGCCGCTGTTTCGCGGTTTAGATCAGCATCGAGTGCCTTTCGGCCCCGTAACAAGTTGACTTTTGTCCACGACACGGAGCGTTCGAGGACCGAGGAAATATCTTTGACCGACATGTCTTCGACATAGCGTAGCCACATCGCTGCGTACACCTCGTCACTGAACAGGCGGCGTGCGGTCATCCACAAATTCGACCTCTCCGACGCGGCGATGCAATGCAGTAATGGATCATTTTCCGAATCGCTTAGATCACCAAGCTCAAGCATCTGCGGTGACTGATTTTTCGCCGCATTATTGATAGCAATCCGATACAGCCACGTGCTGAAACGCCACCTTGGGTCGTAGCTGTTGAGGTATCGATAGGCGTTGATCAATGTGTCCTGCAGCGCGTCCTCCGCATCGGCATAGCTGGAAGAACGGGTCAGAAGGAAACGCAGCAGACCTTCACGGTATGAGCGCACAAGGTCGGCGAACGCTTTCGCCGACCCGTTTTTTGCCGCCACTATGAGTGCCGCCTCGTTACTCACGCCTGCCCCGCCCTGCTTTGTTACGACTAGTGAATGAGTTCCATAACGGCCTCGGGATCCATTGCGATCTTGATGGTTAACGCCGTGCCATCGGTATCGACACTGGTATTCTGCAGCAGCGAAGCGAACTCTGGATCCAGGTCGTTATTAAATATTTGTAAACTGATCAGGCCCCGCACAATGCTCGCCAGTGAATCGGCCATTTCTTTCTCAGTTGTCCTGAGCTGGGCTTCAATAGCCATCTTGCCCTTCTCGTCTGCCACGATCAGCGCGGCCTGCTCCGTATTTCGCAGGATGTTGGAATCCCAACCGAGCTCATCGCCGAGGTCTCCCGCCTTGACACCGGCCTGCATCAGGCTTCGTTCAGCACTCAGCACGAACAGTGCACCATTCGATTTTTTTGCGCCCGGATGTTTGCCATTATTCGCAATCATCTTCTCCATATCGGCTTCTGTCGCAGTCACGAGGATCTTGTCCTTAACCACGAAACTAAAATAGGCACCATCATCAAACGAATCGATATCGATATTCGAATGCCCGTCTTGGTCACCGTTCTCGCCAACGAAATAATATGCCTTACTGCCAGACCCTAGTTTGTCGAGCGACCCGGACACCCCGGCTATTGCCAGCACTTTGTCTTTGGTTTCCTGGCTGATATTGCCTTCGATCACGACAACCACGTTTTCGCCCGATGTTGCGAACGCAGTAATTTGATTGGTCTCTTTTTCGAGGTCAATGCCGGTTTCCTCAAGAACCTCTTCAAAGACCTCCTCTTGCAACCACCCAAAAAGATGCTTTCCCGCCTCGCTGGAACGCATTTCTTCGAAGTCGGCATGGAAATACCATTTCGACGCCTCAGGAAGATCATCCGGGCCTACCGCCGCCAGCATCGTTGCTGGAACAAAGAAAAGCGGGGCAATTAGCAGGTATCGCAAAATACGCATGGGTGTGTCCTTAAGTTTGGCTTCTGTTACCTGTTTATAGCGCCGGCTGACGCTAAAGGTTACAAATTATCGGCGCTTGGCTTGTTTGTCGCCATGCTGACCAGCATCGTTACAACAATGCCGACCGCAAATCCTGGAACGGCCTCGTAGAGCCCGTAGGTCTGTTCTTTGAACTCCAGCACCCAAACGATGCTGGTCAGGAAGCCCGCCAGCATTCCTGACAACACACCGGCGCGCGTGGTTTTCTTGTAGTAAAGCAGGCAAATCACCACAGGGCCAAAAGCGGCACCCAGCCCGGACCACGCGAACAGCACGAAGTAGAAAATAAATTGTGCTTCCGGAATCGCGAATGCGACCGCCACAATACCAATGATGATGGTTACGATTTTGCCGTACCCCGACAGCGCCTTATCGCCTTTCTGGCTGCCGAGTATCTTCTGCATCGTGTCACGAACAATGGCGGATGACGCGAGTAGTAATAAAGAATCGGCTGTCGACATGATCGCTGACAACACGATGACAAGCAGCAGACCAGCTACCAGCGGAGGGAAGAGTTCGGTCGCCAGCATCGGAAAAATGGTTTCTGAATCTTCGATTCCCGGAAATAGCGCCCGCCCTGCCAGGCCGGCGGTTACCGCACCGACCGAGAAAAACAGCGTTATACAAACCGAAACATAACGCGCCTTTCTCAACTCGCCATCGTCGCGTGCCGACATGTAGCGAATCAGCAGTTGCGGCACACCCAGAAACGGTAAACCGATCGCGACAAAACTCACTATTCCTACCCATCCTGCGATGCCATCCGCGACGGAAAACATGCTGACAAGATCCGGATCCTGGGAAACGAGATTCGATAATACGCTGTCCCAACCGCCGCCCGCGTTTACGGCCACGAGCGGCACAATGATCAGCCCGAGTAGCATCAGTATGCCCTGCAACACGTCCGTGTAGGCCACCGCTTTGTACCCGCCGATGAACGTGTAGGCGATAATGATGGCCGAGCCGGTGATAACGCCGACCTTATAGTCCATGCCGATGAATTCGCTGAATGCCTTGCCCGAGGCGACCAGCTGCGCGGTCACGTAGGCTGTCACCATTGTCAGGATAATGACTACAGCGAAGGCGCGTATCAGGTGCCATGAGTCGTTAAACCGTGCCGCGAGGACGTCGGGAACCGTTATCGAATGTGTTTCATCACCCATCCGTTTGAGGCGCCTTGATATCAATAGCCACGATAAAGCGATACCGACCAGCTCACCCACCACGACCCAGTAGGCCTGGGCGCCGACCGCGTAGCCCATGCCGGTAAGACCGAGCAGCAACCAACCACTCTCACCCGTCGCATTGGTACTGAACGCAACGACCCAATACGGCAGCTTCTTGCCCGCAAGGTAAAACCCGCTGAGCGTGTTAGTTTCGCGGCGACTCCAGACGGCTAATCCCGCCAGGAGGCAAAGATAAACGATTAGGACGACAACGATCGATGCCATGACTCAGCGCCTATGCGTCGCGAGTAATTCGGCCTGCGATAATGCCGGCTATAAGCAAGAAAACGCCAATACCGAACAGGTATTCGGGATAGATCCTGAAGATGCCGCAAACAAAAATCGCCGCGATGTTGATAACTTGAAATGCATTGATGATGTTGCTCTCACGAAGCACCGCCTTCGGGAAGCGCAGCCGTGAAATCATCAGGAGGGCGAGCACAAACATAAGGACCGGCAAATAAAGATGCAACGGCAATAACACTGCGATATCGTCGTGCCTGAGCAGCACGATAACCATCGACGATAACAGGCCGCCGCCGGCTGCCGTTATTGGTATGCCTGCAAACCAGCCTGTGCGAGGCTTCGATGAGGCCAGGTTAAACCGCGCCAGTCGCATTGCACCGGCCAGTACAAACACACCACATGCGGCGAGTAATACCCAAAACTGACCCGATTCAACTTCAACATCGGCGATTTGCAGCCCGGCGTTAAAAATGAGGACACCGGGGGCGACGCCGAAGGATACAAGGTCGGCCATCGAGTCGAACTCAGCGCCGAAACTCGACGTTGCTTTGAGCAGCCGTGCCGCAATTCCGTCCATGGTGTCCAAAAGGCCACACCAGACGATCAGCCAGGCTGCGAACTCCAGGTCACCGATCTGTGCGGTCACAATGGAGCTCAGACCGAGCAGTAAGCTCAGGGCAGTAAGACTATTAGGAATAGAATAGCGGAGTACGCTCAAGACTGGTGTTCACTCTGACGCGGTGACTTCGAGCCATTTTGCATGGCGGGCCACGTTTAATCCAGTCGCCAGCCGCTTATCGGCCCCTGGAAAAACGGCGAGTGGTCACGCCGATCGGGCCGCGCGGCAGGACTATCTGCATTGGTGCGCCGTCGCGAACAATATCAACAACAACGGATTCACCCGGTTCACCTTGCATCGTCTGCTGCGTCAGCTCCATGGTGCTGAAGACACGCTGCCCGTCATAGCCTGTTATCTCGTCGCCCGATTGCAGTCCGGCGAGTTGCCCGGGCGATGACTCTATGACGCTACCGACCTGGACAGCGGTTGGCCGACCGTTGGCTGTCAGGTATTGCTCATACTCGATATCACCAAGCTCGGCACGCAGTGACAGGTCTGGATTCAGGCCGATATCGAACGGGTCAAAAGGCTCACCGGAACGTCGCGCATCAAACCGCGCCTGCATGGCCTGTACCTGGAGTTGCGCCTCGCGCTGAATGATCCACTCCGCCCGATCAGGCGCGAACCCCTGGTTTACGAGAGCAGTCCTGCGCCCCTCGGGCGAACGATCAGGACGTGTCTGCCGCCTGGCTTCGAATGCCAGGCGTTCTGCCTGCGTCTCCGTCGCGGTGAACTCGTCACGCGCTTCTTCCGCGTCACGCATGTCACCAAGCTCCTCGATTTCGGCATAGATTACTCGCAGCTCCTCTTCGAGCAACTGCCGCGCATTACGCTCTTGCGCAACGGCAACCTCAAGAGCGCGAATTCGATCTTCGGTCGCTGCTGACGCGTCGAAATAATCAGCAGAATTGAACTCTGGTGTCGGGGCCGACGCCCGATCATTCATTTTGTAAGCCGCGACCGCGAATCCGGCGACAAGGACAACTCCAAGAACGCTTGCTGTGATTTTCATAGACTGTCTCCGAGCCCATCATACAACGACGATCTGCTGTAATCAGACCGGGTTTGTGTTGTTATGTTGCGCATAACTGACCGGAGATTCTGCTGTGATCCATAAACGACTATTCCCCATTGTGGCGCTCGCGTTTGCGGCCTGTTCCGAGGCCCCTTTAGAGGATCCTGCCGAACGGGTTAACCAGATAGCTTCAGATTTCGTACACGGCTATTTCCGGCAATTCCCGGAAGAAGTCTACGAGGTAGGCTATAGCGGCGCCCCGATGGACCGCTTTGGCGACCACAGTGAGGCGGCCACAAATGCGTGGGATGCCAAGGTAGACCAATGGCTCATATCGCTAAACGAGATTGATGTAGAGGAACTTGCGGGTTCAGCCGAAGCAGTCACCTATGTGTTCACGCATGAGCAACTACAGGCTCATGTTGATCGACGAGTTTGCCAAACTGACTTGTGGAACGTCAGCCCGACCTGGACAGGCTGGCAATTTATGTTTGCATCCACAATGGCGATTCAGCCGATTGAAACCGCTGACGAACAGCAAGCCGCCATCGATCGAATCGTTGATGCGGCGCGATTCCTGAAAACGGATATCAGCAATTTGCGCCGAGGTCTCGATCAAGGTTATGCCGCAGCACAAAGTAACGTTGTCGCCGTCATCGACCAGGTAACGTCACTCATCGACACGCCCACTGAAGATTCGCCGCTGTTCAGCCCTGCCTTCCGTTCCGACGACGAGGGCTTCATTAGCGGCTACCGTGCAGCATACGAATCGACTCTCAAGCCGGCGCTGGTCGCTTATCGCGACTTTCTGGCGAGCGATTACGAGGGTCGGGACGCTGTCGGTGTCGGAAATAATCCGAACGGTGAGGCCTGCTACGCGGCATCGGTCCGCTACTGGTCGTCCGTTTCGATGACTGCCGAGGAAATTCACCGCGCCGGCCTCTCGCAAATGGCGCGCATCCAGAGCGAGATGCTGCAGATAGCGCAAGATTCGTTTGGCACTGACGACGTAAAGGGCTTGCTCGCTGAATTGCGCACGAACCCTGATTACACATTTGGCAGCGAGCAGGAAATGCTCGACTATATTGGCGCTGCTGTGCAACGCGGCAAGGAGGCCTTGCCAGATTGGTTCGGCAATGTTCCCGATGCCGATTTGATAATCATTCCGTCGCCCGCATACGAAAAGGATTCCGGTGGAGGATTCTATTCTGCCGGTTCGGCCGACGGCAGTCGTCCGGGTACCTACCAGGTGGGCACCTACAATCCGCAGGGAATCAGCAAGGCAGGCGCGGAATCGACCGCATTTCACGAGAGCTACCCCGGCCATCACACGCAAGTCTCGCTCTCGCTCATGAACTCTTCCTTGCACCCGATATTGCGTTATATCGGGGTATCAGGATCTGTAGAAGGCTGGGCTTTGTACACCGAGCGCCTCGCAGATGAGATGGGCCTTTATTCGAGTGACATTGCACGGCTGGGAATGCTGTCGAATGAGGCTTATCGTGCGGCCCGGCTCGTGGTCGACCCGGGCATGCACGTTATGG
>JAOTUU010000099.1 GCA_029863705.1 Gammaproteobacteria bacterium
CAGGTACGGTTGGCGCTGCGCACACAGGAACCTGTTTATGTCGAGTTGCCCGATGGGCTGTCTGTGAATGCGGGATTGGTCGAGTTTCAGCCGCGGGAAGTCGCTTTCATGCCTTTGATCGTCCAGTCAAAGGCGACTGGCGTTGTTGTACTGGCCAAATCGACGGCTTTCGAAAGAGATTCGCGCTCGCTGTCACAGATCTTTGGCAGGACCTTCGTTATGGCTCTATCCAATGCCATGAAGCACGGCGACCTGCAACGCATCGCGGCGCTTGATCCGCTGACGAATTGTTACAACCGACGCTTTGGGCTTACGCGCCTGCGCGAAGAGTATACGCGGGCGAAGCGAAGCGAAATACCTTTGGGCCTCATCATGTTCGATATTGATCACTTCAAGTTGGTCAACGACTCACACGGGCATCTTATCGGTGATCGGGTTCTCGCAAACGTTGCAAAAGAGGCCAAACTGCATCTGCGCGAGGGTGACGTGCTGGTTCGCTATGGTGGCGAAGAATTCCTGTGCATATTGCCTGGTGCGACAATCGATGGTGCAGCTGAAGTCTGCGAGCGCATACGCAATGCGATTGAGGCGATGACGGTGCAAGATCGTGGTCAGACGATTAGTTGTACGGTTAGCCTGGGATTCGGCAGTTTCCCGGCGACACCTGCTGAGGATGAAACCGCCTTGATCCGGGTGGCGGACGAGGCACTTTATCGAGCCAAGAACGAAGGCCGTAACCGCACAGTCGAAGCCGCCTAAAACACGTCTACGATTCGCCGCGGATAAAAAGGCAGCACTTTGTCTTGAACGCGAATTGCCGCAACTTTCATCCCTCGTCGAAAGTTGCGTTGTCCTCAATGTGTATGCCGTTCGACAGGGTCTTGTGAACCGGGCAGCGCGTTGCAATCTGCGCAATGCGTTTACGCTGCGCGTCGTCAAAATCGCCTTCAACGTGCACGTTGCTCGTAACGTGGTCGATCATGCCTGCGGCGTCATCGTCGCAGTTTTCGCAGTCGTCGGCGTGAATGCGTTTGAAGTTATAGCTCGTACTCACCGATTTCAACGCCAGGCCCTTGTGTCGGCAATACCCGGAAATCGTGATGCAGGTGCACGCAGCCAGCGAGCCCAATAGGAGTTCGTAGGGATTGGGCCCTGTATCGGTGCCGCCGACGCTCGCCGGTTCATCGGCACTCCATTGATGTCGGCCGTTCGTGATTTTTACGAGCATGCCATCAGTCAGTTTTGCAGTTATCTGTGTCATGGCACTATTGTGCCTTGTTGCAACAGCGATGTCCCTCTCGCTCAGGGTGTACTATCAGATCTGGTGAACGACTGAAGAATCGACCATGAAACTGCGCAACAAGATCGCGATTGGCTTCCTGCTTTTCCTCCTGCTTATTACGACAGCTCTGGCGATAGTCATCAGCTACGACTCGGCCTGTGAACCGGCTCCGGCCGTCCCGGACAGCGCGGAGACGATGAAAGCTATTGCTTTTAGTTGCTACGGCTCAACCGATGTTCTTCGTTTCGAAGATGTCGAAAAGCCCACGCCGGCCGACGACCAGGTGCTCGTCAGAGTCGTCGCGGCGGCGGTTAATCCACTGGACTGGCATTTCATGAGAGGGACGCCATATTTTATACGCCTGATGTCCGGTCTGGGCGCGCCAGATAACCTGGGCGTCGGTGTGGATTTTGCTGGCACCGTCGAGGCGGTGGGCGCCAAGGTCACGCGCTTCAAACCGGGCGACGAAGTCTTTGGCGGGGAAAGTGGGGCCTTCGCGGAATATGTAGCGGTTCATGAGGGTGGTGCACTGGCGCTGAAACCTGCAGACGTGAGCTTTGAAGCAGCGGCGTCTTCACCGATAGCGGCCATTACCGCACTGCAGGCATTGCGCGATGTTGGCAAGGTCGAGCCGGGCCAGAAGGTTCTGATTAACGGCGCATCGGGCGGCGTGGGGACGTTCGCTGTGCAGATCGCCAAGGCACTTGGCGCGGACGTAACGGGCGTGTGCAGCACCCGCAATGTTGAGATGGTTCGGTCGCTCGGTGCAGATCATGTCTTCGACTACACCAAAGAAAACTATATCGAAAGCGGCGAACAGTTCGACCTGATCATCGACATGGTCGGCAATCATTCGCTGTTGGCCAATCGCCGCGTCCTTAAACCGGATGGGATGTTTATTATCGTTGGCGGCGGCAACGGTGACTGGCTCGGTCCTATGATGCGACCGATCAAAGCAATGTTGCTGTCACCGTTCGTGGATCAGGAGTTCGTGATGCTCCTGGCGGACATGAGCCGCGAGAACCTGATTACGCTGGGCGAGTTCATGCAATCGGGCAAAGTAACGCCCGTTATCGATAGTCACTTTTCACTGCGTGACGTGCCGGCGGCGATTCGGCATTCGGAAGACGGCCATGCGCGCGGCAAGATTATTATTGACGTCGAGTAATCAGTTTTTTTTCAAAACTGCCGCGACCCGATCTTTGTAGGCAGCGTGACAGGCGAAGCAACCTTCGATCATTTGTTGAAAGCCCGATATTGCAGCGGCTCGGTCGCCGGCCTCGGCGGCAGCGCTGATATCCAGTGACAGCTTGTGCACGCGAACATCAAATTGCTTGAAGGCCGGCATCTCGGGCCCGAGCGCCTTAGCTACGAGCTGCACCTGCTCAGATGGAATTGGTGGATGTTCGGCAATTGCCGTTGCGCCTCGAGCTACCAGCGCGTAGTCGTCAGTTAGCAGGCCATCGCTGATCTCGACGAGGTTGTCACGCAAGCCTTGCATGATTTCCTGCAACGTCGTCGATTCATCCGTCAGGACGATGGCGGGCATCAATAGCAGCGCAATGGCAAAAAGTCTGGAGAGCCTGGATCGGAGCATCGGTTATGGCCTGTGCGTGTGTTGCCGGCAATTGTATCTGATGACCACCCTGCCCAGGCGAAGCGGGCGACGACCAGCGAACCCGATAGTCGGTAATCGTCGGGGCTTGCCATGGTCTTGGGTTCCCCGATAAGCCCGTAAACACGGTTCATTTAGATCCAAATCGTGCGGTCGCGCATCTTATCCATAGAAGACACGGACGGGCAGCAGCAACCGCTTTGTAAGTGGCTGAATATCATGGATATAAATTCAGAAGGAATATCAATATCGGGGTTGCGTTATACCGATCTAGTGTTATACTTAACTACAACACCAAAACAACCCTAACCAGTGCAATGTTATGAAAACCAATAAACTGCTCATCGCCGCAACCATCGTATCCAGCGCCGCGCTTTTGCAAGCCTGCGGTGTTGGTGAAGCCAGCCATTCCAGCGCTGCAGAGATTCAAGCCGCTATACCCGTTCCGGTGGAAGTCGCATACCCCGTTCGTGAAGATATTTTCGCTACTTATCATGCGACCACGACGATTGCTTCCGACATTGATTCGCCGGTACTTGCGCGGGCGCAGGGCGAGGTTATTCAGCTACTGGTCGAAGAGGGTGATCGGGTCTCGCAGGGTCAGGTGCTGGCACGGCTTGACGGCGAGAGACTGAGGCTCGACATGCTGGCCGCCAAGGCGAATTTGAACAAGGCACGCAAAGAATTTGATCGCTATAGCGACCTTGCCGAGCGCGGGCTTGTCAGCGAGTCAATGTTTGACGGTTTGACGTATGACGTAGCTGCGCTGCAGGCAACGTATGAACTCAAGAAGCTGAATTACGATTATTCCGAGATTCGTGCGCCGATCAGCGGCATCGTTTCATCCCGTGACATCAAACTGGGTCAGAACCTGAATGCAAACAGCGTCGCTTTTCGCATCACTGAATCAGCTGAACTTGTCGCTTATCTGCAGATTCCACAAGCGGAATTGGCCAAGTTTTCAGTTGGCCATAGCGCGAGCCTGCGGGTCGATTCTATGCCTGAGACAGAATTCGCAGCGACCATCGTTCGCATAAGTCCGACGATTGATACGCGCAGTGGTACGTTCCGAGCCACGGCATTCGTCGACAATAAAGACGGTTACCTCGTGCCCGGCATGTTCGCACGATTTTCAGTGTCCTACGAAGAGCACGAAGACGCTCTGACTGTTCCGACCGATGCGATTGTCGAAGAAGATAATGAGATGACGGTCTACGTCGTAGCTGATGGTGAAGTTACGCGGCGAATCGTTACAACGGGCATTAGCGAAAATGGCCAGGTCGAAATTTTGAGCGGCCTTACAGAAGAAGAAGAGATCGTTGTAGTTGGCCATACTGGCTTGCGTGACGGTAGCAAAGTGCTCGCAAACAAGCTCGCACTGGATACCATGACCGGCTGATGAGACCGCACTCGCGCGGCTGCGCGGAATTCAGGGTGTGGTAGATGATAGGGAGAGACGAATGACGCTGAATCACTATGGTCCAGCCGTAATCGTGTGTGCGATGTTACTCAGTGCATGCGGACAAGGTGAACAAGACGACGCCAACGAGGAAAGCGAAGAAGAAGCGATAGCAATCCCGGTTGAGGTCGGGTCGCCAGTACGCGGCGATATTGTCGCGGTGTACTCAGGCACGGCGCCGATTGAGGCGCTCGCCGAGGCGGACGTCATCGCTAAGGTGGCTGGCGAAGTTCGCGAGATCAATGTTGAAGAAGGCGACATCGTCAAGCAGGGACAGGTGCTTGCAAAACTCGATGGCGATCGCCTGCGTCTCGAATTAAATCAGTCCGAAGCAAACTTGCGCAAACTGCAACGTGACTACGAAAGAAATGTCGAACTCAAGGATAAGAGCCTGATCAGCAGCGGTGATTTCGACAAGATAAAGTATGACCTGGAGGCGCTTGAGGCTTCGTTCAACCTCGCCAAACTTGAACTCGATTACACGCAGATTCGCGCGCCGATTGATGGCGTCGTCTCGGAGCGTTTTGTCAGATTGGGCAACACGCTTGCCGTCAATGAGCCAGTGTTCAGAATTACGAGTTTCGACCCATTGGTTGCCTACCTGCATGTTCCGGAGCGCGAGTATCGCCACATAGCGGAAGGTCAGCCTGTTGGCATCGACATTGACGCACTGCGGGGACTGCGTGTTATCGCCTCTGTAACCCGGGTCAGTCCGATCGTCGACCCAGAAACCGGCACGTTCAAAATTACGATCGAAATATCAGATGATCAACGCCGCATCAAACCCGGAATGTTTGGGCGTATCAGTATCGTGTACGACCAGCATGTGAATGTTTTGCAGATTCCACGCAGTGCGATCCTCGAAGAGGACGGCGAAACGACTGTGTTTGTTGTCGAGGATGACAAGGCAATTCGAAAAGTTGTGCAAACCGCCTATAGCAACGCTGGGATGATGGAAATTACTTCCGGCCTGTCTGACGACGATCGAGTGATCACAAAAGGCCAGATTGGGCTAAAAGACGATGCCCTTGTCACGATCATAAATGCGCCGGATGCAGCTGAGCAGGAGGGTGACGATGCGCCGGCTGATTGAAATTGCGACTGAGCGTCGTGTCACGATCGTCATGCTGATGGTTGCAATCGCATTGTTCGGCATGGTCTCTCTGTCACGGTTGAAGCTGAATCTCCTGCCGGATATTTCCTATCCGACGCTGACTGTCCGGACAGAACTGACGGGTGCCGCACCCGTGGAGGTCGAGAACCTGCTGACAAAGCCCATCGAGGAGGCTGTCGGCGTCATTCGTAATGTACGGCTGGTGCGTTCTGTTTCTCGTTCCGGTCAGTCCGACGTCACCCTGGAGTTCCTGTGGGGCACCGACATGGACATCGCGGGCGTCGATGTGCGTGAGAAACTCGATATCTTGTTCCTCCCGCTCGAAGCTGGTCGCCCCTTACTGCTGCGCTTTGATCCATCGTCCGAACCGATCATGCGCCTTGGACTGCTGTACAAGGAAGACGCGGACGCCGACCAGGAATCCTCTGAGGCGCGCCTCAAGTCATTGCGGCGTCTCGCAGAGGATCGCATCAAGGCCGATCTCGAGGCCGAAGAAGGCACAGCGGCCGTGAAGGTTAGCGGTGGCCTTGAAGATGAAATAAGCATTCGCGTCGATCAGCAGAAATTGTCGCAGCTCGGTATCAGCATTGAACAAGTCGCGGCACGAATCCGTGCTGAAAATGTCAATCTCTCAGGAGGTCGCCTCGAAGAGGGCAATCAACGTTACCAGGTTCGCACGATAAACGAGTTTCAGTCTGTCGACGAAATTCGCGACGCAATTGTCGCCTATGTCTCCGACCGACCGGTGTACCTGCGTGACGTTGCGACCGTCGAGCGCGGCTACAAAGATCGTGAAGCTATTACGCGGGTTCGCGGTCGCGAATCAGTGGAGCTCGCTATTTACAAGGAAGGTGATGCAAATACGGTACAGGTCGCTGCCAGGATCGCGCAGCGGCTTGAAAGCGTCAGCGAGTCATTGCCGGATGAGATAGAGCTCGTCACCATTTATGACCAGTCCAAGTTCATCTCCTCGTCAGTTGACGATGTTAAGAACGCCGCGATTCTCGGCGGCATCATCGCCATCATCGTTCTGTACGGCTTCCTGAGCGACGCGCGTGCGACGACAATTACTGGCATCGCAATTCCGGTTTCAGTCATTGGCACTTTTCTGCTGATGTATCTGAATAACGTATCGCTCAACATCATGTCATTGGGAGGCATCGCACTGGCGGTGGGGATGCTTGTCGACAACTCCATTGTGGTGCTCGAAAACATCGTACGGAAAAAGGAGCAAGGCGAGGGCATTTTGGAGGCTGCACAAAACGGCACCGCTGAAGTTGCAGGTGCCGTCGTTGCGGCAACGCTTACCACTATCGCTGTGTTTTTTCCGATGGTCTTCATTTCAGGCATAGCCGGTCAGTTATTCAGGGATCAGGCACTGACAGTTACATTCGCACTGACATTTTCGCTTATCGTTGCGTTGACGCTCATACCCATGCTCGCGTCTTTGGGAACAGGAAGCCGTTACCAAAATGACAGAGAGTCAACACCGCCGGGTTGGTTCACTCGTGGTGTAGCCTTTGTAGTGCGGATGTTTGGTTTTGTATTCGTAGGACTCAAATGGCTATTCTGGATTATTCTGTGGGTACCGAGCTGGTTGTTGCAGCGCCTGTATCGCGCCATTGCGTCCATATACCCAGGCTTGTTGAGATGGTCATTGCAGCATCGCCCTGCCATTCTCGTGGGTGCTGTCATTATTTTCGCCGCGACGATGTCTTTGCTGCCCAGGCTCGGTACTGAGTTGATTCCACAGTTGTCGCAGGGAGAGTTCAATGTCGACTTGCGGCTCACTCCGGGCGCTCCTCTCGCAGAAACCGATCGGGCCATTCAGGCCGCGCAGAAAGCGACGGCAGGAATTGAAGCGGTTGCTCTCGATTTCTCCGTGGCAGGAACCGGCAATCGCCTTGATGCGAATCCTGTTGACGCGGGCGACAACACCGGCACGTTGAGCATTTCGCTGACTCCTGGCGCTGGACGAGCAGAGGAGAACGCAACAATGGACGCAATGCGCACCGAGCTCGCACGCCTTCCGGGTGTGCAGTACGAGTTCAGCAGACCGACATTGATGACTTTTGCCAGCCCGTTGCAGATAGAGATTGCCGGCTACGATCTCGAAGCGCTGTCGTGGGTCAGCGGTCTCGTTGTGCAGGAAATGTCCGCGTCAGATCGCTTTACTGACATCAAAACGACGGTTGAGCGAGGCAACCCCGAAATTCAGATTGTTTTCGACCAGGAGCGTGCCGCGAAACTCGGTCTGGCCGTCCGTGACATTGCGAACCGGGTAGTAAGCAACGTCCGTGGAGAGCTGGCGACTCGCTATACGTGGCGTGACAAAAAAATCGATGTGCTGGTGCGTAGCGTCGACACTCGCAAGTCCAGCATTGAAGAAATCCGTCAGCTGATCGTCAACCCGGCATCTGATAGACCGGTCTCACTTGAAGCAGTTGCCGATATCAGTGTTTCTCAGGGGCCATCGGAAATTCGACGGATTGCGCAGGAACGAGTCGCGATCATCACTGCGAATATCGCCTACGGTGATCTTGGCGCTGCTGCCGGTGAAGCGGGATCGATCGTTGCTCGAATCCCAATGCCGAATGGCATAACGGCGATCGTAGCGGGGCAGAGTGAAGAAATGCAGGCGTCATTCCAATCCATGCAATTCGCTCTCGCTCTCGCGATCTTCCTGGTGTACCTCGTCATGGCATCACAGTTTGAGTCCCTCATTCATCCCTTCGTCATTCTCTTTACCATTCCGCTGGCGCTCGTCGGCGCAGTTCTGGCGTTGTTCATCACCGGTACGACGGTCAACATCGTCGCGCTGATCGGCGTCATTATGCTCGCTGGCATTGTCGTCAATAACGCAATTGTGCTGGTTGATCTGATTAACCAGCTCCGCTCACAGGGCAAGGATCGCTTTGACGCCATTATGGAAGCGGGCAGTGCACGACTCCGGCCAATTTTGATGACTTCACTTACAACCGCATTGGGTCTCCTGCCAATGGCCATAGGTTTCGGCGAAGGTGCCGAAGTACGAACACCCATGGCGATTACCGTGATCGGCGGCTTGCTTGTTTCGACCTTCCTGACGTTGGTCATTATTCCAGTTGTTTACTCATTGCTCGACCGCAAACGCTGGCCGGTGTCCTCTGATGTTCAAATCGCTAGCGTTACCGCGCAATGAGACACACGGAGTTCGCACTCGCCAGGCCAGTGACAACCGTTGTCACGTTCGTCGCACTCGCGTTGATCGGTCTGATCGCATCGCGCTTACTGCCGCTGGAGAAATTTCCGGACATCGAGTTCCCTGGCATATTCATACAGATTCCTTATGCCGGCTCGACGCCTGAAGAAGTCGAGCGCCTGATTACGCGTCCGGTTGAAGAAGCTTTGGCGACGCTGTCCGGCGTGGAGCAGATGTTCTCCACCTCGGACGAAGGCCAATCGCAAATTTTCCTGCAGTTCGGCTGGGATCAAAGCATGGGCGTCAAAGGCATTGAGGCGCGCGCCAAGGTCGACAGCATCCGCCACCTCTTGCCTGATGACATCAGGCGCATATTCGTCTTTACAGGCTCGCTTGGTGATCAGCCCGTACTGCAGCTGCGTATCTCGAGTGAACGGGAACTGGGGGACAGCTACGACCTGCTTGACCGTCTGCTCAAGCGGCGGCTGGAGAGGATCGAAGGCGTGTCGCGCGTCGAACTGCACGGTGTCGATCCGCGTGAGATCCGCATCCTTCTAAAACCGGATCAGCTCGCCGCATATGGCGTGGACATTGCGTCGCTGCGCGATCTTTTGCAGCGAAGTAATTTCGCGGTAAGTGCAGGCCAGATCACAGCAAGCGGCCAACGGATGAGTGTCCGGCCGCGTGGTGAATTCGGTTCAGTAGAACAAATCCGAGACTTGTCGATTAACGAAAACGGTTTGCGGCTGCGGGATATTGCTGACATCGAGTTGCGAACTCCTGAGCGCAATTACGGCAGACATCTGGATCAGAAGTACGCCATCGGTGTTGCGGTCAGCAAGACCACAGGCTCGAACCTCGTTGCAGTTACCGATCGCGTCATGGCCGAGGTCGAGAAAATCGGCGAGTTACCGCAGATGCAAGGCATCAATATTTTCGCGCTCGACAATCAGGGCGACAGCGTAAAAGAATCATTGTCCGATTTGCTTGGCGCCGGCCTTATCGGGGGCCTGTTGGCAATTATCGTGCTCTACCTGTTCCTGCGGCAGGTATCGACGACGCTGATCGTAACTGCGTCGGTGCCATTTTCCATTCTGATCACTCTCGGTGCGCTTTACTTTCTTGGGCTCACGCTAAACATCCTGTCGATGATGGGCTTGATGCTTGCCGTCGGTATGCTGGTCGACAATGCCGTTGTGATTACCGAAAGTATCTTCCGCGAGCGTGCCGAAAACGACGACGATCCGCACGTCTCAACCGTTAAGGGCGTCAGTGAGGTGGGTCTGGCCGTTATCGCCGGCACAGCGACTACAGCCATCGTTTTTGCGCCGATGATCTTCGGCACTAAGACCGACATCATGGTGTTTCTCACTCACGTCGCTGTCACGATCATCGTCGCTTTGCTTGCGTCGCTGTTGATCGCACAAACCTTGGTGCCAATGCTCGCGGCAAGGGTGGCGGTGCCACCACAGGCGAAGTCCGGGGCTGCGATATCCCGCTTAACGCGGCGTTATGAACGAGGGCTGGGCTGGGTGGTCTCGCATCTCTGGTGGACATCGCTCGGCATCCTGCTCATCTGTGTCACAGGCGTATTGCCGCTCGTACTAAACCTTGTGAAATTCGATGCATTTCCGCAGGACGTGGGACGGCGCCTGTATATGCCGTATCACATAGAAGGCCAGCACTCACTTGAAAGTGTCGAGAAAGCCGTCAACACGGTTGAGGATTACCTGTTCTCCAATCAGGAAGAATTCAATATTCGTTCCGTTTACAGCTATTACCAGCCTGACTACGCCGAGTCGGCCATCTTGTTAACCGAAGATGATGACGCTACGCTTTCAACGAAAGAGATCATTGAACGAATCGAAGCGGATCTACCGACGATCGTGATTGGCAAGCCGAGCTTTGAGTACGAGCAGCAAGGTGGCGGCGAAGGATTTAGTGTTCAGATCTCTGGTGACTCAACCTCGGTGCTGAACGAATTGAGTGTCGATATTGCGAGAGCGCTGTCCTCGGTCGAAGGTCTGAAAGATGTGCGTAGCGACGCCGACATGGGCGATAAAGAAGTCCGCATTATTATCGACCGTGAACGGGCAGCCGCCGCCGGGC
>JAOTUU010000009.1 GCA_029863705.1 Gammaproteobacteria bacterium
CTAATATCCGGGCTGTCGAAAGTCGCGTTTACCAGATCATAGCCGGACATTGCGAACCTGCGACGCCAAACGGCACTATTCGGAATGGTCGAGCCGCTGCTCTTGGCTGCATTATAGGCTTTGTATTCGCTGACCAGTTGCCTGAATGTGTCTGCGTCAGCCTTGGAGAATTTTGCGTATTCCGCATAGGTCCGTTCGATGTCGTGCCACATCGTGATCGAAGCTTTGTCCGCAAACGAGGTGTGCATGATCGGGTCGGGGTCGATGTACTCGAGCCCGTAATCGAAGAGGTCCAACTCATTCTTGCTAATCACCGGGTTGGACTGGATAAACCCGTGCACGGTCGAACAAAGATCTTCTTTGAATCCTGGCATGCAAACCTCGGCGGTTTTGCAGCCACCACCGATAGTAGGTCGCCCCTCGAGTACGAGAACGCTGAACCCTGCCTTGGCGAGATAGGCGGCGGTGATCAGACTATTGTGCCCGGCGCCCGCCACGACAAAATCAAAGACGGTCTCAGTTCGCCCTATTGTTGGCGAAGCTACTGAATTAACAGACAAAGAACTCAGGGCTGCGCCCTGCAAAAAAACCCTTCGCGATAATTTTGTCATCCGCCTCCCCAGACGATTACAAGCCCACTATACTGCAAACGATTGCAGACTGGCAAACTTGTGAGTATTCTCGACACAAGCCGCCGCGAAAGCACGGTGTCCTGGCTAACTAATTAGAAATAGTGAATTCGATTTCGCCTACTTTATCTATGCTGCCCGTAATGACATCTCCCGGCTCAACCGGGCCAACACCCGCCGGGGTTCCGGTATACAGCAAGTCACCTGGCTGCAGGTGGTAGTACTTTGACAAATCGGCGATTAATTCAGGCACGTTCCAGATGAGGTCGCTGATGTTTCCAGATTGCCTTAGCTCTTTGTTGACTGACAAGCTGATGTCTCCGGACTGGATGAGTCCTGATTCACTCACCCGGACAATTTCGGATATCACGGCTGAGTTTTCAAAATTCTTGCCGAGATCCCAGGGACGGCCTTTGTCGCGGGCTTTGAATTGAAGATCCCGGCGCGTCATGTCCAAGCCACAGGCATAGCCGTAGATGGCCTCGGGTGCGGCCTCTTCTGTGACGCAAAAAGCGGCTTGTCCTATAGCCACGACAAGCTCCATCTCATGGTGGAGGTTGCTGGTTCCCGGCGCGTACGGAACGGTGGCACCAGATGCGACGATACTGGACGCGCTTTTGATGAAATAGAAAGGTGCCTCCCGGTCAACGGCCATACCCATTTCCTTCGCGTGCGCCTCATAATTTCGGCCCACGCAAAAAATGCGGTTAACCGGGAATTGCAGGTCGGTTCCCTTGACGGGAACCGTTGGTGAAGGCGGCGCCGAAAATACTAATGTTGAATGACCACTGTTCACAGTTATTTTCCTTATGGATGTTTGCAGCGTGTTTAATAATAACTTGATAGTGTGGCTTTGTCTGACTCACTCCGAACTCAAAGGATGCATGACCAATGTCGCCGAAAAATAAACAGACCGTAGCTGAGGTTATCGTTGATAGCCTGAAGCGGCATGGCGTGGAAGTGATGTTTTCGCAATCGCTGCCTTCAGCGGTCTTGCTGGCTGCGGAGGAGCGGAACATCACGCAGTTCATGTACCGGACCGAAAACGCCGGTACGGCGATGGCAGATGGCTATGCGCGAACCAGCGGCAAAGTAGGCGTAGTCTCCGCGCAAAACGGGCCTGCGGCGACGCTGCTTGTGCCGGGCCTGGCCGAGGCGCTCAAGGTGTCGGTCCCAATCGTTGCGCTCGTTCAGGACGTGGTTCGGACACAGGCTGACCGCAACGCTTTCCAGGAGTTTGACCATATTGCCCTGTTCCAGTCTTGCACGAAGTGGGTCCGCAGGGTGACCGAGGCCTCAAGGGTGGTTGACTATATCGATATGGCCTTCGCTAATGCCGCGAGTGGCCGGCCAGGTCCGGTCGCATTGATTCTGCCCGCTGACTTGCTGCTCGAAGAAATGCCGGTTCCTGAATCGCGCACGAGCAACCTTGGCTACTTCCCGCTTGATCGCACAGTTGCCGATCCAGCTCGGATCGAAGAGGCGGTGGAGCTATTGGCGTCGGCAAGTAAGCCGCTGATTCTGGCGGGCGGTGGCGTGCATCTTTCGGCGGCAAGCGAGGCCGTGTCCGCATTGCAACAAGATGCCCACATACCGGTTATGACGACCGTGATGGGCAAAGGCGTGGTTGATGAGCGCCATCCACTATCCATCGGCGTCACCGGCTATGCGATGGGGAAACTATCACCGACTCGTCACATGAACGCGATCATTCAGCAGGCTGACGTGATCTTGCTGGTTGGCACGCGAACGAACCAAAACGGCACCGATTCCTGGGCGCTCTATCCCGAACACGCACGCTATATCCATATTGATGTTGATGGCGCAGAGATTGGCCGTAATTACGAAGCGTTGCGACTTAAGGGCGACGCCAGGCTCACGCTGGAGGCCATCTACGAGAAGCTCAAAGGACGTCGCGAAGCGATACCTGGTATCGAACGCCACATCGCCGAAGCCAGGCAGAAACATGCCGTGGAAATTGCAGCACTGGAACAATCGGACGACAGCCCGATAAGGCCGGAACGGATGGCTGCTGACATTCGACAGGTGTTAACCGCAGATATGACGGTTGTTGCCGACGCGAGTTATGCGACGCTTTGGGTAGCTTGTTATCTGCCTTCTCTCAAAGTCGGAATGCGTTTTATTACACCGCGCGGCCTGGCCGGGCTTGGCTGGGGTCTGCCACTGGCTATAGGTGCGAAGGTTGCCAACCCGGATAGCCCGGTGTTGTGCATGGTTGGGGACGGTGGCTTTGCGCATGTCTGGTCCGAACTCGAAACTGCGGCTCGCCGAAAAACACCGGTTGTGCTAACCGTCCTTAATAACAGTTGTCTGGGTTATCAGAAGGACGCCGAAGATGTGAAGTTCGGGCGCCATAGCACGGCCTGCTATTTTACGCCGGTGGACCATGCGACGATCGCGCGCGCCAGCGGCTGCCGCGGTATCCGCGTAGAAAAGGCCAATGAATATCTGCCTGCGTTACGCGAGGCGCTGGCGAGCAACGAAACGACTGTTCTGGACGTCGTAACCGACCCGGCGGCCTATCCACCGGTAACGTTCTTTGACGGACTCGATGATATCCGCGAATCGAGAGAACAATAGCGGGGCGTCCGTACAGGCCAAAGTGAGAATCTGAAAATGAGCACGAATATAGACAAGCTTAGAGTACGGTTCGAAGACTACCGCGATAAATACGCGGCAATCAGTATGCGTCGCGAAGACGGCATTCTTGAAATCACGCTGGGCACGGATGGCGGGCCACTGCATTGGGGAAGGCAGCCACATGCGGAATTGGAAGAAGCGTTTCTCAATATTGGGCGTGATCGTCAAAACCAGGTCGTGATCATGACTGGCACTGGTGACGAGTTTTCCGGCCCGGTGGCTGAGGCCGAGTCGAACAAGGCGGCACATAAACAATCTCCTGATGAATGGGCGGAATTAGGTTGGGAGTCCAACCGTTTGCTCACCAACCTGCTGGCCATCGACGTACCGATGATAAGTGCCGTTAATGGCCCGGCGGCACGGCATGCTGAATTACCGGTGATGTGCGACATCGTGCTTGCGGCGGAAAATGCGTCATTTCAGGATTCCGCTCACTATGCCGGCGGCCTGGTCCCGGGTGACGGGGTGCACGTCGTATTTCCCATGATCATGGGTCTGAACCGTGGCCGCTATTTCTTGCTGACCGGGCAGGTTCTCGATGCGCAGCGTGCAATGGAATATGGTTTGGTGAACGAGGTACTGCCGCGGGAAAGACTATTGCCGCGCGCCTGGGAACTCGCGCGCCAGCTCATGCAGCAGCCTGAGATGAATCGGCGTTATACCCGACTGTTGTTAACAGAGCAGCTGCGACGTCAGATAAATGAGTTGCTTCCGTATGGCCTGGCGCTGGAAGGGCTGGCAATTACACGGTAAATCCAGAAAAGAGAAAACAGATGGCAAAAATAGCTTTTCTAGGCGCCGGAATGATGGGGTTGCCGATAGCGCGAAATTTCCTTCGCGGTGGGCATGACGTCAATGTCTACAACCGCACGCTGGAAAAGGCGCGTCCGTTGGAGGCTCTGGGCGCAGTTCTGGCCGCGACGCCGAAGGAAGCTGCGGCAGGCGCCGATTTGATTTTCTCGAGCCTGATTAATGACGACGCATCGAGAGCGACGTGGAGTGGCCCCGACGGAGCTTTGCACGGCGACGTAAAGCCCGGCGCTTACGCCATTGAAATGTCGACGGTGTCTTTGACGTGGGTGGCCGAGCTAAACGCGCTCGCGAAATCCCGGGATTTGCATTTCCTCGACTGTCCGGTTGCGGGCCGCCCGGATGTCGCGGAGTCGGGTCAATTGAAAGTCTTTGCAGGCGGTAGTGCCAGTGATGTGGATGCGATCCGCCCCGTGTTAGCCGCGATTAGCAAGAGCGTGATGCATGTGGGCGACGTGGGCAGCGGCATTACTTTCAAACTTATATACAACACCATGGGCGCGATACAGGTTGCCGCCTGTGCCGAAGGCATGCAGGCCTGCGAGGCCGCGGGTATTGACATAGCTGTAGCAGCAGAAGGCTTTGCGACGGGTGCAACCGGAAGCCCACATGTTGCTCGCCATTCCCGCTACATGGCTGAAAATAGCCACGAGGACCCTGTACAGTTCTCGGGAAATAATCGAATAAAAGATCTCGCCTACGGCATCGGACTGATTGAGGATGTCGGCGGCCAGTCCGTCATCGGCCACGCGGCCAAACGCGTGTACGAACAAATGGTGGAGCTTGGCATGGGTGATCTGAACGACAGCGAGTTGATAGATGCGCTGCGTGTTGTACACAAAAAGGATCGGGCATGAGATCCGACCTGGTTTTCTTATCGTGTGTTACCGCGAGGGATATCGATGGCAATTAACCTGAATGTTAATGACAAAGAAGTTCGGCTGGACGTAGAGCCGGATACGCCGCTTCTGTATGCACTGCGCAACGACCTTGAATTGAATGGTCCGAAGTTTGGTTGCGGGGTGGCGCAGTGTGGTACCTGTGCCGTATTGGTGGACGGCAAATCGGTGCGATCGTGCGTCGTGCCGGTAGCCGCTGTCGTCGGCAGTAAGATAGTTACACTGGAGGGACTGGGCAGCCCGGAAGCACCGCACCCCCTGCAGACTGCGTTCATCAAGGAACAGGCTATGCAATGCGGTTATTGTGCCAACGGCATGGTGATGGCTGCGGCGGCATTTCTGCAAAAAAACAAGAATCCAACAGAGGAACAAATCCGTTCCGCACTTAGCAGGAACCTTTGTCGCTGCGGCGCGCACAATCGAATCGTAAGCGCTGTTAGTGAGGCGGCGCGTAGCTATCAGGAAGGTGAATCGTCATGACTACGCGTCGAAGCTTTTTGCAGGGTACCGGAGCCATCGTTTTGTACTTCAACATGGTACCGGCAAGCGTGCTTGCACAGCAGGCCGCTGCGGGCGGTGACTTGCCCGGTTCGCTGGCGGCGAACCCGAGCCTCGGTACCTGGTTGCGTATCGACGCGGACGGGTTCCTTACCTTGTCCCCGGGTAAGTGCGAGTTGGGTCAGGGCATCCAGACGGCGCTGGCCCAGATCGCGGCTGAAGAGCTGGATGTTGCCTTTGACCGCGTGCGCGTTGCTGCGGTTGACACCGCTTCGTCACCGAACGAGGCATACACAAATGGCAGTCGTTCTGTAGAGGTTAGCGGCGCAGCAGTGCGTGCTGCTGCGGCCGAAGTGCGCGACATTCTGATTGGCCTGGCGGCCGACGAACTTGCTGTTGACCGCAACAAAGTCGGCGTCACGAATGGTGTGTTCACAGTTGACGGATGCGCCTCGCAAATCGGCTACGGAGCCGTGCTCAAAGACCTTAGCCTCGCTCGAAATGCGACTGGTTCGGCATCCCCCAAGAGCCACGATAGCTATCAGGTTGTCGGCCAATCACTGCAGCGAATCGACATCCCACGCAAAGTATTTGCGGAGCCCGCGTACATCCAGGATATCCGTATGGACGGCATGCTGCATGCCAGGGTCGTACGTACGGGCGATCGCGAAGCGAAGTTGCTGCCGCCGACAGACTTTGATGCCGTGGCGCAGTTGCCGGGCGTCGTCAAAATCATTCGTGATGGATCATTCCTGGCCGTTGTGGCGGAGCGAGAGGAGCAAGCGGTTAAGGCTGCAAGAGCGTTGGCGCGCTTGTGCCACTGGGATACTTCAGCGCTCCCCCTGCAAGCGTCTACGATCAACGAGTGGCTGAAGAAGGCGCCTGCTGACGTAAAGGTTGTGGCGGAACGCGGCGCGGTCGGCACTACAGACATAGCCCGCACGGTTAGCGCAAATTACTCACGGCCATTTCAAGCACACGCGTCCATGTCGCCGTCGATGTCGATTGCACACAAATCCGGTGATCAACTTACCGTGTGGAGCCACACACAGGGCGCCTTTCTGATGCGTGGAGCAATTGCGAAGCTCGTCGGCCTTGGGGAAGAGAATGTTCGCTTGATTATCGCAGAGGCTGCGGGATGCTATGGCCACAATGGCGCGGACGATGCGGCTGCGGATGCCGCTTTGATCGCGATGCAAATGCCGGGCACACCGATACGTTTGCAATGGTCACGCGCGGACGAATTTTTGGGAGAACCCTACGGTTCGGCCATGACCACGAGAATCAGCGCGGGGCTGGACTCGAAAGGGCAGATCGTTGACTGGCAGTACGATCTCTGGAGTGGTACGCATTCAATCCGGCCGTCCGGCGCGAAACGTGCGGGCCACCTGTTTGCTGCACGGCAAATAGCCCGGCCGCTGCCTTCGCCACCAGTAGGCAATATTCCTCAGCCGCGCGGTGGCGGTGATCGCAATGCAGTGCCGTTATATTCGTTCGCCAATCATCGCATTACCAAACACCTGATTCCTGACACGCCGGTCAGGGTCTCAGCACTAAGAGGTTTGGGTGCCTATATGAACGTCTTTGCGATTGAGTCCTTTATGGATGAGCTCGCGCACGTGCAGGGCGAGGATCCGATAAGTTTCAGAATTCGTTACCTGACCGATGAACGTGCGATCGGCGTCCTCGAAAAACTTCGCGAGCAAATGGCGGCCGCTAAATTCGATTCTGAGGTCGCACTGGCCGGTGTCGGAATCGCTATGGCCAGGTACAAAAATTCAGGCGCCTACTGTGCCGTCGCGATGCGGGTAGTGGTAGATAGTGAAAGCGGACAAGTTAAGCTTGATCGCGCGCTTTGCGCCGCGGATATCGGCCTGGTTATCAATCCGGACGGCGCAATTAACCAGATCGAAGGTGGTGTGATCCAGTCGGCCAGCTGGACCGTCAAGGAACAGGTACGCCTGGGCCTTAACGGCGTTACATCAACAGACTGGGCCAGCTATCCGATACTGACGTTTCCCGAGGTGCCGCTGGTCGAGGTGGCGTTGATAGACCAACCGAGCCAGCCATCGCTGGGTGCAGGCGAAGCATCGCAGGGCCCGACCGCGGCTGCTATCGCCAATGCTGTGGCGAACGCAACGGGAAAACGCATTCGTGACCTGCCGTTGACGGCGGCGCGAATAAAGAATTCCTAGCCCGTTTACGTACACTGCAATCGATTGCATTGTGCTCACTGTATCAGCTAGACTGGATGCTGCTTCGTCCGAGGCAGGCGCTTCAGGGTATTGGTCGATAGATCCTAAAGGGGAACCGGAATGACAGTCATTAACAAGAAACGCGTATCCAATTTTTCGGCATTGCTGTTGCTACTGGTTGGCCTTCCCGTAACAGCGTTTGCAAATGCTCACCCACACCCGCGAGCAGACAGCCTGCCGTATCTGGACCAGTCGACTTATATTCGAAACATGGCAGTTCGTGCCCATATCGCTGGCGACAATCGCCGCTGGAAAATGCAAATGATGTCCCTCGGCGAGCGACGCTTCCTGCTGCAGGGAGGGAAACCGAAAGGTAGTGTCATCGAGGTTACGGATCCGTTGAGTCCTGTAGTGATTAACGCGGATGCCTTCGTTGGAAATCAGATTCAGCTCGCTTACAACGCCGATATCGGCAAGTGGATTCTTATGACCGGCGCTGCGCCGCCCCTGATCAGGGCAACGATGGAATTTCCACATGGCAAGTATGATGACCCGGGCGCTGACGCGAGGGTGAAAAGCCACGAGGGACTGCGCGGGGTTCGTTTCTACGATGCCAGTGACCCATACGACATCAAGCTGCTTTCCGAATTCAGCACCGATCTCGGCGACCCGGCCCGTAAACGGCAGACAGGCGGCGGCACGCATCGTGATTATTATGATGGCGGCAAATACGCTTTTCTCGATGCCGCACCAGATGACACGTTCACACACCAGGAGAGCCCCGTGCGTGTGCATGGCCACGGCGTCATGGTGGTTGATGTTTCCGATCCCACAGCGCCCAAGCATGTATCGCACTGGTGGTTACCGGGTCAACGCGAGGATGAGCAAGAGGAATACAAAGCCTGGCGTGAACACGGCGATGGGGAATCATTTACCGGCTTGCATGGCGCATTCTATGTTCCGCAAAAACTGGAGAACGGTGGCAAACTGAGCTTCAGTCCCTGGGGATCTCTTGGCGTATTTATCCATGACTTCAGCGACCCTGCAGCACCGAAATTAGTGGGTCGCTTTCAGGGACCTTACAAACCCGGCGCGATCGCGTTTCACTCCGTGGATGTCGCCAGGGTTGACCGGGGCTTCGTGATAGGCGCGCCGGAAACGCTGAATCCGGATTGCAATGAGCCTTATCATCACACCTACATCATTGATATAAGCGATCCGGCGAATCCACAGGAAATATCCACGTTGCCAATACCGCGTCCGCCCGAAGAGGCGCCATACAATAATTTCTGTCAAAAGCGGGGGCGCTTCGGTCCGCATAATCCGCCGCATCTCAAAGCGCCGGGAAAAGCTGATCCGGATTTCACCTGCTACACTTTCTTCAACGCTGGCCTGCAGTGCTATGACATCAGCGAACCGGAGTATCCGCGTATCTCGTCGTACTTCATTCCTCCGCAGGGCGGTGACCTCGAGAAGCCTGGCAGCTACACACGCAACACGGATAATGTGTTCATTGAGTGGGATCGCAAACTCATATGGGCCGCGACCGATACAGGGCTTTACCTGCTGACTTCGCCGGAGCTCGGAGATCCTGTACTCAAACCGCAGCCGATATCCGAGTGGAACCTGCCGGATTTGAACCGGGTTGCTGAATAGCGCTGTATCCAAATGTGTTTATCGCGGGGCGCTCGGAGAAGCTATACGGCTTTCCTGCTGGCGGCTTTTGCAGCCAGCGTTAATGCGTCGCCGGTTGACGAACCAGCGCGTGCCAGCTCTGCGGGCAAATCTGTTTGTCTTGATCTTCAGCAACGGAATGTTGCACCAGAAATCGATGGCGTACTGGACGATGCCGTATGGGCGCGTGCCACTCGTATCGATGACCTGCACCAGTTTCAGCCCGTCGACCATGGTGAGCCGTCAGAAAAGTCGGAGTTCTTCATTTCCTACGATGAAGATTTCCTTTATGTCGGTGCCCGTTTATACGATAGCGACCCTGCGGCGATAAGTGCGCGCCAGCTGGTACAAGGCAATACGCTAAGGTTCGACGATGCCATCGAGTTCCTGCTCGACCCGTTCGAAACGCGCCGCACCGGGTATTGGTTTCAGCTCAATCCCAACGGCATTCGCAGGGATGGCGTCTACGAAAGCCCGACCGAAATTAATCGCGACTGGGATGGTATCTGGAAGGCACAGGCAAAAATTGACGAATTCGGCTGGACCGCAGAGATAGCAATACCGTTCAAAACGCTGAACTTCAATTCAGACAACAGCAAGTGGGGCTTCACAGTTGCCCGTACGATCGCGCGGAAAAAAGAGGAGATAGCCTGGTCGTCATTTGATCGCGCCATAAACCCTGGGTCCGCTGGTTATCTCGACTGTATCAGTGGCATTAAACAGGGTCGCGGGCTGGACATCGTTCCCTCCGTGGTGGTCAACCAGTCGAAAGATTTCACCGCCGGGAACACCTCGAGTGACCTGGAACCTTCGCTGGATGCCTACTTCAAAATTACGCCATCGTTGACCGCGGCGCTTACTCTGAACACAGACTTTTCGGCGACCGAGGTCGATGATCGGCAAGTCAATCTGACCCGTTTCTCGCTGTTCCTTCCGGAAAAACGGCAGTTCTTCAACCAGGATCTCGATATCTTCAGTTTCGGCGGGCTTGAGGAAAACGGGCGGCCATTTTTTTCGCGACGGCTTGGCTTGAGCGACTCCGGTGAGCCCGTTGACATCCTGGCGGGAGGCAAGCTCTCCGGCCGAATCGGTCGATGGAATATAGGTGTTCTCGATGTGCTCCAGGATGATTTCGAGAATGTCGACAAAGGCAATGTATTCGTAGGTCGAGCCGCTGCCAATATTTTGCAGGAGTCCAGTGTAGGGCTCATTTACACGAATGGAAATCCGACGGCCGACCTGGATAACCAGCTATTTGGTGCGGATTTTCGCTACAGGAATACGAGGGCGATCCCGGGAAACACCATTCAAGGTGTGGCCTGGTACCAACAGTCGGATACCGAGGGCATAAATTCCGATGAAGAGGCCTACGGCTGGCGTGTCGAGTACCCCAACAGCGAGCGGTGGTTCGGTGAACTGGGACAATGGACTATCGAAGAGAATTTCAATCCGGCAGTAGGGTTTGTGAATCGGGCCGACATTGTTGGCACCAAGGCCGAGTTGGGTTACACGTTCACGCCTAACGGCAAGTTCCTTCGCAACGTTACATTCAAGTCGATTTTCGAAAATATTGATAACACCGACGGCACTCCTGAAAGCCGCGAGTTGGTCGTGGAACCCTTTAGCGTTGAAACGCAGTTTGGTGACTTCTTTGAGATCCGCCTGAAGCAGATAGACGAGGTTCTTGTTGAGGATTTCGAAATCAGTCCCGGCGTCATCATCGGTGCTGGTGCTTATACTTTTGACCGCGTGCAGTTCTTCCTTGAGTCTGCACTGGAACGCCGCTTTGCGTTGAGTTTCGATATCGATACCGGTGAGTTCTATGACGGCGACTTACTGAAAATTGGTGGCGACCTCAACTGGCGGCCGAACCGACATCTTTTCTTCCAGTTTGGTTATGAGTTTAATGATGTAGAGCTACCGCAGGGCTCATTTATCACGCGCCTCCTCCGTTTACGCGCTGATGTTGCTATTAGCGCGAGATGGTCCTGGCTGAATTTGCTGCAATATGACAACGTCACGGAGACGGCGGGCTTTAACAGCCGCTTGCGCTTCAACCCGCAAGCAGGTCAGGACATGTATTTTGTCCTGAATCGCCAGTTCGACATCGACCCGCTAAGCAGACACGCCAGTTCAGTATCGTCCGAAATTGTACTGAAATTTCGCTATACATTTCGTTACTGAACGCTCTATGCCGAGAATCACTCCTCGCAATGATGCCGTACGAGAATTAAAGGGCCTGCATCTTTATCATGCGGGCTGGTCCAATTGTTCCATGCGAGTTCGCATGACGCTGGAGGAAAAAGGCCTTCAGTGGATCAGCCATCACCTCAATACTCGTACAGGCGAGCACATTACGCCAGAGTACTTCGGCATTAACCCGAATGGGCTCGTGCCGGCGCTGGTACATGATGGTGAAGTGTGGATCGAATCCTGTGACATCATCCGCTATCTTGATGACCTTTATCCTGAGCCTCGGCTTACGCCCACTGACGATAAGAATACGGCAAAGCTTACAGAGTGGCTGAACTTCGCGTCGACAATCCATATCACGGCAGTAAAAACGTATATCTATGCTACGCGACCGAGCGACAGGCGGCGCAAAACACCCGACGAGCTGGAGCGATACTGCAGCCTGCAGACGAACGAGAAATTGCTGGCGTTCCATGCAAGGAGTTCCAGCGAAGGCGGTATTAGCGAAGCGGATCGAGCCAGGGCTGCATGCTTGCTACATGATGCATTCGCGAAGCTCGATACACACCTGAGTCAACACCGCTGGCTTGTTGCAGATGATTTCACCCTGGCAGACATCACTTGGGTGCCACTTCACTTCACCCTGGAGCGAGCCGGGTTTTCATTTTCTCAGCACGAGAACGTGATGACCTGGGCCCGCGTCATTGCCGAGCGTCCGAGCTTTCAAAAAGCCGTGGTGGAGTGGTTCGAAGGTCCAACTGAAGCCGAAACGCGTATCATTGGCCGACCAAGTGAATAAACATACTTTTTTTCGGAAGCACTAAATTGACTAAGCGCAAAAAACTCACCATTGGCGCGGCTCTGATTACGGCGTGTCTGCTTATCATTTTATTCCCAACCCTTCGCGACGAATTTCGCGAGATCCAGGGCGAACGCGAGTTGTCCCGAGGGCAGGAGTTGGCGAGCGTCTATTGCTCAAGCTGTCATCTCGAGCCGTCGCCCGACATTTTGCCCAGGAAAAGTTGGGAAGTCGCACTTGCTTACATGGGCTATATGCTGGGAATCGAAAACATCGATTACCTGGCCGAGCATCCGGAATTCGCACAGGAAAATGTGAAGTCAAAGCAGACCTACCTGGTCAAGGAAAACATGATTCCGGCCGCGCCGCTTCTGAGTGAGAAAGACTGGGCTACGCTGCGCCACTATTACGTCGAGTCTGCGGCAACGGAGCCGCTCCCGCAGGCTGGCAAGCCGTCCCTGCGTTGGGAGTTGCCACAGTTCAACATTGTTCAGTCCGACTATAGAGCCCAACCGGCCGTAACAACGATGGTCCATATCCGGGAAGAAACCCGCGAGGCTTATATCGGTGATTCGCTCGCGCATACGCTGGCCATTCTTGGCAGCGATGCACAGCTTAAGGTCGGGCCCAGGCGCTTCGGCCCGGCAATGTCACCGGTCGGAATCGAGTTTGTCGACAATGCAGCCTTTGTTGCGTCCATCGGCGACATATTTGGAGACCAGACCTCGGCCGACAAGCTTGCAACAATCAGTCGGCTATCCCTCGTTGATCAAAGTATCGATGCGAGCAGCATCAGCGTAGTTATCGACGATCTTTATCGGATGGCGGCCATGGACGTTGCGGATTTTAACGGTGATGGCACTATCGATTTCGTCGTGTGCGGATTCGGTACGCGGCAGGGCAATGTTGCACTGTTCGAGTCGCAAAGCGACGGTAGCTATGTCGAGACTGTGCTTATCAGTCGCCCCGGCGCCGTCAAGGCCGAGGTCTACGATTTCAATGGCGATGGGCATCTCGACATAGCAGTGTTGCTGTCGGATGCGCGAGAAGGGTTTTACATCCTGATAAATAACGGTGCGAGTCAATTTGAGAGTACGACCGTATTCGAGACGCACCCGTCATATGGCCACGTATATTTCGAGCTGCAGGATTTTAACGGCGATGGCCTTATGGATATCATGACCGTGAACGGGGATAACGTCGATTCGGACCCTTACAACACGCTAAAGAATTTTCACGGCGTTCGAATCTATTTGAACCGCAGCAACCTGAGTTTCGAGCAGGCGTATTTCTACCCAATGTATGGTGCCTTCGGGGCCAAGGCGGCGGACTTCGATAATGATGGCGATGTCGATATCGCTGCGATTTCTTTCTATCCCGACTTCGATCTGGAGCAATGGGAGTCGTTCGTTTATCTGCAAAATAATGGTGCGATGGATTTCAGCGCGCACACTACGCCAGAGCTGGTTAATGGTCGCTGGATGACGATTGGCGCCGGTGACCTGGATGGCGATGCAGATGTCGACATAGTACTGGGCGGGGCCAATATTCCGGTCGGGATGTTTGCGCACATGGATACTTATGAAGCATTGGCGAAATCGGCACCGTCCATACTGGTTCTTGAGAATACGTCTAACTGATTAATTAGAAGAGCAGCCAGTCGGGGGCGGATGATGGAAGAACCGGTTGGAGCCATAGCGCAAGATACGACGGATGAAATAGCAAGCTCATGACCTGGTCGTAGAAAAACACCAGTATCGCCCACGCACCGAGCGCGTAGGTCACAGCAATGCGCTTGCGATAATGCCCCCAACGCACGACGTAAACACCAATGAATATCGGCAGGGCAATTTTCTGGCCGACAAGAAGTGTTAGTACGATCATGCCGAAAACGTAAGCAAAGAAAGGTAGCGCTTCGGCCAACCACGAATCGTTGCCTGCCTGTTGCAGCGTCATCTTCCAGGTTCCGGTCGCCTTCTTGGTGTCAAAGAGATGTACTGAATCCCGAATGACAACGAGCAGCGACAACAGCGCACCAGGCACGGAAATGAGCAACGGGAACTGCCGCACTGGCGGCGGCCAATCCAGCGCCGTGACAGCAGCCCAAACAAAAAGCACAAACAGCAATAAGGAAATCGGCAGCGAAACAGCCGGGTTCTTCTCCGACGCTTCGCCGGCAGGAACCTTACCGGCCAGTTTGTCTCTTGCAACGCCGCGGGCGGCGAGAAAGATTGTTGTGATAGTCACGAGCAACAAGAAGATGACAATCGGTCTTCCGAGCCAGCCAGGACCTTCGTGAATGCGTGTGCTGATTTGAAAAGAACGTTCGAGGATTTCCCCGAGAACCAGCGCGAGTATGACTGGCGGCCTCGGCCAGCCACCGCGCTTCATGAAGAAGCCGATGACGCCGAAAACAGCACAGCTCAGCCAGTCACCGATCGACGCACCGCCAAGCCACGCGCCCATGAATACAAAAAGAAGTACGCCGGGCACGACCAGTTGCCCCGGGAGCAGCGCGACCTTTGCCACCTGGTTGACGGTCTTTAGTAGTACCAGTGTCGCAACAACACTGGCTATTGCGATCATCCACACAAAACTGAAGGTCATGGGCAGCTCGGAACTGAGCATGCTGGGTCCTGGTCGCAGCCCGTGCATGATCAGCGCGCCCATCAGGATTGCGGTTCCGACGCTGCCAGGAATGCCAAGGGTCAATGTCGGAATCAGGGCGCCGCCACGCAATGCGTTGTTTGCGGCTTCGGGTGCAAGCAATCCGCGTACGTCGCCTTGTCCGAATTGCGAATTGTCTTTAACGCTTTGCTTGGCATGGGCATACGTAACCCAGCCAACGATCGAAGCACCCAATCCGGGCAGCATGCCGATATAAGCGCCAATGACACTGCAGCGAACAACGAGCCACCAGTTTTTGAACGCGTCGCGAACTCCGTCAAGCAAGCCCTTTCCGGTGCCGTCTGCCTTTCCTGTCCGGGCGATCGACACATCCTTAACGGCGAGTTCCATAAGCTCCGGAATCGCGAACAGTCCCAGCAACACCGGGATAAGTGGCAATTTATCGAGTAGATACAATGTGCCGAACGTATAGCGTGGAATTGCCTGTGACTCTGGAAGTCCGATCGTTGCGAGCAGGAGCCCGAACATGGCTGCCACGACACCTTTCGTTATCGATTGCCCCGACAGTGAACCGACCATTGCCAAAGCCAGCAAGCCGAGCATGAATTGTTCCGGAGACTCGAAGGCCAGAATCACCGGCAGAATCAGCGGCAGAGAGATGCCAAGTGCCGCAGCGCCACAAACACCACCAATGGCCGATGACGTGAACGACGCTCCCAGTGCGCGGGCTGCTTCACCACGCTTTGCCATGGGATAGCCGTCCAGTACGGTCGCTTGAGATGCGGCGGTGCTCGGCACGCCGAGCAATACAGAGGTGATCGCGCCGCTTGTCGATGTTGATGCCCAGGACGACAAGAGCAGGGCGAACGCGGCGACGGGTTCCATGCTGAACGTGAACGGTAACAACAACACAAGGCCGATTGCTCCGCCCATGCCCGGTACCGCCCCCATCAGAATGCCGATAACGCAGCCAAGCGCGAAATACACCAACACATGCACCTGGAAAATGAGGCCAAGGCCCTCGATTAGCGCTTCGAACATTTCAACCTCAATAATTGTGCGGCACGTGCAGCGCCGTCGTTATCAGTAGCGACTGTTTTTTTCTATGTGCGCCTTGATGTACTCGAGAACTTCTGGTGTTACCTCGGCAGTAGCGCCAAGTATTTTTGCCTGGCGCCCGTAATCAACAAATCCAGGGACATAATTCAGGACGTGCTGCGCCTCTTTGCTAAATGCGGGAGAGGCCATCGCCTTCTCAAGCCCTGCGCGAAACGTTTTGGCAGCCGCAGCATCCATGTTTGGTGGGCCGAGAAAAACATGCTGCATCGTCTGATCCAACTCGAGCAGCGTCTTAATTGAGTCCCAGGTAACTCCGGATGGCGTTTCTCCATGAATTGATTCGTACAGATCAGGCAAGGAGGGCACATTCGGGACCAGTGCATTTTGTATGAGTTCACCGTCGCCGTTCAGCATCGGCATGCTAAAGATCGGCAATACGTGACCCTCGTCCACAAGCACAGGCACGACCTGACTCAAATACGCGTGCGCGGCATCCGTTGCGGCATTAACCTCGCCGCTGATGATCGCCGCTCGAATATTGCCGCTGCTGGGATAACCCGCTATGTACTTGTAATTGGCTCCGATCAGGTCGAGTCCCATCGAGCTAATAATCATGCGGCCGTGCTCAGGCGGCATACCGCCGAAGCGCAGCGCCTCGGTCGCAATTAGGTCTTTAGCTTCGCTGAAACCGCCCGCTACCGCATCGGTTCGGGCATAGACCACCAGACCACCAATCTGAACGCCGCCGAGAGGAGTGAATTGGCTGTACTTGAATGAAAAGCCCGGTAACTCGAGCAACTCGCCCAAAGACGAACGCGGGCCGTAGTACACAGTCGTTCCATCATCGGGCGCCCTCAGGAGCACATGCAGATGTGCGTTCAGCCCTGATGCGCCGGGCATGTTATTTACGATAACGGTGGGGTTGCCGACCAGGCTTTCCTCAAGGTGTTTGGCGAGCAGCCGACCGACCGTCGTGCCGCCGGCAGAAGCATCGAGCCCTATAACCACAGTGATAGTTTCGCCTGCAAATGAGTGCGGACCATCAGTCGAGGTGCTGTCGCGGCCGCCCTCTCCCGCATCGCAAGACACCAGCAGCGCGCTGAGCAGCAAAGCCACAAGACGACAAGTATTCTTGATCGCGCTATTCAACATCGCATTAACTCCAGTATTCATATCGTCGGCTCATCGGAAAAATCAATGTCAGGGCCCAGTGGCACGATCCTGGTCTGCTTGAGCAGTTTATCGCTTGCGTAGTAATGCGCTTTGATCGACCAGACATCGATCGTTTCAGCGATGCCAGGCATTTGGTACAACTGACGTACGAACCGCCAGAGGTTTGGATAGTCGACGATGCGCCGCTTGTTGCAACGAAATGCGCCGTAGTAAACGTAGTCGAAACGTACGAGCGTCGTGAATAGTCGCCAGTCAGCTTCTGTCAGTTGTTCGCCAACGAGATAGCTTCGAGATGCCAGGCGCTCTTCGAGTTGATCGAGAGCATCAAATAGTTTCCTGTAGGCATTGTCGTAAGCTTCCTGTGAGGTAGCGAATCCGGTTCGATAAACGCCATTGTTGACGGCGCCATAAACAAGTTCGTTGACCGAATCGATTTCCGCGCGCAAATTCTCAGGGTAGTAGTCGCCCTCAAGCGCACCGATGTCGTCGAACGCCGAATTAAACATTCTGATGATCTCGCTCGACTCGTTGGAAACGAGCTTCTTCTGTGCCTTGTCCCAGAGCGTCGGCACCGTCACCTGTCCGGTGTATTTCGAGTCCGATCGCTGGTAGATCTCATACAGGTATGTCGCAGCAAATTCCGGGTCGGGGACAACACCGTGTCCTTCTTCAAACGTCCAGCCGTTCGCGCCTGAGATGGCGTTAACCACCGACATGCTGATCATGTCTTCAAGCCCCTTAAGGCGCCGAAAGATTACGGTTCTGTGTGCCCACGGACAGGATTCGGCGATGTAAAGATGATAGCGACCGACCTCTGCCTTAAAGCCACCGTCGCCCGAGGGGCCGGGCTCGCCGGTCGCTGTTACCCAGTTACGAATCTTGGCATCGGGGCGGACGAAGCTACCATCTTTCGCTTCGGTGTCACGCCACTTGTCGTGCCATTCACCCTCGATTAGATAACCCATGTGGGCCCACCCTTATTCCGCATTCCAGAGCTCACTGATTTTTTTGAATGATTCGATTCCATAGCTTTCGCGTTTTGATGTTGTCGTGTCGCCCCACTTGGTGACGCCGTCTTCATACGATGGTCGGGCAATAAAGCGTCCATACCATTCGTTCAGGTCGTCCAGATTGCTCCATAAGGGTGCCATCTGAAAACTCTTCAGGCGTGTGACATACACGCCAAGCGAAATATCAGCGAGCGAAAACGTGTCGCCGGCCAGCCAGGGAGAATCGGCCAGGGTGGCGTTCATGTTTTCAAAAACATTCTTGAAGTAGCTAACCGCACGCGGTAACAGCGGAGAGTCCAGGCCCTCCTTAATATTAATGCGGTCGTTCTCCTTGCGCACGGTCTCAGGCATTTCATTGAGGTATCTCTCCAACTCCTCAGGGCCTGCCGCGGCTTTCGCGTGCCGCACGACGATGCACATTCCAACGACGCGGCTATGCACATGCAGGCCCTCATCGATCAGTTTTGTCCAGAGGCGCATCATCGCTTTGTCGTAGGCGCTGTCGGGCCGCAATGGAAGCTCCGGAAATGCGTCGTCCAGGTACTCGAGGATAACCTGCGATTCACGGATCGCCTTGCCGTCATGCACCAGCGTAGGGACGATGCCACGCGGATTGATTTTCAGATACTCCGGCGAAAAGTGCTCGCGTTTCGCGACCGATGTATCGAGGTGATGACTTTTCCACTCGAGCTTCTTTTCAGCCAGCGCAATTCGTATTTTTTGCGCCGCGGTCGAATGGTCGTAATGATAGAGTTCCAGCATAGCGTTGGTTCCAGTCCTCATGCAGTGCCAATGCTTGCTGGTAGCACTAACACGAAATTGGGCTCCAGCAAACGTCAATTGAGGTCAGACGGCTGCGCAGAGGGCGAAATCCGGATGACGGACGCGCTTGCAGAGCGCGAATCTCATATGCTATGTTATCAGAGTCCTGCAAACGTTTGCACTGTATAGACAAACGATTGCAGCTGTTTGTACAACAGAAGCATCGGCAAGCTAAAGATGTCTGTACTCACTCAATATCGGGGGCAAGAACTAATGAACAGTGACTTGAGATTATTTTCAAGAGCAACGCGGGCAGTTTTCACGGTGGGGGCGCTCATTGGCAGCGTTTTCCTGTTTTCGCCTACGTCGGCCGTAGCACAGGATGACGATGAGAGAAGTGCATCGGCTGACGCTCTGTTAGACGAAATCACCGTATCGGCTCGACGGCGAGAGGAGCGACTGCTCGACCAGCCAATGTCGATCGCGGCTATTACTGGTGAGCAGATGCAGGTGCAAGGCATTTACAGCATCGACCAGGCCAGCAAGTTCGTACCGAACGTTACACTGACGAATGATGACCGTGCCAACAACACACGCGTCGTGATCCGCGGCATCGGTGGCGGTTTTCCGGATCCTGTATTCGTCTTTGGCTCCGGCATGTATATCGACGGCCACTATGTTCCGACTTCGCTGGGCGGCTATATGAGCACAGTCGATATCGAGCGCATCGAGTTGTTGCGTGGTCCACAGGGAACTCTGTTCGGAAAGAACGTGACAGGTGGCCTCGTTAACATCGTTTCTACCAAGCCACAGCCGGAATTCGATTCCAAACTCACGGTGCGTCTGGCCGGAGATGGTGAACAAGCCATCCGCGGCATGGTTAATGTGCCCTTCAGCGACACGGTTTTCGGCCGCTTCAGCGTGGCGGCGGAAGAATTTGACGGTTATTACTATAACCAGAACCTGAATATTGATTCGGGGTTTAAAGACTCGAAATCGGCGCGCGCCGCGATCAGGGTCCAGCCAAACAATAACTGGACAGTAGATGCGACCCTCGCTATCTCGAGGAAAGAAGACGACAACCTCGGTGGGCAGTGTCAGAACACGGCCCGCGATGCTCCGCAGTGGGGTGGCGGCACCGGTAACCTGGAACGTCGGCTTTACACCGGGGCCAGAGAGGACTTCTGGGCTATCTGCGATGCCGATGTTGCAGCAGGAGATTTCGTGCATTCCTCCGACAAAATCACCTACTCCGATGTTGATGAAGAAATCTTCACGTTCGGAGCCACCTGGGATTCCGACGGTGCCCTTGGGCAGTTGGACAATGCGACCGTTAGTCTAAAGGCATCCTACCGCGATATGCAGTACGTCTATTTTGCAGATCGCGATTACAGTTCATGGCCGATCGACTCTATCGGCACCGGCTCGACAAAGGGGCAGAATAACGAGACCTACGGCTTCGAACTGTTGTTCGAAAGCCAGGCAAGTGATCGCCTGCATTTTACGGCGGGTGTGAACTATTTTGACGAGACCGCGTTTAACGGATCGAATACCTGTTACGACCAGTTTGTGGCTGCCGGTGGAGCCGATGACAGGGATATAAACGGCGATGCGAATGATCCGCCGCTTGTCAATGTGACCTGTGTTGATACGGGCCTGCATTTCGAACTGGTGCCGGATAATCCCAATAGCGTCTTCATCGATTCTTCACAGGATGCGGGCTTGTGGCCGAACGCACCGAGAATTAATGGTGGCGGCCCAGGGCCGTTCGGCGGTGAGGTCAGCGTCTGGAACAAGTCAACCGGCATATTTGGGCACGTGACCTATGATATCAATGACCAGTGGACGCTGGACGCTGGTGCGCGCTGGACCGAGGATGACCGCGAGTTCCACAACTTCGAGTTTGCCAGCAGTGGATGCGACATTGGCCTCGATCCGCAAAACATGTGCGCGTATACATTGGATACGAGCCTCTTCCAGGTTAACGATACGGGGTTCTTTAACCAGGCGGCCGACACATTCTCGGAAATCACACCGATGTTGAGTCTGACGCGCAACATGGATCCTGGCGACACACTGCATAGCGGCATGTTCTACTTCCTTTATTCGGAAGGTTTCCTCACTGGAGGTTTCAACACTGAGGTCAACGCCAATATCCCGGCTGGTGGACCGGATCTGGCCTACGGCCCGGAACAGGTGAGGAATTACGAGATCGGTTTCAAAGGTCAGTTCATGGATGGCAATGTGCAAATTATGGCTGATGTGTTCTTCATGGATTACACAGACCAGCAGAAATCTTTCGAACTCGCCAATCCCAACGGCATATACGGTAGTGAGGATCCGGTTGAACTCGTCAGTAATATCGCCAAGTCGAGTATCAGTGGTCTTGAGCTGGAGTTGCGTGGTGCCTTCTGGGACGGCGGCTTCGTCTCGCTCGATGTGGGTTATATCAAGAACACTTATGACGACTACAGCTATGAGGATCCGGAAAATCCGGGGGTATTCATTGACAGGACGCAGTTCCTGATCAATGACTTTACGCCGGACATGACAATCAACCTGGCCGTTGAGCATGAGTTCCAGCTTGCCGGCGGTGCGACCCTGACGCCGCGGCTCAATATGAACTGGCAGGATGAGTATGAATGGGCGGCGGAAACAGGCGACTGGCCCAAGAATGCGCCGCCTTCGGGTTGTCACCAGGATGCTTTTGCAGTATTTGATGCGCGCGTGACTTACAAGCCGGCAGATGGAGACTGGCACCTCGCGGCCTTCGGCGGAAATATCACAGATGAGCGATACATCGAGTTCTGTGAAGCGGACCGCAATGTGTGGCTCTGGAGACTCGGCCGACCGGCTTGGTACGGTCTCGAGTTCTCGGCGCACTTTGGCAGATAAGCCCAGTAGCAAAGCAGTTAGTGCAGATCAGGAGCGCGGCACCTTGCAAAAGGTGCCGCGTTTTTTATTGCGGTCTAGTCGGTTTCCTGTTCCGCCGCGATCAAGCGCATAACTTCCTCGGCGGCTTTGCTAACTTCTTCTCGCGTAATTCGCTCGGCCATGTCCCCGTCCCCGCCCTCGATGGCCGATACCAGGCGAGTCAGGTTGCTGACACTTTCAGTCAGGCGTTTGTGGGCCCGATTCGGGTGGGTGAGACCGACAGCACGCCACCGCCAGATGCGCGCCTGGATCATCGCCAGTAGTGATGCCAGCGTTTCGCTGGAACCGCCACGGTAAAGGACGTCGTAAAATCGGGTCTTCGCCGCAAGCGCCAGTTCGCCATCAGTTCCCTGGTACGCGAGCCGAACCGCTTCAAGCGCCTCCTGCAGCATGTGCACATCCGCCGCGTCAGCGTTCTCAGCAAAAAAGCGCGCTGCCAGTCCCTCCAGAACAGCACGAATTCGGTAAAGATCTTCGGCCTCCGTGGCACTCAGTTTGCGCACGACCGGCCCCTTGTTGGGGATGATCTCGATGAGTCCCTCAGCCTCCAGTTGCCGCAAGGACTCGCGAATCACGGTGCGCGACACGCCCGTCATCTCAATGAGTTCGCGTTCGATCAGCCGTTGCCCAGGCGCAAGGCGGCCCGAGACGATGGAGCTGCGCAACGCTTCAAGCACCTGTTGCCGCAGCGGCGCTGCATGCTTTTCAATCCTGACGACCTGGGGGCTTTGCGTAGGGCTCATTTCTGGATTGTATTACGGTAATATCGTATGATCAAACTCCCGGAAACGATGGTTAATCAACAGGAGATCGGCACCGTGAGTTCAGGTCCAGTAAAAGTAGGCATCATCGGCCTTGGCCGTTGGGCGCGGGTGTTAACGCGCGCCGCCAAAAAATCCGAAAAATTCGAAATTGTGGCCGGTTTCAGCCGCTCAGAAGAAAAGCGTTTGGCATTTGAGCAGGACACTGGCATTCCCAGCGCCGCCACCATGGAAGACTTGCTGGCCAACCCCGAGATCAAGGGCGTGATTCTGACGGTCCCTAACGAGCAGCACCTGCCCGTTGCTGAGCAAGTTGCCAAGGCCGGAAAACATATCTATACGGAAAAGCCGATCGCGAATACGCTAGAGAACGGCCTGCAAATAGAGGCGCTGCAGAGCCAGTATGGTATCCAGGTAATGGTTGGCCACAGTGCCCGGCTGCTGAAGGGAACGCGCATGATCAAAGACGCGATCAACAGTGGTGAACTGGGCCGGGTGTCACTTATTGAGGCGAACTTCTCGAATGAGAGAGCGCTTGAGCTGACCCCCGAGACATGGCGCTGGTACAAGGACAAAGCACCGGGCGGACCGCTCTCGCAGCTTGCGACACATCAGTTTGATGCGTTGCATTTTCTGGGTGGCGAGATTGAGGAAGTCGCATCGATGGCGGCCAAGTTGTCGCCTGTCGGCGCGGAAGTGGACGATCAATCGCTCACGCTGATGAGGTTCACAAGCGGCGCTGTCGCTTATATCGGATCGTGCTGGACGTCACCTGGTATCTATTCCATTCGAGTCTTCGGACAAAAGGGACTGATGCACTATGAATTGGACTTCAGCACCTGGGATACGCCCGACCAACTTCACGAAACATCCGAGCTGTATATCCAGCGTGGCAAAGACGGCTTCAGCAAGCGCGAAGTACTGACAATTCCGCCAGGCGATATGTTTCAGGACGAACTCGAGATGTTTGCCGAGGTATGCTCCACAGGGGATTCGTGCGAACTCAGTGCAAGCAGCGGTAACGTTGCAATAGCGGTTGTATATGCAGCGCTTCGTTCAATTGACAACAATGGTGCATGCGTGAAAATGAAAGACATATTTGATGCAGCCCATGCCAACATTGCAGCATCTTAAGGTAGCGTCCAAATGACAACACTATCCAGTCGTTATTTCATCGATCTCACCCAGCCAGAGATCGCGGCGCAATTGCAAGACAACCCACTCGTGATCCTGCCAGCCGGGAGTGTCGAGCAGCATGGACCACATCTGCCAACGGGAACCGATATCTATGCGGCAAATGTAATCAGTCACGCCGTAGCGGAGCGCATGAACGGGCTGGTATTACCCGGCGGGCCCCTTGGTGTCACACCGATGCACATGCCTTTTGAAGGGACCATTACATTAACGCCGGAAACTTATATGCGCGTTGTAAAGGAAACCTGTGTATCAACAGCCCGTCATGGCGCGAAGTATTTGCTGATCCTGAATTGGCATGAGGGAAATAGCGCTTCGCTATCCATTGCAGCCGAAGAACTGCATCGTGAACACGGCATGACGGTTCTGACTGTACACGCATGTTACGTGGCGGCAGACCTTTGGGGGCATGATTGCGGCGGCCTGACCCATGGCGGCGAGATAGAGGCACTGGCCGTATTAGCACACCAACCGGACCTGGTGCATCTCGATCGTATCGACTATTCATCGGACCAGAAGCACGGCCTGGTGATGGATAAATTGCGTCGGACTCGCAGCTATCAGCCAGTGCTAACAGACATCCGGTCAATCGCACCGACCGGGTGGTATGGAAGCCCGGAACACGCGACTGCCGAAAAAGGCCTGCGGATGCTGGACGATATTGCGGACGCGATTACTGCTGAGGCGACCACAACTTTCGAGAGCCTCGATGAGCTCTTGCCGGGTGTCACCGAGATCAAACACCTGCGGGGCGTTGGCTAACAGGCGTGATCTGAACATGGTGAAAATAATTCATCCAGGTGATGCCCGGGACCTCAATCTACCCGGGCGAAAGTCGCTCGAAATTATTTCGCAGGAGGTCGGCTCGGCCGAGGTGACGCTGAGGCTTGTCGAAATACCTGTCGCGGAGCCCGGCGAGACGCCGCGCAAGCCACATCGTCATACAGACTTTGAAGAATGCATGTACGTCTTGTCGGGCCAGGGCATGACGCGCACATCAAACGGTGAATCCGAAGTTTCCGCTGGAGACACCATCCTGGTTTGTGCAGGTGAACTGCACGTTACCCGCAATACCGGTAGTGAACCTTTGCGGATGTTGTGCTTTTTTCCCACCGCTAACTGCAGCGAGCAAAAATAGTGAGCACTGATGTTGTCTGCCTGCGTCCTAAGGACGATTTTCTCAACATAGGCGTTACGCCACCCGAGTCTTTGTCGATTCGCTACATGGCACCTACGGACGCGGATTTGGTACAGCATCTTGCAACGGCACGTGCGCTCGTGATTCCTGCAGTTGGTCCGAAACTCGATGCGAAACTGTTTGCCGGCAGCCGCATCGAGCTGATCCAGGTAACCGGGGCGGGCATCGACCGGCTTGATGCGGATGCGATGAAAGCAAAGGGAATCGCAATTGCGAACGTCCCCGGCGGATCAAGCACGGCGATTGCTGAATATGCGGTGTCGAGCGCATTGGCGCTGTTGCGGCGAACATTTTGGGCGGACGGTGAGTTACGCAAAGGTCTCTACGTCGATGCGCGCCGCCGCATGGTGTCAGAAAACCTGGCCGGACTCGAAGGTCTGACAGTAGGCGTCGTCGGTCTTGGTGTTATCGGTATGACCGTGGCACAAACATTCCACAGCCTGGGCAGCCGCATTGTCTATCATGATCCGGCACCTCGGGACGCGGACGCAGTCAGCCGGATTGACGCGGTAGCACTGCCACTGAACGAGCTGCTTGCGGCCGCCGATATCGTTACGCTGCATGTGCCGTTACTGCCATCGACCGCATCGATGCTCGGTGAGCGCGAGTTGGGCCAGATGAAGGCCGGCGCGATACTCATCAATGCCGCCCGTGGCGGTATTGTCGACGAGGCTGCCCTGGTTCAATACCTGGCCAATGGCCATCTGGGTGGGGCGGCGGTGGATGTCTATTCGAGCGAACCGCCGGCAGAGGATAACCCGCTGATTACGGCAGGCGATGAGGTAGGCCGCCGTTTACTACTAACGCCGCACATCGCCGGCGTCACCCGGCAGGCCTGGGCGAATTTGTTCAGCTCGGCATGGGACAATGTAGAACGGCTTTTGCTTCACGATGAGCCGCCTGTTAATCGGGTGATTTAGCACGCACACCCTTGTTGAAGATGGAACCGAAACTGATGATACGTAGTCTGTTTATCGCCCTGATAGTCGCCACAACTTTATTGACTGCATGTGGAGACACTGAAGACAAGGAATTCTACTCGGGTAAAACCATTTCCGTTTATGTCGGGCGCCCGCCGGGCAGCGGTGCTGATCTGGCGGTACGTTCCTTCGTTCGTTTCTGGCAGGAGCATATCCCGGGACAGCCGACTATGGTGGTAAAGAACGTGCCAGGGGGTGCTGGCTCCAGAGTCTGGAATCTTGCCTGGGACGAAAAAAATCCCAACGATCTCGAGATCTTTTTTTCCCCGGTTTCAGGTACGGCAGTCATCGTACGTGAAGAGGGTCTGCGCGCCGACCTTTCACAGCTGCCGCTGCTCGGCGCGTTGAGCAGCCCCAATATGACCTATGCGCGTACCGAGCGGTTGGAGAGTGCCGACGAATTGCCGAATGTAAAAGGGCTGACATTTGGCGGTCAGGGACCGGCGCATCGCTTCAGCGTACTGGGACGCCTGACACTCGATATTCTGGGTGTCGACTACAATAGCGTCACGGGATTTTCGGGTTCGAGCGATGTCTTTAACGCCTTGCGGCGCAAGGAAGTAGATATACAGACTGCACCGCTGAACTTCTATCGCTTTACCGTGGAGCCGAGCGTCGTCGAGAACGGTGAAGTCATTGCCTTGTGGTACAACCCGATTATCAATGTCAAAGGTGAAATCGTGCCGTTGGAAGCGGCCGGCGATATTCCCAGTTTCATCGAATATTATGAGTCGGTGAAAGGCGAAGCGCCCGCCGGAGAGCTTTTCGAAATGTACAAGTGGCTGTTGCCAAATATCAATGGCATCGTATACGCGGCTCTTCTGCCACGAGGCTCAACGGATGAGGCCACACAAATATTGACCGAAAGCTTCGCGCGAGTAACGCAGGATGAAGCCTATAGAGCCGAAGAGGAGAGGATGTTCGGTTTTAATCTTCCCGTGGTCAGCGCTGAAGACGGAGCCAAAAATCTTGATGACATGGCGAATGCCCCCGAGGCCGTGCGACGTCTCCTCAATGACTATATTCAGGAAGCCCGCTAGCACGGATATGTCGTGAAGTCTCGAAATAAGGGCTTGAATTACAGCGAACATTTGCCTGCATATCGTTATGTGGAGGTCCCTCTGACGTGGCTGAATCGACGTGATTGAAGGAATGCTGGCAGGCCTGGCCCTCGTATTAAGTTGGCCGACGTTTGGCTATTTGCTGCTTGGCGTCTTCATTGGCATGTGGATCGGTGCCGTGCCCGGTCTGGGCGGTGTAGTCGGTCTGGTGCTGCTGTTGCCGTTTACTTTCAGCATGGATCCGGTGCCGGCGTTTGCCTTGCTTATGGGCCTGTACGCGGTGACGTCTACCAGCGACACGATCTCAGCAATTCTCCTGGGCATTCCTGGCAGTGTAGCCTCACAGGCGACGATTCTCGACGGCTACCCGCTGGCAAAAAAAGGCCATGCCGGTCGAGCATTTGGTGCGGCCTATACCGTCTCCGCATTAGGTGGTGTATTCGGTGCTTTGCTCATGGCTGCGTCACTGCCGTTTATTCTGCCGGTCATCTTCGCGTTCGGAATTCCTGAGTTCCTGATGTTGGGGCTTCTGGGGTTGACCATGGTCGGTGTGCTGTCCGGGGGCGCCGTCACCAAAGGTTTGATTGTCGGCCTGCTCGGATTGCTACTCACGACGGTTGGTTATGCTGAAGCCACGGGCGTACCCAGGTTCAATCTGCACACGGAGTATCTGCTCGACGGGATACCTATTATTCCGATCGCGCTGGGATTGTTCGGCATACCCGAGCTTCTGGAGATGGCGGTAAAGAACACTTCGATTTCTCGTGTCGACACGGTGGACAAAAGCCGCGGTGGCATGTTGCGCGGCATCAGGGATGTGTTTAAACACCGCTGGCTTACATTTCGTTCTGCAGTCGTTGGAACTTACGTTGGTGTGCTGCCCGGCCTGGGCGGTTCTATCGTCGACTGGATTGCTTACGGGCATGCAGTGCAGAGTGCCAAAGATAAATCGAAGTTTGGCAAAGGCGATATTCGTGGCGTCATCGCACCCGAGGCTGCCAATAATGCATCGCGGGCCGGTGCACTGATCCCGACAGTGGCCTTTGGCATACCTGGAAGCCTTGGCGCTGCGATCCTGCTGAGCGCCCTGGTCATCAAGGGTCTGCAGCCGGGTCCGGATATGCTCACGGTAAATCTGGGGCTGACTTTCAGCATGATCTGGGATATCGCGATCGCCAATATCCTGGCGGCTGGACTGCTGATGTTGCTCAGTCGTCAGATTGCAAAGGTCGCATTTCTTCCGGCTCACTCGGTCGTTCCTGGTGTCATGGTTGTGTTGCTCATGGGAGCCTGGGTCGCGACCAGTTCCATGGGCGACTGGTGGACGTGTCTCGCAATGGCCGTCCTGGGTTACGTCATGAAACAGGGTGGCTGGCCACGGTCTCCGCTTATCCTGGCCCTTGTGCTTGGAACGCTCATCGAGAATAACTTTCAACTGACGATGCAGCTGCATGATGGCTTCAGCTGGATGTACCAGAGACCCATTGTGGTCATTATTGAAGTTGCCATTCTGGTGACAATTTTTCTCGCGGCTCGCGGTCTGACGCGGCCGAAATCGGTGCGGGCGAGAAAAAAGAAAGACGTTGCCGGCCCGTCGCAGTCGCTGATGTCGTTCTTGCTTGCCGTCATACTGCTTGCAGTCTTTGTTTCGGCATTCCTCATTGCAAAAGGTTTTGAAGATGCGGCGACAGGGCAGTTTCCGCTCGCCGTGCTTACGCTCGCAATTCCCTTGGCGTTGTTTGTCGTCATTAACGACATGCGCGCCTGTTTCAGTGGTATCAAGCATGCAGGTGGGACCGCACAGGCAACTGCCGCTGCCAGCCAAACATGGGAACTGCCTGCCAGCGCAAGATTCTTTGGCTACCTGCTGGCAATGTTGGCGACCACGTATGTCGCCGGTCAGCTCGTATCTTTGCCGTTATTTGTCGCCTTATATGCGCGCCGCTGGGGTAATTTCAGCTGGACGATGAGCCTGGTGTATGCGGCGGCCAGCCTTTTACTGGTCTGGGGGCTCTACGCCCAGGTAATGAACTTGCGTCTTTATCCATCGCTGTTATTTGACTGACTATTAAGGTGGTACCTGCCATTCGGCTAACTTCGGGAGTAAAACCGTGACTAAAAAATATTTACTGCTAACAATGCGAGCTGCAACGATCTGCATTGCAGTGACAGGCATCAGCGCATGCCAGAATAAAGAGGAAGCGACTCTTGCACCGACCGCGACCCCCGCACCGACCGCGACCCCCGCGCCGGCCGTAACCCCTGCATTGGATTCGACGCGGGTTGTTATCACAGAGGCGGTTGATGGATCTGAATTCCCTGTCCATCTTGCTTATATTGAGACCATTGACGGGCTCTACACGCCTATCGGGATACGCAAACCGGACGGTGATGGTCCGTTTCCGATCGTACTATTCGCGTCCGGAAACGGTGGCGGTGGCATGAATTGGGTTCGCGACGCAACTCAAAACACGAGCTGGACGCAGGAGCAATTCGTCAAAGCTGGCTATGCCGTGGCCTGGACACGCTATCGGGCAGAGGTGGAACTGGCGTATGCCAACTACGGCAAGCTGATCGAAGACACGCGCCAGGGGCGCCAGCTGCTGAATCGCGGCCCCCTCGAGTATGAGGACCTCATCTCGATTATCGAGTACGCGAAGACGCTGCCCTATGTTGACCCGGATCGGGTCGGTTACATGGGCATGAGTCATGGTGGAGAGATGGCCTTCAAAATCACGTCTGAATACGATGGCCTGGCTGCGGCGATTGCCAGCGAACCGGCGAACCACGAGTTCCTCGCACTAACGCCGGATGACACGGCACACGTGAATCCCGAAAGCGGCCTGATGGACATCGAGAGCATGCTGATGCGCGAAACGGATAAAGTTCGCAGGCGCATCGATATGCAGATCGCACAAGAGCGGATCAGCACAATCAATACGCCTATCTTCGTGCATGGCCGCAATTCCGACGAACTGCAAGGCATCTTCAGGGTTGGCTACGACTTGCTGCAAGAGGCGGGCAAGGAGTCCGAGTGGAAAAGCTACGAACACGATGTCCATGGCTTCGTCTATGTGCAGCGAAATGATGACGGTGTCTATGCTCCTGACGAGGTGCAATTGGAGGCGGTCAATGACAGCCTCGCCTTTTTCGACCGGTACATGAAACCCTGATCGAAAACGCGAGTGTGAAACTGCGTTGACTCTGTCATTGCCAGGTAGCGGTACCAGGAAGGCTTATTCGTGAGCGAGCAAGCCAAGGCGGATGCAGTGTCGGCCGGATCTGTATACCGTCGCTTGCTGCTGCCTATTTATGTCCCAACGCTACTCAGCTCGGTCAGTTTGCAGGCCCTGCTCGTGTTGTTACCGCTGTACGTGCTGGAGCGCGGTGCTGGCGCGGCATTTGCCGCTCTTCTGATAGGCTTGCGCGGCGTTGGTATGCTTCTCTTCGATCTTCCGGCCGGCGTGTTGCTGGCACGCCTGGGAGATAAGCCGGTGCTGTTGGCCGGACTTGTCGCGATGACAGTCAGCACTGCGCTTTTCGCGTTATCAGACAATCCGTGGCTCATGAGCGCCGCCGCAATCGTCTCGGGTATGGGCTTTGCAGCCTGGATGATCGGGCGCCAGTCTTACATTACCGATAATTGCGAGATTGGTGAGCGCGGGCGCGCAATTGCCGCCATGGCAGGGACGATGCGCCTGGGTGGCTTCATCGGACCCGCTGTGGGTGCCGTTGTTGCCGAGGCATTCGGCTTCGTCGCTGCGTTTATTGTTCTGTCCGCGAGCGCGGCTGCCGCCGTGTTGTTCGTGATGTCGTTCTCTCGCAATGTGCCTCCGGAGACGCAGCCCGGCAATGCTCATCTCGCGAACATAAAGGAAATTGTCACAGTCAACGCGCGCGTACTGAGTACGGGTGGGGCTGCGTCGCTCGGGCTTCAGCTGATGCGCGCCGGTCGTATCTTGCTGATACCACTGTTTGGCCATTTTCTGGGGCTGAATATCACGGCCATCGGACTGATCGTCTCGCTTGCGGCCATGCTCGACGCAGCCATGTTTTATCCCGCCGGAATGATCATGGATCACTACGGTCGGAAATGGGCGAGCGTTCCATGCCTGGTGTTTTTTGCGGCGTCCCTTGCGTTGCTGCCATTGACGCAAGGCTATTACTCATTGCTTGCTGTGTCGTTGCTGGCCGGTTTTGCAAACGGTCTGGGTACCGGATCGCTACTGACACTTGGATCGGACCTGGCACCAGCAAAAGGCCGCAAGGAGTTTCTCGGAATCTGGCGATTCATCGGCGATATCGGTCATGCGGGCGGTCCGCTGATGATCGGCGCGCTAATCAATCTGGCAACGCTTGGCGCGGCGGCAATAGCAACCGCGGGAATCGGCATGGTCAGCGCGGCCGTCATGTACTGGCTCGTTGACGAAACGCTTCGTCGGAAAAGATAGTCAGTCTAGTGCACTTGTCACACGCCGCTGCGTTCGTCGATGATGCGCCGCAGTTCTTTTTGCCGCTTACGGTCGATTGGATACTTCCACATAAGAAGTAATACGAGCAAGTAAGCTCCGATAGGCGTAAATACAATCAGGTAACGAACATTTTCGATCATCGCCTGGGAATTTTCCGCACCGGCATCGGGATCGAAACCGATCCAGGACAGCGCCATGTAAATTCCGCTGGCCATCAAACCCGCGGCCAGTTTGCTGCTCAGTTGCAGCAGAGCATAGTACAAACCCATACGTTCGGAGCCGCTTTCCGCCTGATCGTGGTCGCAGACATCTGCCATCATCGTGCGTGGCAGCATTTCGTGCGCGGACGTAATTGCCCCGACGAATAAAAAGGCCAGCGCGGTCAGCCAGAGTTGCCCTGGTGGCAGAAAGAACATGAGGGCCGGTACGACCATGCCATAGAGTACTGCCAGTTGCATGGTGGCGTGCTTGGTGAAGTGCTGGGCCAACTTGACCCAGACCGGGATAAACACCATGCCGCCAATCATCAGGAAGAAAAGAGTAAAGCCGGTTCGGTCGCCGAGTAGCAGCGTGTAAGTGACAAAAAATACGAACAACGACTGTACTACCGCATAAGCAGCCGTGATTGCAGCATTTGCTGCGAGTAAGCGCAGCAGCGCCCAATTGCCGGCTACGATTGCCAGCGCACGGCGAAAGCCAATATGCGTAGGCGGCGGTGATGTTGGTTCCGGGAGACTGCGCAGGCAGATAAATACCGCAACCGGTAACAGGATTATTAGCATCCAGCCGACCGCAGCTACCTTGTCGGCATGAGAGGGCGAGCCAAACTGTTCCATCAGCGCCGGCGTCAGCGCGACTGACATCATGCCGAGCATTGCGGCCACTTGCAGCCAGCCAGTTATGTCGGTGCGCTGGTCGTAGTCGGGCGAGAGCTCCAGTGCCCAGGCCGTATGGCTGACCGTGGTCAATGTCCAGCCGATGTAGACAACGATAAGCCAGCCAAAAAGGTAGCCTGAACCAACCTGTCCCGTGGGTATAAACAACATATAGATCGCAAGAACGAGGATGATCGTACCTAAGACCAACCACGGTCGGCGGCGTCCCCAGGGGGTTTTGTATCGGTCTGACACAATGCCAAATATCGGGTCGGTCACGACGTCGAACATTTTAGTTGTAAAGAAAATGCCTGCGATTGCCTGTGCATCCAGACCCATCGTGATCGCATACAAGGGCATCAGAAGGATGTATTTGGATTGTAGAAATCCGGCCAGAGGCATGGCGGGAAACGAGAACCCGACCATCGAGAGCTTGCTTGTCTTGAATAACGTCATTGGATGTCCTGGTGCATTAGTCGGGTTTCAGTTGATGCGGCGGTCGCACTACTCATCGCTCAGCGTATAGGCGACGATCGCGTCACCTTCTTCAGTAAATGCGCGGCGGTTTCCGCCCGCAGCGATCACGATGAATTGCTTGCCATCCGCCATGTAGGTCATAGGCACTGCCATGCCGGCGTAAGGCAATTTGTCCTGCCACAATTCCGCACCGTCATTGATGTCCAGGATGCGAAGTTTCTTGTCCATGGAAGCCGCCATGATAATGATTCCACCGGCGGTGACGATCGGGCCGCCGATGATGACCGAACCCCATGACTCGGGAAAAGTCACCCCGTAACGTCGGCTCTGGCCGAATGGTCTCTGCCACGCAACTCTGCCAGAGTCCATATCGACTGCGGTCAGTGTGCCCCAGGGTGGCGGAGTGCAGGGGACACCGCTCGGAGCTTGAAAATTTTCTGTCTTGGTGGAGTAGCGCGTGCCCGGCATCGGGTCACCAGTGCCATCCCGGTAGCTACTTCCAGGGACCTCCGCGTTGCCGGCAGCCGGCATGGGTGTAAGTTCGCCATCCTCGTTCGGAATCAGCCAGTGTTGTGTTCCGACGGCCATTGATTTGATGACGAGCAGGTTGGAATTCGGATCAAACGCAGCGCCGCCCCAGTTGCCGCCGCCGCCGAAGCCGGGGAAATGCAATGTGCCCGCTTCGCTGGGTGGGGTGAACATGCCGTCATAACGTAGTTCATCAAAGCGTTTCTTGCACCAGGAGCGACCCATGAAGGTCATGCCAAACATGTCGTCGCGGCTAAGCGTGGTGCGGGTAAACGGTTCTGGCAGCAGCGGGAACGGTTGCGTGGCTGAGGTTTGCTCTCCTGGTACATCTGACGCTGGTACAGGGCGTTCTTCGATCGGAAAAACCGGTTCGCCATTGTCACGATCAAACACGAATAAATAGCCTGCCTTGGTTTGCTGGATGGCCACTTCGCGCGCCTTGCCGCCCTTATTAATCGTCACGAGCAGCGGATGACCCGGCAGGTCGTAGTCGTAGACGTCGTGATGAACGATTTGATAGTGCCATGCAGGTTCGCCAGTTTTGGCGGATAGGGCGACCGTTGCAGTGGCATACGGAATCTTGAACTTTCGTGTGCCGCCATAAAAATCCGATGACGGGCTGGTCGTCGGTAAAAACACGAGGCCACGTTCCAGGTCGGCGCTGAGCGTAGACCAGACGTTGGCGGCTCCAGTGTCATGCACGTGTTCAGGGGGAATCGGATTGAACTCCCATCGAAGCTCACCGGTACGCACGTCGAATGCGCGGACGAAACCGTCGCTTGCGTCTACGGGGCTGTCTTCAACACCGACGGCGGCGATGACCAGGTCATTGATCACTATAGGGCCGGATGTCGAGTGGCGCGGCCCTGGACCATTACCTTCGTAGTCCCAGTGGCTGGCGTAACCAGGGTGGCCATCCCTGGCGCCGAAATCGCGACAGGATCTGCCAGTGTCGGCATCGATCGCATAAACATTACCATTGATGTCGGCTTTGAATACCCGACGCTCACAAGGAGTTCCGGGTTTCGCTTGTGCTGCCTCCCAGTAGGCGACACTGCGACACCTGACCGCCTGACGCGGCTGGTCGATGAGGCCTTCCCCGCCCTCGCTTTTGTGCGGATCAAAACGCCAACGTTCTTCACCGCTCATCGGATCGAGTGCAATGACACGATTCATGGGTGTGCAGTAATAAAGCGTATTGTTGGCGTGGATCGGCGTTGCCTGCAGCCAGGCCTTATCGCCCGAGAAGTGCGTCCACGCGACCTTGAGGCGACCTGCGTTGGATGCGTTGACCTGATCGAGCGCGGAATACTGGCCGCCACCGGCGTCGCCACCAAAAGTAGGCCAGTCGGCGCTGCTTTGCGCCAACGCGACACCGCAAAACAGCTTGGCGAGGACAAGCGGCAACAGCAATCGCGACACCCACATGGCCAGTGCTCCTTAGGTTGATCGGCACGTCAGCGGTCTACCTTAACGCCTACCCGCTGCCGCTTGCAATCGTGTGCATGAAGCTGGCAGCATACCCTATCAAGCGAGGAAATAGGGGTGGGCGCGCTATGGCAGGACAGGTTTTTCAGCGCGTTTGGCGCGTTGTCTCGTTCTTTGCCGCCGCTGTTGCGCTGCTGCAGAGCGCCTCATGCGAGCAACACAAAGCAGCCGAGCCGGACGCGCAAGTCATCGTCATCGGCGCCGGCTTATCAGGGCTGTCCGCGGCGGTGGAAATGGCTCGCAGCGGCCTGCAAGTGCTGGTGATCGACATGAACTCTGTTGCCGGTGGTCACACCATGCTGGCGGGCGGTGTGGCCATGGCTGCTACGCCGCTACAGGAAAGCCTGGGCATCGAGGACTCAGCCGAGCTGGCCTACGATGACTGGATGGACTGGAGCAAAGATGGCGACGCTGAGTGGACTCGGTTTTACGCCAGCAATTCACGCCCGATGGTCTATGACTGGGTCACTGAAATGGGCGTCGAATTCATCCGCGTGGTGCCCAGCCATGGCAACAGCGTGCCGCGCTTCCATTTTACCCGGGGTCGCGCAGCGCATCTGGTTCTGCCGATTTATCGAACCGCACTGCGCCTGCCGAACATATCGTTTCAGTGGAATGCCAATGCGGAGGAGTTGCTCGTCGAAGGTAAACGGGTTACGGGTGTCGTGGTGAAAGATCTGCGCAGCGGCGAAATGCGTCGCTTGACTGCGGACAACGTGGTGCTTGCCACCGGAGGTTTTGAATCTGACGTCGAGCGTGTGCTTGCTAACTGGATTCCCGGTCTGCCGCAGCCTGATCGCCTCCTGATCGGTTCAGCCATCAGTGCTACTGGCTCTGGACATGATATGGCGACCGGCGCCGGTGCCGCTTTGGCCAGGATAAACCGACATTTTATCTATGTGAACGGCGTTATCGATCCGCGCGATATACAGCAAAGCCATGCTTTGACTGCGGGCCATGAACACTCGTTATGGGTTAACGCAAGCGGTCACCGCTTTACCAATGAGGCGGGCTTCGAAAAAGATATCCTCGTTGACCTGCTGCGGCAGAAACCGTCCACGTACTGGATGGTTTTCGATGACGCAAGTCGCGATAGTTTCGGCGTGCGTGGCGCCGCCTGGCTTAATAATCCGTCAGATGAACATCCGATATTGGATAACCCCAGGGCGACGAAGCGCGCACAGAGTTTGCGCGAGTTGGCGGCAATGTCCGGGCTGCCAGGTGAAGCTCTTGTGCAAAGTGTGAAGGAATTTAACGCATCAATCGATGCTGGTGAAGACGCTGCATTTGGTCGCTTTTCGCACGGCGAAAATATGCCGCCAAAAATACAACAGCCGCCGTTCTACGCCGTCCAGGTATTTCCTGTGACGCGGAAAAACATGGGCGGTGTTGCCGTCGACCGGCAATTGCGCGCACTTGATAAGTCAGGTCAGGTTGTGCCCGGCTTGTTCGCGGTTGGAGAGTTGAACGGCAGTCTCGGTATCAATGGCATGTTCGGTCTCGACGGCATGTTTCTTGGGCCGGCAATTCTAAGTGGTCGAGTTGCGGCACAGAGTATTGTTGCGGCAACTGCCACGCAGACGAAGGTAGCCGAAATTCAGCCTGCCGGGCATTCGCGTGACGCTGGCGAGTGGCAGGCGACGCTGACGTCGGAGGGTCTGGAAGCGCTGCTCTCAACGCAACGCGATGGCTACTGGCACTTCCAGGTGTCGCACCAGTTGGCCCTCGAGCGAAATTATGAATGCTCGAGTTGCCATTCGGCGCAGCTTCCGTTTGCACCCGTAAGCGATCGAGCAAGTCGTCTGTTGCAGACCGAGGTTTGCACGACCTGTCACTGACGCGTCGCGTCAAATATCGCGTTCGCCTGTGTGACCAGGTCGAAGAACTGGTGTTCAGCCGATACGCAATAGCTGCAGCAGGTTGCCCCCGAGGATGGCTTCCTTCTCGGCATCGCAGAGATAGGAGGCGTTGAGTATCAGGTCCAGCGTGTCAGGCCAGCTGAAGGGTAAGTCGGTGCCATAGACCACCTGGCTGGCGCCCATTTCCGCCACCAGGTGCCGCAGCCCCTCGTCCGTGAAGACCATCGAATCAGCGAGAATCTGCGATTTCAGGTATTCGGACGGACGTTTCTGATTGGCGCAGTTGGCATTACCCCTTACTTCGCATGCGACCTCGGTGCGGCCCAGGTAGGACGGCAGGTAACCGCCGCCGTGCGCTGCACACACTTTCAACTGCGGGAAGCGGTCGAAGGTGCCGTCGAAGATCATGTGGGACAGAAACGTCGTGGTCTCGAGCGGGTTGCCAATGATATTGCCAAGATCGCCGCGACCGTCGAAGCCCCCCTCCTTAACGAGGTACTCGGCGCTGCTTGGATGCATAAACACCGTAACGCCCAATTCCTCGGCCTTGGCCCAGAAGGGGTCGAAGCGCTCGGATGACGGCGCCGCGCCATTGACGTGGCCGCCGATGGAAGCACCGCGGTGGCCCAGTTTGGTGACGGCGTATTCGAGCTGCTCGGCAGCCAGATCGGGATGCTGCAGCGATACCGTGCTCAAAGCCACGAAGCGATCGGGGTGGTCCGCACACCATTCGGCAAGGCCCTCATCCTGGGTGCGGGTAATGCGCCGCGCCAGATCTTCATCGGCTGTATACCACCAGTATTGATTGATACTGAGCGCTTGAATGTCGACGCCGAGTTTATCCATCCGCTCCAGACGCCTTGGCCCCAACAGACGTAAATCGCCGACCGTCATTTCCAGCGGCGTGCCGCTGACTACTTTCTCGACTGCGGGAATACCGCAGTGCGCGTGGATGTCGACGACCTTAATCGGCTTGCCGCCGATCGATATCCTCCGCCGGGTCGGCTGCGCGACAGCATACGAATACGGGCCCAGGGCAAACCCTGCGGCGCCTGCATAGGCTACGGTTTTTAAAAATTCTCTACGGTCCGGCATGAATCACTCTCCTGAATTGGTACGGATGTCGTCCGCGGCAGGTAAGCCCTGACGGCGAATTGACAGCGATTGGGGCTCATGATTTACTGCAATCGTTTGCACAGTCAATACTATAACCGAATAAAAGCGGTTTCGCTCGATACTTTGCTTCCCATTGCGACCAGGGCCGGAAAAATGACAATCAATTCGCGAACAAATGTTGTGCTGCGTCTTCTTGCTGCAGCGAGCCTGCTCGTAGCAGCATTCCAGCCGGTGGTAGCCACCGCTGACGAAGCCCTGTCACAGCCTGAATATGGCGTCGTCTTCGAAAAAGACGTCGCGATCCCGGTGCGTGATGGAACGGTATTGAGGGCCGATGTGTATCGACCCGATGTGCCGAATGCGGCTGGTGATGATGCCAGGTTTCCGGTTCTCGTCAGCCTGAGCGCGTATCAAAAGAGTCTGGATCGGGTCTTGCCGCATGTCAGGCCGTTTACCCATGTGGAACGACCCGAGCCTGACTGGTGGGTAGCTCGCGGTTATGTGCTGGTGTTCATCGATACCCGTGGCACAGGGACATCACCAGGAAAGGCCGACATCTGGTCGATGCAGGAGACCCGTGACTATTACGACGCCATTGAGTGGGCCGCGCGGCAGGACTGGAGCAGCGGTAAAGTCGGTTTGTCCGGCGTGTCCTATTACGCGATCACGCAATGGAATGTGGCTAGTTTGCAGCCGCCGTCGCTGACGACCATCGTGCCCTGGGAGGGTTGGGCCGACCTGTACCGGGACTCGGTGTTTCACGGTGGCGTCCTCAACCAGGCGTTTTACGGACGCTGGTGGATCGATGTCGTCGGTAAGCAGTTGCTCGAATTTACCCGCGCGGACAACTCGGCGGCCTTCGATGAAAACCTGATGTGGAACTTCATGACCCATCACACGGATAGCCGCTGGTGGGACGAGGTGAAATCCCGGGCACAGTTCGACAAGATCACCGTGCCGCTCTACAGTTCCGGTAACTGGGGTGGCTGGAACCATCATCTGCGCGGCAACATTGACGCCTATGTGCGCTCGGCTTCGAAGGACAAGAAATTACAGGTACATATCGGCGGGCACACGGACGCCTTCTACTCGGATGAAGGCAAGACAGAGATGTTGCGCTGGTATGACTACTGGCTGAAGGGCAGGGACACCGGCATCATGGACGAGCCGCCCGTCAAGATCTGCGTGCGCGTCAGTGTTAACGAATGCAGCTGGCGATTCGAAGATGAATGGCCGCTCGCGCGAACTCAGTACACCAAATATTACCTGAGCACGGAGGATGCAGGCGTCGTCGAAGATGCAATGCACGATCTTCGCCTGGTCACTACACCGCCTGCGAAGAAAGACGAGATCACGTTTCCTTCCGGGCCGGAGGCCTACCGGCGCGGCGTCAACGGGCAGCCCATGGTGTCTTTCGTGACCGAGCCCATGACCGAGGACGTCGAGGTTACCGGTCACATCAACCTCAAGTTGTGGGTGTCATCCGAAACGGACGACATGGACGTGTTTGCCTATCTGCGTAACGTGGCACCCGATGGCAGCGTCGAAACGGCTACGCGTGGCATTCTGAAAGTGTCGCACCGCAAGCTCGATCGCGAGCTGTCCAAACCGTACCGGCCATATCACACGCATGACGAGGAATGGAAGCTGATGCCGGGTGAGATCGTGCCGATCGAGGTCGAGATCTGGGCGACCAGCATGGTGTTCAGGAAGGGGCACCGCATACGCCTCGATGTTCAGCCACACGACGGCGATCACTACTTCGCTGCGTATAAGCTCAAGGACAACAGTATTTACATCGGGCCGGATCACGAGTCCCACGTCTTGCTGCCAATCGTGCCGCAGCGGGAGCAAGACTGACCGGGGATGTGAGTTGAATCAGAAGCCGCAATCCTTGCCCATTCTCGCGATGGTGCAAGGCTCTGCCTTATTTGCGTCGGTATCCGCGCCCTGTCCTGAGATTCGATAGTCCCAGTGCGTTGCAGCGCGCTGCAGGATACTGGCCAGATCCTCATCTAGCAGGAACCCTTCATCGATCAGTTGCATAGCTGATTCGGCGACTAAGCCAAGGTACTGTGCGCGGTCCGTGTAACGCTCGAGTATCGAGGGTCGTGGGTCACCGCTTGCTTCACGTTCTGCAACGCTATTCGCGAAAGGAATAGACTTTCCGTTCATGTGG
>JAOTUU010000388.1 GCA_029863705.1 Gammaproteobacteria bacterium
AGCGCGGCTTTGGCTGCCCGTTCCTGTTAATGACATCGGGCGGTGGCCTGACGACGCTTGATACTGCGACCCGGTTTCCGATTCGACTGGTCGAATCCGGGCCTGCAGGTGGTGCAATACTCGCGCAGCAGGTGGCGCGGGAACTCAAGCTCGATCGTTTATTGTCTTTTGATATGGGTGGGACAACTGCGAAGCTGTGCCTCATCGATGATTTTGAGCCACTGACCTCAAGAAGCTTCGAGGTCGACCGTGTCTATCGCTTCAAGAAGGGTAGCGGCTTGCCCATTCGCATCCCTGTCATTGAAATGGTGGAGATTGGCGCCGGCGGCGGGTCTGTTGCGAGTGTCGACAAACTCGGCCGCATTCAGGTCGGGCCTGAAAGCGCGGGCTCGGAACCCGGCCCGGCTGCGTACGATCTTGGCGGTAGGCGGCCGGCCGTGACAGATGCCGATGTTCATCTCGGCCGAATTTGCACGACGAGTTTTGCCGGTGGTGCTTTGCGACTCGATACGACGGCAGCACACCAAGCCATTGAACGGGATGTCGGTTCGGTGCTGAAACTCGACGCCGACGCTGCTGCGTTTGGCATTAGCGAAGTCGTCGACGAGAATATGGCGGCGGCAGCACGAGCCCATGCTGCAGAATTTGGCCTGGATGTGGGCCAACGCGACATGCTTGCGTTCGGCGGCGCAGCACCGTTGCATGCCGCGCGGCTGGGCGAGAAGTTGGGAGTGAGTCGCATTGTGGTACCAACAGAGGCGGGTGTTGGCTCTGCCGTAGGCTTCCTGCTAGCCCCCGTCGCGTACGAGCTTGTTCGCAGTCGCCAGCAGACACTTTCTGCGCTGGATCATGAACTTGTCAATCAGCTTATGAACGAGATGCGCAACGAAGCGCTGGCAGTTGTTGGGTCAGGGAGCAGCGCAGCAGAACTCGCTGAATCCCGACATGCGTACATGCGCTACGCAGGCCAGGGTCATGAGATCTCGGTAAGGCTGCCACTTCACAAATATGACGACTCACATGGCAGTATCTTTCGGCAAGCGTTTGAGGCCGCCTATGAAAAACTCTACGGACGATTTATCGAGGGTATCGATATCGAGGTCCTCAGCTGGACGCTGACGATAAGCGCTCCAACTCCGGAACCTGCGCCAGTTCTACCAAGCCTTGATTCGTCAAAGCTGCCTGAGCCTGCAATACAGCAGTCATTTTTTGACCCGGTCAACGGAAAGCGTGTCGACGTGCCGGTATTTCAACGCAGTCAACTCAATCCGGGTAGTCGCATTAGTGGCCCGGCGCTAATCACGGAAGATCAAACAACCACTGTCGTCACCTCATTGTTCGATGCCGAAATTGACGCACGTGGATACATCATTATGACGCGCCGGGGAGTGCCCGCTGATGACTGACAAGAGCGCTCTCCACCGTATTCACATGCAGATCATGTGGGATCGATTGCTCGCCATAGTAGAGGAGCAGGCGCAGACCTTGATTCGCACTGCTTTTTCTACGACCGTACGCGAGGCTGGCGATTTGTCATCTGGTGTCTTCGACAAGCAAGGGCGAATGCTCGCTCAGGCCATTACCGGAACGCCGGGCCACGTCAACGCAATGGCCGCAAGCGTCGGCTTCTTTCTCGACAAGCACCCGATCGAGACACTGGTGCCGGGCGATGTCCTGCTAACCAACGACCCCTGGCACGGAACCGGGCATCTCAACGATTTCACAGTTGTTACGCCGGTCTTTTGCAAAGAGCGACCGGTGGCATTGTTTGCGGCAACGTCCCATATTGCCGATGTCGGCGGCCTCGGTTTCGGGCCGGATGGTACGCAAGTATTCGAAGAGGGAATCAACTTGCCCATCGGCTTCCTCTTTCGCGCCGGGCAAGCCAACGAGACGCTGCTGGAGATTCTACGTGCGAACGTTCGCGATCCGGTAGCGGCAGAGGGGGACTTGTATTCGCTGACGGCCTGCAACAAAGCAGGCGCAGATTCCCTGCTCGTTATGCTCGAGGATTTTGGCCTCGATGATCTCGACGAGGTTGGCGATATGATAATCACCAGTTCGCGCAACGCGATGCTGGAAGAAATTCGCAAACTTCCGGCAGGGCGCTGGCAATACGCCATGCGTATCGATGGCTATGACGAGCCGGTCGATCTCGTTTGCTCGTTGCGCATCGATGCTGATGGTATTGATATTGATTTTGCCGGCACATCGGCAACATCAGGGCGCGGAATCAATGTGCCATTAACCTACACGCAGGCCTATGCCTCGTTTGGTGCGCGCTGTGTCGTTGGTAATGATATTCCGAACAACGCCGGTTCACTCGGCGTCGTCCGGGTTCGGGCTCCAGAAGGATGCATATTGAATGCGCCGCGACCTGCTGC